>NZ_CP041253.1:5130000-5482500 GCF_006575665.1 Echinicola soli
TCATTTTTTTAAAAGAAGTGGGCAGGACATCTCCCTCAGTAACCAGATGAGATAGTCCTTTACCCACTATAAGTTAGTTATAACACTGTTAATTCAATAAATATCAATTCCTTTGGGGAGTCAATTAAATTCACTCAATAATTACCTCCACTTCGAATGGATCAAGTTTGGCCCCAGCCCTATCTCTCGCCGAAAGGACAAGCTGATCTTCACTACCTTCACCATTACTGATATAGACCAGGTTCATGACATTGATGTCATTTTGGGTAAATCGGTCGCCCGGTTTTAGTATGGTCGCACCGCTGATCAACCAGCCATGCTGGGCGACTTCCTCCACAGTGTAGATGATGTCATTAGCGGAGGCTCCGGTTACTTCCAGCATCTCCGAATCCAAGGCCACGCTACCTCCTGACTCCACGGATATCCCGGTATTGGCCACCAAGTCAAGTACACTGTTTCCTGTGGCAATGATGGCGATGATCATGGGGGCAGGCAGTGTTTCGTGTTCTTTGGAGGCCAAATCATTTGTTTCATCACCTTGATCTTGTCCATCGATCATCAGTGAGAGTTTCCCCCTTTTTTCCAACCCTGCATAGAAATCAGTCAAATCAAAATTGAAGGCACCGACTTTGGTGGTGATGATGGTAGCAACGGGTGGATCAACCGGCTCCGTGGCATTGTTCCAGTTCAGGCCCATCTCGGTCCACGTGGTATCGGGAACCTGAAACAGGTTCATGTCCAAATTTTTTGCATGGGTAAAAGAAACGCCAACTTCAAACCGGAGGTCTGTGATGACACCCTCGGCAGGCAGCTCCTTCAAATCAAACATTAAATAGGCCTTTCGGTCGTAATCCCCATCCCCTGTCACGTTCTTTACTTTTAACAGGTTCGCAGATCCAAAATTGCTATTCGCTGCTGCTCCTCCATTGATATACGTGTCTGCCAGCGGGAATATGGTATCGGTTTTCACAGAAGGGTCCAGTTCATCAAGGTCTGTGGATGCTGCTGAAAAATAAACTATAGCGTTTACCACATGGATCACCCCATTGGTAGGCTCAAGATTAGAAGTAGCAATTTCCCATTGTTTGCTAGTCCCTTCATTGACCAACCCCACAAAATTGGTATTGTGAGAGAGGTACATCACTTGGCCACTTTCTGTAGAATAAGCTATCGGAAAATTACTTTCGAACAAATCAGGATCAGAAAACAACACCCTATCTTCGACGATATGGTACCTCAGTAGGTTTCTCAAAATGGGCACCGGTACCTCCTCCAAACTCCCATAGGCATTCTCCTCCAAATATTCCTCAAAAGCCCTGTCAGTAGGCGCGATAAATGTCCTGATTTGGTCTGTGCTGTACGCTTCGGTCAGGCCGGCCAAATCAATGGCGGAACTGAGCATGGTAAATGATTCGTGCGACTGGAAATATTCCAAGGCCGACACTTCCAACTTTCCAGTGATACCTGCAGGATGATAGTCATAATCCTCCTGGACGGTGCAGCTGTAAAATACCACACCAGCAACGATGAGCGCAAGTATGGCTCCATTGATTTTTATCGGTAAACTCTTCATTCCTTTTGGTTTTTGTGTTGAAAATTTTTGGCAAAGAGCTTTAATCATAAAACCCATTCTGAACCAAATTCGGATTCCTGTTAATGGCATCCTGATGTATGGGCCATACTAAGTTTGCCTCTTCGCTCAAGCCATTGATTGGCCCCATGACTTCCATCGCTTTCCCTGTTCTCACCAGGTCAAACCACCGGTGTCCTTCATAACAAAGTTCAATCAATCGCTCATGTAAAATCGCAGCCTCCAAATCACCGTAAAGGGCCTCGGCAGTGGACAAGCTCAGGCTTTCCAGTCCCGCCCTATTCCTAATGGTATTCAATAAAGTCAAGGCTTCCTCGACTTCTCCCAATTGATTATGGGCTTCCGCTTTCAGCAATAGGATATCCGCCAGCCGGACCATGACGATATTATTTGCAGATGGATCTGGACTTTCGTCATTAAATCCCTTTCCAAAAAATTTCCATATTTTTCGGGGCTGGGCAGAGGTCACATCGTAAATAAGCTCTTGTCTCTGGTCTCCTTCTTCGAAGGAATTTCGGAAAGACTCACTTGGGAAGAAGTTACTATCCGATCCCAAGGCATATAATACCCGCAGGGAATTGGTTTGCACTTCATTGTAGCCTATTTCAAAAATGCTTTCGTTCGAGTATCCTTGCGTAAAAATCTTTGACCAGTCGCTGATGGACACCAAGCTGTACAAGGAATTATCCAGCACTTTTTCTGCAGCTGCCACCGCACTGGTATAATCTTCCCTCCACATATACAGCTGGACCAACAAGGCATTGGCACCTCCCTGGGTAATCAAATTCCGGTCCCTTTCACCCCCAAAACTAGCCCTACAATGTTCAGCTGCAAATAAGAGGTCTTCCTCGACGTGGTCCAGAATGGTTTCAGCATCAATTCGCGTATTGAACAAGTCCTGCTGCACGCTTTCATAAGGCTCCAAAATCAATGGGACATCTCCCCAAATCCGCACGGCATAGAAATAGCACAAGGCCCTCAACGCCCTGGCTTGCCCCAATAACTGTAACCCAAATTCCTCTCCATCCTCAAATACAGGGGGAATATACTTAATGGCATAGTTGGCCCTGCTAATGGTCCCATAAAGATTATCCCATCGAGCTGAGTTCAATGTGGGATTCAGGTTGTTATCCTGGAGCAAAAAAGGATCTCCGGACTGATTGGTACTCACGGCATCTGCTCTTCCCTCACCCCAAAGGGAGAAGTTGAGGGAAAATGTAGACTGTGCTGCATCGTATATTCCATAGACCCCGGATTGCGCATCACTGGATGTCTTATAAAATCCCTGGGCGGAAAAACTACTGACCGGATCTTTGTCCAACAAATTCTCCGAACAAGAGAAGAAGATGAGCGTCAGCATTGACATAAAGATATTCCTGCTAATTTTCATAAGTTATTTATTTACAATCCAATTGATAAGCCCACGATCACTGTCCTACTTTGCGGGTATGAACCCTCGTCCACTCCTATTCTCAGCCCACTGTACGAACTGACATCAGGATCAAAACCGGTATATTTGGTCCATGTGATGAGATTTGTCCCGGTGACATAGGTATCCATCCGAGTCAAACCAATGCGGTTGACCAATTTCAGCGGCAAGGAATACCGTAGATTGACATTCTTCAATTTGATATACGAGCCATCTTCTACCCACCTGCTTTGAATCCTGCTGTCACTTTGCAATGGATCATCTTGTACTGGCTTTGGAAAATCCGTTATATCTCCCTGCTCTCTCCACCTGGTCAGGGCATCTGTGGATAGGTTATTGTACCGGACGATGGAATTACGCTGGTGATTGATCTCACTGTAGATTTCTCCGCCGTAGGAAAACTGAAACATGAAGCTCAGGCTGAAGTTTTTATAGGAAAGGTCATTGGTGATCCCTCCAAAAAAATCAGGAGTCGCATTACCAATCACCTGCCTGTCATTTTGATCAATGACATTGTCCCGGTTGAGATCATGCCAGATGGGGTCTCCTCCCTCATATACCGGCCCTTGGGATCCATTGGTGACCCCATTGACATTGTCTTCATCCCTGGCATACACGCCATCAAACCGCCAGCCGAAAAAAGTACCGATCGGATACCCCTCCTGGAGAATATGGTAATTCCCGTTTTGGATAAACCCATTGGTCAAAAGCTCCTCCGGGAGTTCCTTGACGATGTTGGTATTTGTACTGATGTTAAGACTTGTACTCCAGTTGAAATGTTGCGTAGTGACATTATGTGTATTGAGCAGTACCTCTATTCCCTTGTTCTGTATCTTCCCAATATTTTGAGTAATGTATCCAAAGCCTGTTTCCCTTGGAATCGGTACATTATAGAGCAGGTCTTTGGTGTCCTTGATGTATGCATCTACCGTCAAGTTCAGCCTGCCCTGCCAAAATGCCAAGTCTATTCCCGCATTGTACTGTGTAGTGGTTTCCCAGGTCAATCCTGAATTGGGCATTACTGTGGGAGCAGCTCCAGAATAATCCAGGTAGTTGGTTCCCACCATGAATTCGCCCTGTGAAGTGTAATTCCCAATTGCCTCGTTACCCGTTTGCCCCGCACTAAAGCGCAACTTCCCGTCATCAAGCACTCCCACGCCACTCAAAAATCCTTCATCGGAAAATCTCCAACCTACCGAAGCCGAAGGAAAGAAGCCAAAGCGATTGTCCCTTCCAAACCGGGAAGAACCATCCGCTCTTAAATTGGCCTCAAAAAGGTACCTCCGATCATAGTCGTAGGAAACCCTCCCAAAGTAAGAAAGCAGGGAATGAGACGTGGTGATGTTCACCCCTTGGTTGGAGATTGTCCCTGCCCCATTCATGGTTCGGATATCATCGCTGGGAAAAAACATTCCATCCAAACCGGTCCGCTCATAATCCCAGTCCTGATAACTGAATCCCACAAGTCCTCCCACATTGTGTTTCCCGTCAACTTGTTTTTGATAGGTCACTATATTTTCATTGGACCAAGTCAGGTTATTGATAGACCGAACCGAGCCCGTATTATACCCTTCTCTATAATCCAATGTTGAGGGTATAAAGGTGTCTTCCTTCATGGAAAGGAAATCCACGTTAACAGAGGTTCTGAACTTCAGGCCTTCCGCTAATTGGTATTCCAGGTATTGGCCAGCTATTATCCTGTTGGTCTTATTGAGGTTGGTAGATTGCTCCGCAAGACCTACTGGGTTTCGTTTACCAAACTGATATCCATTGATAGAGCCATCCGGTAAATACATTGAATACGATGGAGGGCGGATAAGCAATTCGCGAATGATACTTAGGTTTCCTGTTCCTGCTGCATTGATCCTGTTGTTGACGCCATTGGAGTAGGATATACTTTGCCCCACAGTAAGGCGATCAGTTACTTTGAAATCCACATTAAGCCGAGAAGTGATCCTGCGGTAGTTGGAATTGATGATAATCCCATCTTGGTCCAAAAATGAGGTGCTCCAGGCATACCTGGTATTTTCGGAACCTCCCTGAATGGACAGGTCCACATTCGTCTGGACTGCCTTTCTGAGCAGTTCACTTTGCCAATCCACATCTCCATTGTTGGTAGAACTCAGCGAATCGACGATGGCAGAAATGGGCTCCCTTCCACCATCTGAATTGGCATAGGAATCCAGTACGGCACTTCTGTATTGGCTTGCATTGAGCACGTCCAGCTTTCTGGTAATTTGACTTACCCCCGTATGCGCGTTCACGTTAATTTGCGCCCTACCTTCCTTTCCTCTTTTTGTGGTAATCAACACCACCCCATTTGCAGCCCTCGAACCATAAATAGCTGTAGAAGCAGCATCTTTCAGTACTTCAATAGACTCGATATCCGCCGGGTTAATGGCGGCCAATGGATTGAGCCCAAAATTCTCCGAACCGTTTAAAGAAGACGTTACATTGGTTTCGATCGGCACTCCATCGACCACATATAAGGGATTGTTCCCGGCATTGAGCGAGGAACTCCCCCGGATATTGATTGTCATGCCTCCCCCCGGGGCTCCGGAATTGGATGTCACCTGCACACCGGCAGCCCTTCCCTGCAAAAGTGATATGGGATCCTGCATATTTGTTTTGCGCACTTCATCACTTCCCACCGAGACAATAGACCCCGTCAAATTTCTTTTTTCCTGCACGCCATACCCCACGATAACTACCTCATCCAAATCACTTGCATTGGAAATGAGCGTCACATCCAGAACTGATCGGCTACCGATCGTGATTTCTTGCTTGGAATATCCCAAATATGAGTAAATCAATACATCCTCCGGAGACACACCCTCAATGGAATAGGCTCCATCCATATCGGTGACCACTCCCTTGGAAGTGCCTTTTACCAATACAGAAACACCGATCAAAGGCTCGCCACTATCTCCATCCTTTACCACTCCTTTCACTACAGTCCCTTGCGCAAACAGACCTAAAGACCCAACCATACTTATTAAAATAATTAATAAAGAAAACCAAGATTTGACCTGTACAAACCTGTTGAAATACCCCATAGAATTTGGATTAAAATGTTTTCAGAAGAATTTTCATAATCATATTATCCAAATGTAAACGTTATGCAAAAAAATAGCAAACGTTTGCATATATTTTTCATTACACTTAATGAATTATTGGAGTGGTGCATATATTTGAATTACATCCCTACTTATCATTTAAGAGGCCCTTTTAAAAATTATCCTTATATTGCAAACGTTTGCCGAAAGTTTTCCATGATTAAAAGAAGAATTACCCTAAAGGATTTGTCCAAAGAACTTGACCTGGCTGTTTCAACAATTTCACGAGCCTTGGACGACCATCCTGGAATAAGCCCAGAAACAAAGGAAAGAGTCAAGCTAAAAGCCGATGAATTGGGCTTTACCCGGAATTCCATTGCTTCGAGTTTTAGAAAAAGTAAAACACTAACGATAGGGGTAATTGCTCCTCAAATCGACATCCACTTTCATTCACTTGTCATCAGCGGAATAGAGGAATATGCCTATAAGGCAGGTTACAACGTAACGATTTTCCAAAGCAGAAACTCATTCAAACGAGAAAAGAGAATTACCGAAACCCTGCAGAACAATATGTTTGCTGGAGTAATCATCTGCCAAGGAGCAGAAACAAGGGGCATAGACCACTTTAAGAAACTGAAAAAGATGAAAATGCCCTTGGTCTTTTATGACCGGGTGCCTACGGGCTTTGAGGCGAACAAAGTTATCATCAATGATTTTGAATCTTCATTGCGGGCCACGGAACATTTGATCGAAAAAGGATGTAAAAATATAGCACATATTGGTGGTCCTCAAACAACTGGAATTTTCAAATCCAGATATGAAGGTTTTAGGAAAGCATTGGAAAATCACCATCTTGAGATTTCATCCAGTTTCATCCACTTTACAAAGGGGTTAACCTATGACGAAGGCCTGTCAGCTGCAAAAGAACTTCTTTCCCAACCTGTCAAACCGGATGGAATTTTTTGCTCCAATGACTACACCGCGGTCAGTGCCATTCAGGTATTCCAAAAAAATGGGTTCAAAGTACCAGACCAAGTGGCAGTTGTCGGCTTTAGCAATTATCCAATTTCCAAAATCATAGAACCCAACCTTTCTTCGGTAAACGACCGGGCGTTCGAAATGGGCCAAGCGGCAGCAAAACTTCTTATCAGGCAAATTGAAGATGAGGAGGATTTGATCGAGTCTGAAATTGTCACGCTAAAAACTGAATTGATTATCAGAGAGTCCAGTTCAAAAAAACAGGGGGATATTTCCTAAAACCAGTTGCCATTCCCCTCAACACTGATATCCTAAGGAGCGAGTGATAAACAAAAGAATTTCACTTCTCCTTAGAAAGGGCGCCACTTGAGAAAAGAAAAAAAAGGGCCCTAAAGCCCTCTTATATCAGCGAAGGAATAAAACCTTCTGCAGTGATGGGGAGTGTTGTATTCAATCTTCTCCCAATTATATTTATGTAAGTTATTTCAAAAAATCTGAGATTGCATTTGCAATTTGCCCAGGCTTCTCCTCAGCAAGAAAATGCCCGCATCCTTCTATCTCCATCATTTCATACTCAAAAGCATTCCGGGAAAGGAAACCCTCCAAGATTCCCTGGGTAGCAGATGATGCAATTCCCATGGTCAAATTGTTAATTTTAGGATAGGTTTTCTGTTCTGAAATATCCTCTCCGAAAGTTTGATACCATGCATTGGATGCTCTTATGTTTTCTCTGTTATTATAGTGGTGACTGTACACTGCACGGTCAAAATCATTGATGGCATCTTTATTAATAAGGAGCCTGTCCAAAACATGGTTTAACAACAATTCAAAACGTCCTTCCAGCAATTGGCTAGGCAAATCCCTTAACTGATTAAAAGCTACCCACCAAGGATAAACCGGGGCTCCTACAGGCAACATCGGAAGTTTATACAAGTTTTCATCGGGAGGTGGGGTATCTAAAAGAATCAGTTTATCAATGCTATCAGGATGGTTGACAGCAAATGAATAAGCGACATTGGCACCTATATCATGTCCGGCAATATGCGCGCTCTCGTACCCTAATGATATCACTAATTCTCTTATATCACCAGCCATGTTTTTCTTGGTATAGCCTTCTTCTGGTTTATCACTATCACCCATTCCACGCAGGTCAACTGCAATTACAGTATAATTCTCAGCTAGATACGGCATAATATGGCGGTAAGACCACCAGGTCTGAGGCCAGCCGGGCAATAATATCAATGGTTCTCCCCTTCCTCCCTTCACATAGTGAATATTTATTCCATTGACTTTCTGAAAGCAACTGGAGAAACCAGTCATTTTTTTGATAAGATTTTCTATTGAATATTGACTCATATCTATATGTTTTCCGATTCTGACTTTATTTTATTCTTTTAATCCAATAGCTCCTTTGAAGGAAATCCAAGCAAACTTCTTACTATCGTTCTTGGAAACATCCCCAGACTCAAAGGCATAAACAGTAGTTTCAATGATTGATCCGAACAAATTAAATATCCAAGGGATAGTTAGTTCTTCGTTAATGCGTTTCTCTTTTTGGAGATCCCTGATGATTTTTAACCATCTGTTTTTAACGCTATCGGATTCAAATTCATTTTTTCTTTCTAAACCTGAAAAGTCACTATTCTCATAGATTCTTTTGATGAATGAATACTTTGCTCCTTGTTCAATGGCGGCAAACAGCATGTTTCTTACTTTGCTTATTTGGTCACTGCCCCTTTCATAGGCTTCATTCATCGCTTTGTTACAACTTTCGAGCATCTCCTTTTTACAGCACTCCATTAAGTTTTGGCGACTTTCAAAATATCGATGCAGCGTTCTGCGAGTAACCCCAGCTTCTTCAGCAACTTTGTCCAGGGTGTTCGACTCATTACTTCGAAAGCACTTTACCGCGGCTGCTATAATTTTAGATTTCGTACCTCCCATGTCACAAACATATGAAAAATGTCACAAAAATATGACATAATAAAAAGAATAAATTAATCCGGCACCAGATTTACTATAAAATTGAAGGAGATTGCGGCCAAATACAGCCAAACTTGATTTGGGAAGTCCCGTGCGTACTATGGTGGATACTGCGCACGCCAGCGTAGTCGCATCGTGGGCTTAAAGCATACGGCCGTTTGCTGGATTTGCGTATATTTTTTATACAGCTCCCTTCCTGACCGATTCCTTCGGTACTGTTATGACATCATATCCATAATCGGCATAGGTCTCCCACATCTTCTCGAAGGTCAGGACAGCTTCCTTCCAATCCTGTTTCCGTTCACTGTCTGTTTGTTAGATTTCCTTCCAAGGGGGAAGGAAAAATACCGATGTAGTGTACCTCCAGTTTTTCGCATAGGCTTGCATCCTTTCACTTATGGGTGACTGGATAAGTGCCCGGTAGCATATGGCATCCAAAAATCCACGGTCAAAAAAGACAGGAATTTCCTTGCCTTCCCTATGACAGGTTTCCCCAAAACTCATGACGGAACGGTCAAACATGCTTTCCATAAAAATCCCCTGTCCCGCCAGGGAAGGGCATTGCCGTCCTTCTCCTGCAGTTCACGAGCGATCTCAGGCACCGTTTATGTCCCCTGTTTTTTTTCGTCCAAGAGCGCTGTTTTCCCCACTTCGGGGCCGCCTGTGATCACATAAAAGTTGCGCTTAAAACTTTGCTCCACCATTTACTGTTAATTCGTATTTATTGAACAATAATGAAAGGATGGACAGCCCCCATCCAACGCGTCTTTTTCAGGGTTTCTTCCGTTTGTACACCAACTGGACAAGACCTGTATCAAATGTTTTGGCAGCCACCAGTTCGAGCTTTTGTTCTGGCCTGCCCTCCTTGAACAGCCTTGTTCCTTCTCCGAGCAATACCGGTACCACCGAAATGGTCATTTCATCTACCAGGTCACTGTTCAACAGCTCATCAATGATTTCTGCACCACCGTCACAATAGATGTTCTTCCCGTCCCCGCTCTTTAACTTTTTCACCAACTCGGCAGGCCCTCCCGAATGGAATGTCACCTTGCCTTGGTTTGGCCTGGCTTTCCTGGTGATGACATGTACCTCCCTGTCCCCGTTGTCATAGTGGCCGGGACCTATGGTCCTCAGGACATAATCATAGGTCTTTCTTCCGACAATGACCGTATCTACCGTTGCCATGAATCCGGCATAGCCATAATCTTCCCCTTCCTTTTCTACTGAAGTCAGGAAACTTAAATCCTCATTTGGCCCGGAAATAAACCCATCCAGACTGGTGGCAATAAACAATGACAGTTTTCTCATGGATCTTTTTTTGACCAAAAAGCAAGATATAGGCACCTGCGCAATTTATTGTCATCAACTGTCCCATTTTAAATTGATGCACGGACAATATCCTTTGGGGCCTTTTCCATTAAATGCAATAAAAATACAGAAGCCAGATGGGCAAAACGGGAAGACTGCTGGTCATGCTGGTCTTTTCCGTTAAATCGTATTCACATTCGATCATGGACCTTATTCAATAGAGAAGCTCACACCACCCTGGGTTGCATATTTTTGGGACCGGCCAATAGAAAGCATCCACCGGTCATAGGTAGCTTTTGCCAGCCACTGTACCTGATAGTTATCTTTAAGCTCTGGGGCCGAAGCAGCTTTTTTGGCAAGGCTGTGGGCCTGTTCATAAAGGAAACTGTCATGCATCGGGTTATGGTGAAGGATAAAGGCTGCATGAAACCTATCGATGGGACTAAATTCCGATTCCCTGTCCATCACTTCTCTCACCTGTTTCAAGCGAACACTGTCCCTTCTGCGCATTTCCTTGCGGAAAGGGGGCACAAAAAACTGGAGGTTCATTCTGTCCCCTTGGTCGGTAGAATAGGCATGGGCAAGCACTTTGGAACTATCATCGGATGAAATAATGGGATCCGGCAATGGACGCAGCAGCCCAATTACCAAGCCGGTCAGGACGATTCCTAACATGGTCATCGGGGAATAGAACCTCTTTACCAACAGCTTGTTTCGCCACATCAATATTATTCCCGCCATAAGCATATATATGATCATCCCACCGAGCAGGGCCAATAATACGAATGCAAACCAGGGATATTGGTAGGAAAAATACGCCACCACCAAAAGGATGACGGCATAGGTTATCAGCTTCTTCATTATGATTGGTTTTACGATTTTTTACCCAGGAAGGAAATCAACGTCCACGTGCCCCATTCGTAAAACGGACACCTGTTGTACACCATTGGACACCTTTGACAATTGAAAAGCCATGAAACGTATCAGGATTATTTCTTAAAACGTACCTATTCAACCGCAGCGACCAATTTGGCAGGCGACTTGAAAACACCTCCATATTATTTGACCTATTATTTTCAATAACAGTACCAAAGCTTTCCGTATTCGGACCATATCGATCAAAAATGCGTAAGAGCCCAGCTATACCCAATAACTAAAAAAAGGACAAGCTCGTGACAAAAATACCAAAAACCACTCCCCACACTACTATAACCAGTACCAAAAACCTCCAGCGGGCTAAAGTAAGGGAAGACAGGTAAATAAACCAGAACAATATTTTTGACCTAAGCACTCCCAAAAAACAAAAGGTTAAAGCTTTTCCCATAAAATCACAGCATCAGCAGTCTCCCATACATTAGGATCTTCTGCCATAAAAAGTAAGGTCGTCATTAGGTTTCACTATAGCCCTCCCAGCGTGTAGCAAAAAAGTGATATTTTTCGAATTTTCAAATTAAAACCCATCCGTATTTAAGACAGCTCCGTTGCTTGCATTTGTTACCAATGCTCTGTATTGACGTAGCCAACCAGATGTCAATTCCTTTTTTATAGGGGTGAAATCAGCCTTTCTTTTAGCAATTTCATCATCTGTCAATCTCACGGATAAAATATATTGGTCAACGTCAATATGAATTTCATCACCATCTTTCAGTAAGCCAATCATACCTCCTTCGGCTGCTTCTGGACTTACATGGCCAATACTTGCTCCTCTTGTAGCTCCACTAAAACGGCCATCAGTAATCAAGGCTACTTTATCCCCCAGGCCCAATCCCATAATCAAAGATGTGGGAGCTAACATCTCTTGCATACCTGGGCCTCCCTTCGGCCCTTCATAGCGGATCACAACCACGTTGCCGGCTTTAATTCTTCGGTTTATAATCCCCTCAATGGCCTCAGCTTGCCCGTCGAAGCAAACAGCTGTACCTGTAAAGACCCTCTCACCAGTAATGCCAGCAGTTTTAATTACCGCCCCTTCTTCTGCCAGATTACCATACAAAATTGCCAACCCGCCTACTTCCGAATATGGATTATCTGCTGTGCGGATAATGCTGGTGTCTTTGATGGCTGCATCTTTAATTTTTTCCAACAGCGTTTCTCCTGAAATAGTGATATTGTCTATTAAGATATCTTTCCCTCTTTTGGTTATCTCTTTCATTACAGCATTTACGCCCCCCGCTTTGTTTATGTCCTCCATGTGCACTGTAGAAAGGCTAGGCGAAATTTTAGCTAAATGCGAAACTCTGTGTGAGATACTATTGATAGCTTCAAGGTTAAAATCTACATCAGCTTCCTTCGCAATAGCTAACATGTGTAGAACAGTATTCGAGCTACCGCCCATTGCCATATCAACAGCAAATGCATTTCGTACCGCATGTTCATTCAAGATGTTTCTCAATTGGAATTTCTCTGTTTGCTCTTTGCATTTGGCAATTTCACAAATCCTCCTGGCAGCTCTTCTGTACAGTTCTTCCCGTTCTTTGGTAAATGCCAGAATCGTCCCGTTACCGGGAAGCGCAATTCCCATCGCTTCCATAAGCGTGTTCATGGAATTGGCAGTAAACATACCCGAACAGCTGCCACCGCTTGGACAAGCATTGCATTCTACATCCAGTAATTCTTCCTCCGACATTTTGCCGGCTTCGAACTTACCTACCGCTTCGAAAGCAGAAGCAAGGTCAATAGGTACCCCCTCTTTGGTATGTCCTTTTTTCATTGGACCTCCACTTACAAAAATAGTTGGCACATCTACCCTTAAAGCCCCCATAATCATCCCAGGGACAATTTTATCACAATTTGGAATGGCAATCATCGCATCAAGCTTATGTGCATTCATTACTGTTTCGATAGAATTAGCAATAATTTCCCTGGAAGGAAGAGAAAAGAGCATCCCATCATGGCCCATGGCAATACCGTCATCTACTCCGATTGTATTGAATTCAAAAGGCACACAGCCATTTGCCTTAATTTCTTCTTTTATAATTTTGGAAACGCTGTTTAAAAAATAATGCCCTGGAATAATCTCGATAAAGGAATTAGCGACTCCTATAAACGGCTTTTCAAAATCAGCGTCCGCTAGTCCAGTCGCTCTAAACAAAGATCTGTGTGGGGTTCTTTGATGTCCTTTTTTTACTTCATCACTTCTCATAATAGCACTGTTTATAGGGAATTAATAATTTACCATATCTTTGACTTAAGTCTGCTCAAGGTTTCTGGAGAAACATTTAGGTAAGCTGCAAGATTTGAATTGGATAACCTTTGTACAAGTTCAGGATTGTCCTTAAGTAGGGCCAGGTAGCGTTCTGTTGCATTTTGGGTCAAAAGGCTACTGAGTTTTGAGTTCACGACGGTTAAACCATATTCAAGGATATGAATGTACATTTTATCCCATTCGGATATTGTATTTCGTAAATGGTTAAATTGGTTAAATGAAATCACTAGAAGCTTGGAGTCTTCGACAGCTTGAATGTACTCGGACGATGGCGCTCTGGAAATAAAACTAACAATTGACGTTAAGAATGTGTTTTCAAAGGCCATAAACCTAGTCAATACATTCTGGTCCTCGTTATCATAATACAAACGGAGACATCCCTTTTGAATAAAGAACAATTTACTCGAAACATTACCTGGCTTTAGCAAAAGCGTATTTTTCTGAACATGTATTGGCTCAAAGCAAGAAAGGATATACCCAATCTGCTCATCTGCTAAATTTGTTTTTATTCTTATTAAATCAGCAAGCATCTTCTCCAATAGTATTATTTGATGTCAAAGTTCGGGCAAAAAAAATTTAAAATCATTGACTGAGGTCAAAATCGGCCCAAGCAGGAAACCTGACATGAGCAATGGTTACCAAATCCCGGTCAAGGGAAAGAAGGTATGGAAATATGCTGGACTGCTCCCTGAAAACCCAAGCTCTGACATAAGGAACCACAGCAGCTGTCCACGGGCAAGGTTTGGCACAAGACCGCACTAACGGTAGTGCGCTTCACTTCCACACTGTCCAGGATTATTTGAAAGTAAATATAGAAAATAACACCCCATGTTTCTATCACCCTAATAATCTGGGTTTCTATGTTAAAAACCAACTATTTAGGGTAGGTTTCTTTTTTTTGTTCTTCTAGGCATAGCTCATCCATTAGGGGATGTTTTGTTGTCGGTCCAGGATAGCTGTATATTCAGCGGTGTAACTGTCCCTGAGGGACAACATTCATTCCCTTTTTTATAGGCTTGAATCTATATTTGTATAGTACTATCCCACCAGGCTTCTATCAGCAGGCTTTTCGGAAAGGCCGCTAAGCTGCAAGTTTACATTATGTAGATAGGAAAGGAGCCGTAAACTCGATACGAACAGGAACCGCCCTGTATAATATTCCCATAGCCCCGAGCGGCTTAGTCCAACTCGGTTTTATTCACCATTTTTTCCAAATCCTTTAATTTACTTCCCTTGCATATCATTCCTTAACGCCTTTTACTACTTTGTCGTGGAAAAACGGTGAATAAAACCCTTATAGTTGGCGGTAATGGCAAAGCGACACCCAGCCGACAGGCAAACACCTATCCAAATGACAAGAGACACACTTACTGGCATCTTAACCCTGATTTGGCTACAAACAACCTTGATTTGGAAACATTTACTTTTTAAAGGAAGACGATTTTTGCATTGTTAAACTTAAAAGAAATAAAACAATGCGAAAAGTAAAATTCAAAAATAGAAATTGGGACACGGCAGCCAATCTTCATTTGCCCTACAATTTTGATGAAACACAAAATTATCCGGCTATTGTTTGCGTTCATCCGGGAGGTAGCGTAAAAGAACAAACTGCAGGTTTGTATGCAGGTAAACTTGCAAAAAAGGGGTTTATTGCTTTGGCTTATGACGCTTCTTTTCAAGGCGAAAGCGGTGGAGAGCCAAGATATTTGGAAGCCCCCACCACCCGTGTAGAAGACATACGCTATGCTGTAGATCATCTTACTACATTAAATTTTGTAGATAAAAATCGTATCGGTTTATTGGGCATTTGTGCAGGTGGTGGTTACGCTGCAAATGCAGCATTGGAAGAAAGGCGAATAAGAGCAGTGGCAACGGTTTCAGGAGTAAACATAGGCAGAGCATTCAGAGAAGCAAATTTTTTAGAAACATTAGAAGCTGTTTCTTCGCAACGAACTGCGGAAGCCAACGGAGCAGAATCGATTATTACAAATTGGACACCCAATTCTTGCGAAGAAGCAAAAAAGGCAGGGATAAACGAAATGGATATGTTAGAAGCTATTAATTATTACAGAACGCCAAGAGGCGAATTTCCAACTTCAAACAATAAATTGCATTTTGCAAGTATGCCGAAATTAATAATGTTTGACGCTTTTCATCTTGCTGATTTTTTGCTTACACAACCTTTATTGGTTATCGTTGGCAACAAAGTTGGTACTTTCGGTTCATACAGAGACGGTTTTGACTTATACAAAAAAGCCGCTTCCAAAAACAAAACAATCCATATTGTAAATGGTGCGGGTCATTATGATTTATACGATAAAGCCGAAGCAACAGCAGAAGCATTGGATAAATTAGTCCCATTTTTTCGGGAAAATCTTTTGCAGGAATAATGACAGTTTTTCTAAAAATAATCGGAACCGTTTTGCTTATCGCAGGTTGTGTTCTAACATACAAGCCCAACTTAATTAGCAACATCCCTTTATCCGAAAACCCATATCAGATGATTGAAGTGCGGGTTAAATGGGGATTTCTAATTGGGTTGGGGATATTGTTCATTTTTTACAATCAATGGAGTGATTGGAAATTAACGGTGTGTGCATTATTGTTTTTTCTAGCTTTGGGGATTATCATAGCCCGATTATTCGGGTTTGTTTTAGACGGTTTTTTTTCAAAACAATTTCTTTGGCTTACCATAGAAATTGTAGCTTTAATCATCTTCGGAATTTTATATAGATATGCAGACAATTAACTCTTTATCCGAATTTCATCGTTTACTATCCATTACCCCGCCTTTGCATCCGTTGGTAAGTGTGGTTTTGGTTTCAGAAATACACGCTGTAAATTCTAATTTGTGGCGACATTTTTCTACCGATTTTTATACTATCTCTCTAAAAAACAATATCCAATCCAACGTAAAATACGGGCAACAATATTATGATTTTGACAAGGGGACAATGACTTTTACTGCACCTAAACAAGTCCAATCTGTTGAAGTAGATAAAACCAATGCTTTTAACGAAACGATTGGGACAGGATATGTATTGATTTTTCATTCTGATTTTTTGAAAAAACATCTACTGCAAAGCACAATCAAGAATTACGGTTTCTTTTCATATTCCCTAAGTGAAGCGTTGCACCTTTCGCAACAGGAAGAACAAAATGTTGTTGATATTTTTCAAAAAATAGAAAAGGAATGTCAGCATATTGACAAGCACACACAAGACATTATTCTGTCGCAAATTAATTTGCTGTTGACTTATTCCAATCGTTTTTACGAACGCCAATTCATTACTCGAAAAGCTGTGAACAATGATTTGCTTTCCAAAATGGAGCAGTTGCTAAAAGATTATTTTGATAACGCAGAAACACTTAAAAGCGGATTGCCAACTGTTGAATATTTAGCCAATCAACTCAATTTTTCTACAAATTATTTAAGCGATATGTTACGTTTGCTGACAGGACAAAACGCCCAACAACACATTCACGAAAAACTCCTTGAAAAAGCAAAAGAAAAACTTTTAACGACAAATTTGTCCGTAAGTGAAATTGCCTATGAATTAGGTTTTGAGCGATCACAATCGTTCAACCGACTTTTCAAAAAGAAAACCGAAATGTCGCCTTTGAAGTATAGACAATCGTTTAATTAAATTTTTCTTTCTCAACTTTTTATTTTTTTGGCAGACACAGCAGACAAATGAAAGCCACATACCGCCAGTCGAGTAGGTAAAGGGGAATCTCACCCCTAAACCTCTCAGAGAACCGTACATGAAGGTCTCCCCTCGTACGGCTCTTATTATGCAGTCGGTTGATAGTCCATTGGATTAGACTAATTCGTATCCCAACTGCCAGTGATAGAAAAGGTTTGGATAAGAGACAGTAACTTGTCTAAGCAATTTTACTGGTGTCTTGATGCTCATCATGCCGAGAAGTAACAATTTGGCAAATCAGATCCGAGTTTTTATCAGATGGATGAAAATCCCTTGCTGCTACATCTTATCTCCGCTACAATGAAAAGTAATTCCTTGAATAATAACTATTCTCACATATATTCTTAACTTTCAATTATGATTTCGCAAAACCTCAATATACTTCTTGCCGATGACGACAATTCCGATTGCCTTCTTTTCAAAGATGCATTGGAAGAATTGCCTGTGTCCGCACAGCTGACCATTGTGCATAATGGAGAAAAGGCGATTGAAGAGCTGACTAAAAAAGGAGACATGCTGCCCGATGTTCTTTTTATGGATCTTAACATGCCGCGAAAAAACGGCTTTGCAGCATTAGGGGAAATAAAACGAAATACCAAGTTGCAGAAACTCCCCGTCATTATATTTTCCACTTCTCCGGAGCTGGAAGCAGTTAAGCGGGTTTTCAGAGACGCCGCACACTATTACATCTGTAAGCCAGGTGATTTTTCGCAATTGAAGAAAGTTATTTATGAAGCGCTTACCCTAATATCGCAGAAAAATAACCCATTGCCCCTCAAAGAAAATTTTATGATTACAGGCGCTTCTATAACGATTCCTGATCATACTGAAAAATAATCTACAGGGTAAAACTTGCCCGGAGATGTCGGCTTGATCTCCAATATCCTAAATATTGTCCGAATGACAACAAAAAAGAGCAAATCAAAATCCGCCGTATCCGATTCCCAACCTGCATCCCAAGGCCAATTCCCTATTGTTGCCATTGGCTCATCAGCAGGCGGTTTGGAAGCGATGATGGAACTGTTAAAACACCTTCCTTCTGACACGGGCATGGCTTTTATTTATGTACAGCACCTCAGCCCCGACCACAAAAGTATGCTGACTGATATTTTATCGAAGAAGACCGTCATGAAAGTGCAGGAGATTGACGACATGGATAAAATCGAACCCGATAATGTTTTTGTCATTCCATACAACAAAGGAATTGAAGTAACAGATGGACATATAAAATTAATTCCCCGTTCGGAAAGCAGCTCGGCTATTTCCATTGATATTCTATTTTCCTCACTTGCCCAGGCGCAAAAAGAAAGAGTAATCGGTATTGTCCTGTCGGGCAATGCAAGCGATGGTACTCTTGGTCTGAAAGACATCAAGCATGAAGGCGGATTGACATTTGCTCAAGACGACACTGCAACCTTTACAAGCATGCCTCACTCAGCCATTTCCGCAGGAGTGGCAGACTATATTTTGTCACCAAAAGAGATTGCCCACGAGTTGGAAAGGCTAAGCAAGCATCCGTTTGTCAATAAAAATGCTTCAAATAATGTAAGTGAGGATTTAGTTGAGCCCGATATTCATCGGGACAATCCTGACTTAAAAAATATCTTCAATCAATTGCATAAAGCAACAGGTGTCGATTTCGGTGTGTATAAAATGAACACCATCAAGCGGCGTATCCTTCGCAGAATGCTGCTCTACAAAATATCTACCCTAAATGAGTATGCAAAACTGCTTCGCGAAAAAAACGAAGAAATCGATATTCTCTACCAGGATTTATTGATTAATGTCACGAGTTTTTTCCGAGACATCGACACGCACAAATATTTAGAAGAAAACCTTTTCCCAAAATTACTAAAAAGAAAAAAAGGGGGAGAAGTCCTTCGGATATGGGTACCTGCATGTGCAACGGGAGAAGAAGCCTATTCTATCGCCATGATGCTGCATGAGGTGAATGAAAACCAAACGACCAACACACCCATTCAGATTTTTGCAACGGATCTAAGCGAACAAGCAATAGACAAAGCGCGTATTGGTGTTTACTCCAAGCAGGAATTAGAAACCGTTTCACCAGCGCGCATCACACGTTTCTTTACAAAAACAGACGGCAAATTCCGCGTGAACAAAGTCATACGCAATATTTGTGTGTTTGCACCCCATAATATACTTCGGGACCCACCGTTTTCTCGTCTTGACTTTATAAGTTGCCGCAACCTCCTGATTTATTTTGATACTACAGCACAAAAAAAAGCATTAAACATCTTTCATTATGCTTTAAACAACGACGGATATTTAATACTTGGCAAATCGGAAAACATTGGTCAGTTAACCAACCTTTTTTCGAGTTCCAATAAAAAATATAAAATATTTTCACGCAAAACACGCTCAGGATCGCAGCGGCTGCCTGAATTTTCTCCCGAATTGACAAAACAACCGGTTTCTGAAAGAAATACCCCCGTAGCGAATCGAGATTTCATGCAAAAAGATAATTCTAAAAGTCTTGACAAGACCATTGATTCAGTGCTTGTTTCAGAGTTTATGCCTGCAAGTGTTGTGATCGATTATCAACATGAAATTATTCAATTTCGGGGAACAACCGATTTATTTCTTACGCACCCAAAAGGAAAAGCCACGTTTAATATTTTAAAAATGGCACGGCCCGAAATTGGGTTTGAATTGCGCAATGCTATTTCAAAAGTCATTAAATCGAAAGAACGAATTCGCATAGGGGAAATCGAAATGAAAGTAGATTCCAAAATAAGAATTGTGAGTTTTGAAATCGTTCCGCTTGAAATAGAATGGGACGAGCCCTTGCTCCTGATTGTTTTTACCGAACACGAACAAACCGAAATATATGCCGATCTGGTGAAGAGTGGAAAAAATGATTCTCCAACAAAAGATCGAAGGATACAAAAGTTAGAACGGCAATTGGCAACAGCACATACCGATTCGCTTTTTGCCTCACTTGAGCATGAGGCCTTTGCCGAAGAGTTGCAAAGCGCCAACGAAGAAGTGGTTTCGAGCAACGAAGAACTGCAAACTGTCAATGAAGAATTAGAAACGTCAAAAGAAGAAATAGAATCTACCAACGAAGAACTAACCACCACCAATCAGGAATTGCAAACGCGCATCGACCTGCTCAATGAATCGTATGAATATTCCGAGGCCATTGTTTCCACCATGCATGACCCCATGCTTGTTTTAGGGAAAGACTTTCGGGTAAAATCTGCCAACAAAAAATTCTACAAAACATTCGGCTTTAACGAAGAACAAACCGAGGGAGTGCCTTTATTTGATTTGGGAAACAAACAATGGGATATTCCCGCACTGCGCGAATTACTTGAAGACATTATCCCAAAAAATACGCAAATCTATAATTTCGAAGTAAAACAAACCTTCGCAAGCTTAGGCGAAAAAATAATGTCCCTCAACGCAAGCCGTATTGTTCAGAAAACACATCGTGAACAACTAATCCTGCTTATCATCTCTGACATTACGGAAGTAAGACGCCTGATCGTAGAAAAAGAACAGAGAGAAAAAAAATTACTTAAGAAAGAAATTAGGGAACGAAAAGCCGAAAAATCAAGATTAGAACAAGCCGTTAACAAAAGAACGCAGGAATTAAAAGAAGCCAATGAATCGCTTGTCAATAAAAACAAAGAACTTAAAGCTTTTACCTATGTTTCAAGCCACGATTTACAAGAGCCGCTTCGCAAATTGCAAACCTTTGCAGGAATTATTTCAGAAAGAGAAGAACAACATTTATCTGATAAAGGCAAAAATTATTTCCGTCTTATCCAACAGGAAACGGAACGAATGCGGCAACTCATCCAGGATCTACTGGGCTTCTCAAGTCTCAGTGCCGGCGAGCGAAAATTTAAAACCATTGACCTCAACATCATTATAGATGAAGCAATAGAGGATTTCAAAGAAGCAATTACTGAAAAAAATGCCATTATAGAATTTAACGAAACCTGCGAGGTCCTTATCATTCCTTTTCAGTTTCGACAGCTAATGCACAACCTTATTGGCAACGCACTCAAGTATTCCAATCCGGAAACAACACCTCTTATAAAGATATCGAGCCACATTGTTGCGTATGAAAAACTAGACATTAAGGAACTTCCTCCCCAAAAAGAGTATTGCCAGATCACCATTAGCGACAACGGGATCGGTTTTGAACAAAAATTTAGCAATAAAATATTTGAAGTATTGCAAAAACTTCATGGTAAAGAGGAATATCCCGGCACAGGCATCGGTCTTGCTATTGTCAAAAAGATAGTTGACAATCACAATGGCATTATTACTGCAACTAGTGAACTGAATAAAGGAGCTATTTTTACTATATACCTGCCGACCAGTCAGGTATCCATCTTTCACAATTAAGATAACCCGCTATGAAAAACACACCACTTCACATTCTACTAGCCGAAGACGATGTAAGCGACCGACTTCTTTTCACCGAGGCAATTTCAGAACTAAAGATTAACACCATTGTTGGCACGGTAAATGACGGAATGCAACTCATGGAACGGCTCAAGATGGAGAGCATTCGTTTACCTGATCTGCTTTTCCTTGATCTTAACATGCCGCGCAAAAATGGATTGGAATGTTTGAAAGAAATCAGAAAAAATGAAAAACTAAAACACATTTCCATAGCCATTTATTCAACATCAGACAATGAAAATGACATGGATGAAACATTTCGTAATGGCGCAAACGTGTACATAACCAAACCCAATAATTTTAATACGCTCAAAGAGGTTTTAGAAAAAGCAATAATGACGACATATCAATATCAAGACGAGTTAATGAAAAGGGAACTTTTTCTATTACGGGTTTAATAAAGGTTAAATGTGACACGACTGCACTGCGGTCATTTGGGAATCCAATACCCGTCTCCCCAACATTGGTCAAAGAACGCCGAATGCACGATGACCAAAAAAGGGGCTTCCCCCTTTTCCCTTTAGGCCATTTTCCCGGTCAGGTAATCCACCGCTTTCTGTGCCTTTCCGGCAGCTTCGACCAGTAGCCGTTTGTCGTTTTTAAGCTGCCCCAGCCAATGTTTTATATAGGCCGAGGAATTCTCCTGTTGGTCCTTCTCCCAGATGCAGCATAGATTGCTCAGGTAGCTGGCTCCCATTTCAGCGGTCAGCTCTTCCCTGCTATAAGAATTCTTATCCTTACCGGATGTACCCCATAGCTCTTTTCGGTTAAGTCTTTTCTGGTGCCCAGTTCCGTGAACGACCTCGTGGTACAAGCACTGGTAATAATGTTTTTCACTTCTGAACAGCTCTTTTGCCGGCATATTGATATAATCCTTTGCCGGATGGTAATAGGCCTGCGCTTCCCCATGCCTTATCTCAGGAAGGTCCGGGGCATTTCCCAACAGTTCCTCACAGGCCTTTATGGTTTGGAAAGGTGCTTTCTCACCGGATTCCGGCATGACCCATTTCACCCCTTCGATATCCTCGATATTGAACACATTGTAATATTTAAGAAATGCCTTTCTGTCAACAGTCCCCTTGGGCAGCTTCCGTGCCTCTGCCTCGGACAGTTTTTTACCGCTTTCCTTATGGCGGTAGACAACGTTCCAATAGACCACTGGAACCGACTTGGCCCCTTTCCTGATCTTTGCCCCATAACCTTCGGCCTGTTTGAAGGTAAGGTAATACGGATAGGCATGGCCACAGCTGAGCAATAACCACAGGTTGATGCCCTTATAGACCTTTCCTGAATGGAAATTTTTGGGCAGTCCCATCACCGCCCAGGGCTGTTTCCATGGGATAATACCCCTTTCAAGGCTGGCCATGATCCTTTCGTTGACCACCTGGTAAACATCTTTGCGGGAATTTTTTCTTTGTCGCTTCATAACACAAACGTTTTAGAGTGAATGATTTTAATTATGAAGCTTCCCCAGGCTGCAGGGGACATTAAAGGCAAGGAGGATCGGAATAAAAAGCGGGGAAAACAGTAATGGCTTTATGCCGAAGTTCCTTGCCCTGTATGGGAACTGGCTGACTAACTTTGCGGGATAATTGAATAAGAACCAACCAAGACCGATTTAATGTTTTTTTTCAATAAATTCAGAAGACCATTAATTTTACGGTGATTAGGAATTAAGATAATTCCGGGAATTTTCGTTACCTGAAAACTGTGTTCCACACATGTCCTTTGTAACAAAATCAGATAATCGCCCTCCATCAACTTTCATCAACCACCAAATACTGGCATAAAACAAAGTAGCTACCTTTTTTTTGGATAATAAACTTAGCCAGTCCCGGACTGTCCATCATCCGTTCGAGTTCGGACTCGACAAGTTCGTCGATCGCTGACTTGATCCTTTTGTAGTTGTCCATCATCTTCTTTTCCCCCAGCTTTCTGCAGGCAGGTATTTCCCGGTATCCGTCCTTTTCCCTTTTTATCCCGTCATGAAAGTTGATGATCTTTACAAGATATTTTTAGGACAATAGTGAAGGTTTATCATTCTTAAAAACTTTAAGACCAGGTTACAATTAACAAACAGGTAATGACCGTAAAACAATATTTTTTGATTTCCGGGCTAAATTTGGGCCATAACAAATGGAACAGCCCGAAAAAAACATCGATAAACAGTTGGTTTCACTGCTCAAACAGGGAAATCATCTGGCCTTTCAACAAATCTATGAACGTCATTGGGAGCAGTTGTACCAATCGGTGCATAATGTCCTCCATGACCAAGCCCTGACAGAGGATGTCCTCCATGAAGTGTTTACCGACCTTTGGTGGAGAAGGGAAAATTGGGAAATCAGGAATTTAAAACAATATTTGGCTAGGGCTGTTCGGAACGGTGCCTTGCTCAAGCTCCGCAACAATCGCTGGGTCTCCATCTCCCCACAATTTTTAACAGGTCTGTCCACAGAACCCGAAGTGGAGCTGGACCTTGACCACAGGGAACTCTCAACGGTCATTGAAACGGCCATCAATGACCTTCCCGAACGGTGCAGGATTATTTTTCAGATGAGCCGCTTTGAGCATTATTCCATTCCTGAAATTGCCCAACACTTCAATATTTCCCACCGTACGGTGGAAAACCAGCTACACCGCGCCCTTAAGTATCTCAAGACCATATTGGGAGCAGTTATATTTCAGTTTATCCTTCCTCTTTGAGCCTTCCTGTTATATCAAATCATTTCCCCTAGGTTATCAGTTTGTTAAACCCATCCTTTTAAGGGAATTCGCGTGTGCGTATCCTGGAGGTTATGCACCTTATCTGTATAACGGAAAAAAATGTCAGAGAAAAAGCTATACCGGTTATTGGATAAAATGGATAAGGGAACTTGCTCGGAAGAGGAAAAACAACTCCTTTATCGGTTCTACCAAAAATTTCAACATACCAATACCCTGGAATCCTGGACTAATTCCAACGTGGAGGAATCAAAGAAAAGACTTTGGAACCGGATCCACGGATCGATTGGCAAACCGCAAAAATCAGGGATACAAAAAGTGGTTTGGAAAAGGATTGTTGTTGCGGCGGCGATGATGGTAGGGATATCACTTCTGGGACTTTTTCTGATCCGTACCATGGAACCTGATCCCGCCAGGAAAGACCAAATAACCCTTGAATTACCAGATGGAACGGTAAAGATCCTGAATTCAGGAAAATTCCAATCAATATATGACCATAAGGGAAATAAAATCGGAAATCAGCTTGGCAACCAAGTGGTCTTCTCCCCTTCTATGGCCATTGATAATGAAGCCTTTCAAACCGTTCATGTCCCATACGGTAAGAAATTTGCCATTTCCCTTCCTGATGGTTCCAAGGTCAACTTGAACACGGGTTCCTCATTGACCTTTCCGGTTAACTTCGTGAAGGGAAATAAAAGACAGGTTTCACTTACCGGCGAGGCCTATTTAAAAGTGGCAAAGGACACTGTTCATCCATTTATACTCACGGCAAACGAATTATCAGTAGAAGTTTTGGGCACGGAATTCAATATCCATGCCTACGGTGAGGACCAATTTTCAGAAGTTGTCCTTGTTGAAGGTTCCGTCCAGCTTGCCAGCATCGAACATAAAGGGATGGATCCTTCCAGCCTACGCCTGCTGCCGGGCAACAAGGCAAGGTTCCAGCGGAGTACCCATGGGCTTTCGCAAGAATCCGTTTCCACGGAAATATATACCGCCTGGATGGACGACGAATTGGTATTCCGAAACATGAGCTTTGACAATATCCTTAAAAAACTGGAGCGGCAATATGATGTTGAGATCACCAACCAAAACCATGCCCTTTCGGAGGAAAAATTCCAGGCAAGTTTTGGAAAAAAGCCCCCCATCGAAACAGTCTTCGAAGAGCTTGGCTTGGTTTACAACATCAACTATGAAATCAAAGGGAATAAAATAACGATCCATTAACCTTTTAACCAACCTGCCCATGTACTAAAATAGACCTCAACACCTCAAAGACCACTTTCCATGCGAGAGTTCGCAGGATAAAAAAACGGAAAATGCAGCCACATTTTCCGTTGGATTAGTGTGGTCAACCTTTACAGATCAATCACAGTTTTCTAAAACAAAAGTATGAAAAATCTTCTGAACATTTCAAGAAGCAGGCCCCTATTGTCGAGCGTTTGCCTCAGACTAACTTTAGGTAGCCTGATCTTCATGTCCATGCTTACCACTCTCCAGGCCAGGGAAAAACTGGAAATGAAACAAACCTTGACCTTAAATTTCAAGGAAATCCCCCTCTCCCGGTTCATCGATGAAGTAGAAAAGTCCTCGGACTACCGGTTCATTTTCAAATTGGATGATGTTGACCTGGACCACTCCTTTGATTTGAAGGTGGTGGAACAGCCTATCGAGACAATCTTGGACCTTGCCCTCAGCAACACTGGCCTGGCATATAAGGTCTTGGACTACAGGATCTACCTTACCGTTAAAGATACTGTTTCCCCTTCCAATACGGGAATTGCCCCAATAGGTAACCCGGTTACCGTTTCCGGTACGGTAACCGATGAAAATGGCCAGGCCCTTTTCGGGGCAATTGTAGTTGAAAAAGGGACTACCAATGGTGTAACCACAAATTACGAGGGGGAGTTCACCTTGAACGTTTCCTCCCCGGAAGTGACCTTGGCCATCAGTTACATCGGCTTTTTGTCACAAGAAATCCCGCTAAATGGGAGAAAAACACTAAGGGTAAGCCTGCAGGAGGAAGTTGCCGGCCTGGATGAAGTCGTCGTTACGGCCTTTGGCCTCAAACAGGACAAAAAGGCACTGGGATACACTTCCCAGGACCTTGATCCGAAAGAGCTCTCCCAATCCAGGGAAACAAATTTTGTCAACGGGCTTTCAGGAAAGGTTGCCGGTGTCAATATCACCAATAGTCCCTCCGGGATAGGCGGCTCCTCATTGATTACGATCAGGGGGACTTCTTCATTGGACCTGAGCAAGAATTCACCCTTGTTTGTCGTGGACGGGACTCCTGTCAGCAATGGCTTTTTCTCTCCCCGTGGTGATGGCACCAGGGACGTGGACTACGGCAATGATGCCGGGGAGATCAATCCCCAGAACATCGCTTCCATCAATGTGCTCAAAGGGCCGGCTGCCGCTGCCCTCTACGGCTCCCGCGCCGCCAACGGTGCCATCATCATCACCACCAAAAAAGGGGACACTGACGGATTGCTCAAGGTCAGCCTCAACTCCAGTGTCGGCGTGGAGACCTTGTTGACCATGCCGGAATGGCAAAATGAATATGGACAGGGCAACAACCAGGAATTCACCTTTGTGGATGGCTCGGGAAGTGGCACCAATGACGGATTGGACGAAAGCTGGGGCCCCAGGCTGGATGCCGGCCTGATGGTCCCCCAATTTGATTCTCCAAGGACTGATGGGACCCGTGGTGGAGACGTGGATGTCAGTAATGCTGATATTGTCCCCACCCCTTGGATATCCCATCCGGACAATGTCAGGGATTTCTTTCAGACAGGACTGGTGCTGAACAACGGCATAGCAGTATCCAAAGGAGGAAAGTTCGGCAGTTTTAGGTTGGCCTACCAAAACCTGGACCAAAAGGGCATTGTCCCCTATACGGATCTTAAAAGGAACAACATCAACCTCTCGGCCAGCCTGGACCTGGCAAAAGGATTGAAATTGAACACCCGTATCAACTACCTGAAACAGGATAGCGATAACAGGCCATCGGTGAGTTATGGTACCGAGAACATCATGTACCTATGGGTATGGTACGGAAGACAGATCAACACGGCAAGCCTGAAAAATTACTGGCAGGAAGGATTGGAAGGATCCCAGCAGTTCAACTACAATTACAACTACCATGACAATGCCTATTTCAACGTATATGAAAATACCAATACCCAGGACAAGGACAGACTATATGGCAACATCAACCTTTCCTACGATTTTTTGGACCACTTTACGGTCATGCTGCGAACGGGAAGGGATTTTTACCGGGACCTGCGTACCAAAAGAAGGGCCTTCAGCACCCAGCGTTTCCCAAGGGGCTATTATAGGGAAGATGATATTTTCTACGAGGAGATCAACACGGACTTTTTGGTGTCCTACCAAAACTCCTTCAATGGTATTTGGAAAGTAGACCTTTCGGTAGGCGGAAACCGGCTGGACCAACAAAGAACCTATAACCGGACGATGGCCGATGAGCTGATCAACCCGGGCGTCTATTCCTTCAACAATGCCCGGTCCCAGTTAAAAGTGGTGGAAAGCGACCAGGACAGGCGCGTAAACAGCCTTTATGGCTTTGGTAGGTTTTCCTATGATGAAAAACTGTTTTTGGAGCTTTCAGCAAGAAATGATTGGTCGAGCACCTTGCCAAGCAACAACAACTCCTACTTTTACCCATCCGCGAATTTGAGCATGCTGTTGGACCGATACCTGAAGCTACCGGAGGCCATTTCCTTCGCACAAATCAGGACTGCCTTCGCTGCTGTCGGCAACGACACGGATCCTTACCGCAACGGTCAACCGGTATACAATAACGGAGGCACCTATGCAGGGTATCCCATACTGAGTGAATCCTCCACCATTACCAATGCCAACTTAAAGCCGGAAAATACTTCATCCTTTGAGATAGGTGCGGATATCAGGTTTTTCGATGATGCCCTGGGACTGGATATTGCTGTGTATAAGAACATCACCACCAATCAAATCCTAAATGTACCTTCGGATATTGCCAGTGGCTATAGCAACCGTGCCATCAACCTGGGCAAGGTCGAAAACAGGGGCGTCGAACTGATCTTGAATGCAAGGCCAATTTATAAGCAACATTTCAAATGGAACGTAACGGCCAATTACTCCAGTAACAGGAGCAAGGTAAGTGACCTGAGCGGTATTGATTATACCATTGTAGAGAACAAGGCCTTTATACAGGCCAGAGAGGGAGGTTCCATCAGTGCCATGTACGGAAGAGGATTCCAACGGGTCGATGACCATTCCAGCCCATATCATGGCCAGATCATTTACGACTCCAGTGGAGCCCCTCTCCGTACCGATGGCTTGGAATACCAAGGTGACTATGCACCGGATTTTATGCTGGGAATCCAAAACCAATTTAGGATCAACAATTTTGATATCGGCTTTTTGTTCGATATCCGCAAGGGGGGAATGATTGTTTCGCGTACCAAGGTGGTCGGCAGCCTTGCCGGACAGCTAAAGGAAACACTCGTTGGAAGGGAAGAAGGCCTTATTGGTGAAGGAGTAGTGGAAACCTCACCGGGTGTTTATGCGCCCAATGAAACGAAGGTAAGCGCCAGGACCTATTACCATAACTATTACAAAAGTGATAATGTAGAGGCTTCGAAGTACGATGCGTCCTATATCAAACTTCGGGAAGTTGGTATTGGCTACACCCTTCCTTCCTCCATCAGTGAGAAATTCTCGCTGGACAATGTAAGGGTTTCCCTGACAGGAAGGAATTTGGCCCTATGGACAGAAAACCCCCACTTCGACCCGGAAACCCTCTCTGTAGAAGGCGGCACGCTCAATCCGGGATATGAATACATGTCCCTTCCCAGCACAAGGTCCTTCACCGTTAATATCAACATCAACTTTTAACCGACACAGAAATGTACCTTAACCGTTTAAATCGCACTTATACTTTGGCCATTTGCCTGCTTGGCATTTCGTGTACTGCAGACTTTGAAGATATCAACACCGACAGCAAAAGACCGGTGGCCACCACGCCCGACCTGCTCCTTCCGGGGATCATCAAGTCCACGGCCAGTGCCTGGGGGGCACGTGGCGGAGAAGAGGGACTGGTCGTTACCCAACATGCCGGTGAAATCCAATCCACCAATGATGACACCTACCGGTGGAACCCAAATCCCCAACCCTATACCGAAGGGTACAATACCCTTAGGGACGTCTACAACCTTATCGAAGTATCCAAAGATGCCGAGGGACTTTCCGGTTATTATGGAATCGGCCTGGTCCTGAGATGCTGGAACTACCAATTCATAACAGATACCTATGGGGACATCCCCTATTTGGAAGCAGTCCAGGGGAAGACAGAGGGAAACTTTTTCCCTGCCTTTACGCCACAAGCAGAAATTTACCAGGGCATGATCGATGATTTGGTTTTGGCCAACCAGGTCCTGTCCCGCGATGGGATCAGCATTTCCGGGGACATCCTTTATGCCGGAGACCTTGAGAAATGGAGGAAATTCACCAATTCCCTAAGGTTAAGGCTATTGATGCGCATTTCCGATGTGGACCCGGAAACTGCCCAAGCAGGTATCCGTGAAATCGTGGGCAACCCTGAAAGCTTTCCCGTCTTTGAAAGTAACGAAGATATGGCCACGCTACAACATGATATCGAAAACCCGCCAAGCCGCTATACCACCAGGGTCGGTTCCTTTGACTCCTATCGGCTGAGCAGGACATTGGAACAACGGCTAAAGGCCATGACCGACCCCCGTTTAAAGGTGTTCGCCCAACCCATCTCCGCCTCGGGTAAAAACATTTATTCCGAAGATTGGGATGATTATGCGGGAATCCAGAATGGGCTTAGCGCCGAAGACTCCGAAGGCTACAGTCCAACCGGTGATCCGGCAAAATCGGGATCCAATTTCATTTCACGTCTGGGTATTCTCTATGCTTGCCAAGAGTGTAATCCCCTATCCTCGCCCCTGGCCGCCCAGACGGTAATCATGACTTACTCGGAAGTGGAATTCCTCCTTGCAGAGGCCATCCAGCGGAACATCCTCCCTTCGGGCAATGCCGAGGAACATTACAAAAATGGTATTAAGGGATCATTTGACTATTATGCTGACAGGACTACCGTTGGCGGTTGGGACGATATCACCAACGCTTTGAAGTCCTTGGATATGGACAATTATTTTTCCCAGGAAAATGTTGCTTTTTCAGGTAACCCAACCGGGGATCTTCAGAAAATATACCTGCAAAAGTGGATCTCCCAGTTCTATACAGGCATGGAGGCGTGGTCGCAATGGAGAAGGACGAGCCAGCCTGAGGTCATACCTGGACCCGACGCGGCCAACGACCAAAAGGTGCCCGTCAGGTTCCTTTTTCCCAACGAAATCAAGGCCACCAATAGTCAACATTACGAGAGTGCAGTATTAAATATGGGCGGTGATTACCTTACCACACGTCTGTGGTGGGACATCGCCGATAACCAGTGATCATTTCAAACAATACTAATTTACATATGGGCGTAGCAGGTGTTGCTATGCCCATTTTCCAACCATTGAACACATGAAATTACCTTATGTTATTATTGCCTTTCTGTTTTGGCTTAGCTACACCGACACCCATGGGCAAGGCAAGGCTCCTGAACACCTCATCCTTACCCCTTATGATGATCCTGCACGTTCCCAGGCCATCACATGGCGAACCTCAGTTCCCGTTGAAAACCCTGTTGTAGAGATCATCCAGGCCACTGCGGCTCCCTATGATACGGTTGGGCTCAGGTGCATCAAAGCCCTCTCCCATCAAGTAGCGGGCAGTGATGGTCAAATGCATTATTACCATTCCGCCGAGATTGACAATCTTTCCCCCGGGGTGCTTTACCGGTATCGTGCCGGAACAGCACCTGGTCTTTGGAGCCCTTGGAACCAGTTCCAGACCGTGGTTAAGGATGACCCAACACTTGAGTTCATCTATTTGGGCGATATCCAGAACGACATCCTTTCCTGGGGAACCCGTACGATATGGGCCGGCCACCGCAAGGCACCAGGTGCAGACTTTATGCTTTTTGCCGGAGATTGTGTGGACAACGGCCACAACGACGGACAATGGACAGAGTGGTTTGGGGCACTGGGCAGGGTTGGCGAAACCATGAACATTGTCCCGGTAACCGGCAACCATGAATACGACCGCATGGAAGAAGCCAAGGATGAAAAAACCCTGTCCACGTTTTGGCAAGCGCAGTTCGCCCTGCCCGAAAATGGAGTGGGCCATCTTTCAGAAAGTGTTTATTTCATTGACTATCCCGCCATGCGGCTGATCGTGCTCAACAGCATGGTCGCCCTGTCTTCAGAAGAGGAGTTGAAGCTACAGACTGAATGGCTTGAAAGGACACTTGCCGGCAATGACAAAAAGTGGACCGTGGTCACCTTTCACCACCCCCTATTCAGTGCCCGGGACGGAAGGTATGGCGACTATCCAGCCCTTCGGAAATATTGGAAGCCCTTATTTGAAAAGTACCGTGCTGACCTTGTCCTGACCGGACACGACCATATGTACGGGAGGTCCGCCAATCAAATGGAATCAAAAACCCTTGGTGAAAATGAAACAGGCCCTGTTTACGTGGTTTCTGTGGCAGGCCCCAAAATGTATGGACTAAAGGAAGAGAAAAGGTGGATGGACCGGGCAGCTGTAAATGCGCAGCTGTACCAAATCATTACCATTGACGGGGACAAACTGGCGTACCGTGCCTATACGGCGACCAATAGGCTTTATGATTCCTTTGACCTAGTAAAACAAGAACAACGGTTCAATCGCATTGATGAGCATATTTCATTTGATTTACCCTCAGAGCACCGCTTTCCCAATGGAAGGTATACCAACAAATAGCATTAAACAACAACGACATGTATATGATCAAACCAATGATTTGTGCCTTTACATTCTTGATGGTACTGGCAACGCCATTCCCCTTTAAAGCCTATGCGCAGGATAAGGTGTCCGGCTATGTATTTGAAGACCTGGACCGAAACGGTAAAAGGGGACAAAACGAAAAGGGATTGGCCGCGGTCAGTGTCACCAATGGCCAAGAAGTTTCGCAAACTGATGAAACCGGAAAATATATACTTCCCGCATCCAATGATATGATCGTATCGGTCATCAAACCCTCAGGATTCGCCGTACCTGTAAACGATCATTTCCAACCCCAATTCTATTATATCCATAAACCAGGTGGATCGCCGGAAACCGGTGAAAAGGGTGTTGCCCCCACAGGTGATCTGCCCACATCAGTGGACTTCCCGCTTATCTCCCAAAAAGAGGAAAGTGATTTTTCGGTATTGGTATTTGGTGATCCTCAGGCAGATGATCTCGTCAATGCCGGTTACTTCGAAAAGGCCATCGTCGATGAAGTCATTGGCGGAAGGGGAGCTGCTTTTGGTATAAGCTTGGGGGATCTCGGGGCACGCCATTTGTTTCCTAAATACATCGCAAGCATTGGCAAAATAGGCATCCCTTGGTACAATATATTGGGAAACCATGACATGAATCCTGGCGATACAGATAAGCTGACCGACGAAACCTACGAGGCCAGTTTTGGTCCTGCCAACTACGCCTTCAATTATGGCAATGCCCATTTTATCGTGCTGGACGATGTCATCTCTCCCGATCCAAATGGAAGAAGAAGCTATATCGGAGGATTTCGGGATGACATACTCACCTTTGTCAAAAATGACCTGAAATATGTCCCCAAAGACAAGTTGGTTGTACTGGCCTTTCATATCCCCATCTATGAATTTGAAAAGGGGCCCGACCAGTTTATCCAAGGCGATCGTGAAAAGCTTTTTGGGCTGCTCCAAGGGTATGACCATTCGCTTTCCCTTTCCGGACATACCCACTCGGAAAACCATCACTTTTTCACCCCTGAAGAGGGCTGGCCCAATGCAGGTTTTCACCACCATTACAATCCCGGCGCCACCTCTGGCTCAATTTATATTGGGCCAAAGGACAGCTATGGCACTCCCTCAAGTATCATGCGCGATGGCACACCAAAAGGATATGCCTTCCTCAACATCACAGCAAATAGCTATAGCTATGAGTATATGCCATCTGGGAACAATAATTGGAAAATGAGTGTCCATCTTCCCAAAATAGTACCCCAGACCAAAAAATACCGTGGCGAGGTATCGGTCAATTTCTTTCAGGGCAGCCCAAGGGACAGTATCAAGTACCGGATAGATGAAGGAGAATGGAAAACGCTTGAACGAAGCCCTGAATACGACAAGTTCCTTTTGGACATCCATTATGAATGGGACCATGCCGAAGAACTTCCCTGGGGGATCAGGCCTTCTACCCCATTGATTTCCTCGCATATCTGGAGGGGAAGAATGCCGTCTGACCTGCCTTTGGGCGATCATACCTTGGAGGTCATGGCCACCGATTGGCTCGGCAGGACCTATCGTTCTTCCAGGACCTTCAAAATTGTTCCTGACCATAAATAACCGGTTCCTAAGATTGTATCCAAAGGAAATGCGGTAATGGGCTATTATACATTAAGTTTTGTACAAGGGGCAACATCCGTGTATTTGCCCCTTTTCTTTTTCTCAGCAGCCTATTTCCTTCATCGCACCTCGGTTGTTGGGATGTTTTTGAGATCCTCCCCAAAATAAATTTCTACACTTTAATTGTCCTTTAACTGTTTTTCCAACGTTTGAATATCAGAGGGAGGACCCGCATATTTTTCAATCACATTTCCATTCCCGTCAGTCAAAATATGCCAAGGGATTCCAAAAGTGTCCTTTCCTCTTAAGCGCCTCAAATCTTTATAAAGTTCTTTACTGGCCTTAAGGTGATATCCCTCCAATTGATAATATTTTATCATTTCCTTCCACTTTTCTACTTTATCATCTTTATCGACAGAAATATAAAGCATAGTGGTATTTTCATTGTTCAATAGATCATATAATCTGCCATTGTGCTTGAATTCCTGTTTGCACGGCCCACACCACGTGGCCCATATATCAACATAAACTTTTTGGGAATTTATGGATTTCACGGCTTCTTTAAGCGAATTTATATTGTCTGCATCTTCCAGGATATGGGTATTCTCATTTAACGCTTCATCCTGCTTTCGGTGAAAAGCAATGATGGGTATAATTTCCGATTCTATATAGGGTATATATTCACTGGATTGATTTTCTTTTTCAAATTGTTCAAAGATCGTAACCAGTTCTTTTTCATAGTTTTTGTTGATTGCTTCCAAATAAATATATGCAGCGCAATAATACTCAAGTTGCTTTCCGGTCAAATACTTTTTGGCCAAATCAATGTGACGGGTGTGAATCAACCCTTGTTTTCTGGTTTCAGACAACTCCTCAGGTTCCACGTGCCCATCAACAAAATCCTTATACCATAGATATGATTTCACGTAATAAAAAAACCATGGTGAACGCATTAAATTTGGATCGGTAACGGGAAATTCTTTAAAAGTGTCCCCCCATAATCGGGTATATTCCTCTTCGGTTAATATATTTTTATTACGCTCGCTCAATAGATAGTTCATTAAAGCGATACTCGCTCGGGCCCCAGCATAAAAATAATCCTGATCAGCGATCACCAACTCATGGAATCTTTTTGAGATTATGCCTGCATCCAGTAAACTATCGTACTTTGCAACATTCCTTAATCTGCTTTTTCCAATGCCCTTCTTAATTTCACCGGGTACGGAATCCTCACTGTAATTCCTGGCTTCCAACTCAAAGTGACCTGACAACATACTTCGGTTGGGATTCTGATTATATAATTCCTGCCCTTTACTGTTCTTTGATCCAACGGTAAATCGGGTATTTTCCTTCTCCTGCTTGATTTGGACATTATAGTGCATCCCTGGCTCTGCAATTATGGTTCCATATGGCTTATGGCCATTTGATAATTCTATAAAACTTGCTTTGTCCAGCGATAGGGATATTTTGAAATGACCTAGTGAATCAGGTTGGACGGAATTCTCAAATCCGAAGTAGGTAATCCCGTTCAAGGGAACAGTGTATTCAATCCTCCCTGGTACGGTACCCGTAATCATTCCCTCTATGGTCATTTTTTGGTCATTCTCTTTCTGGCAACTACAGCCCAATAGTATTAGGGATACAAAAATCAGGAATTGTTTCATAATTTTTAAAGTTCATCCGGCCCTTACCAAGTATACAACTTTGCAGATAAGCATTAAAGTCACAGTGATTTTGACCTTTTCTTATAAGTTATCGGCTGACTATCCACTCTAACCTTGTCCTGTCACTAGCGCTGGGGTTTATGGTCGATTAGTGATCAAGAGCACTATTTGGTAAAACACCTGTCTGTCCAATCCAAGGTAGCAATTTGCAACAAATTAAGAAACTAAGGTTAGGAAAAGAAAAAACACCTTCAATTCAGTTGAAGGTGCTTATCATTTAAAAAACTACAAAATTCCTACATCCTTTCCCCTTTTTTGGTTCCTTAGGGGTGTTCTTCACCTTTGGGGCCTGTTGCTTTTCTTCCTGCTGGTCCTGCTTCACCTCCTTTCCCTGATCCTTGCCCAATTTAAGGTCATTGGTCTTGACCATCTTCATTTCGACATCATAGACATTGACCGATTTGAACTTGGGATTGGCCGAAACGTACATGATCTCTTCTTTGCCGCCCTTTTCCATGGTCACCGGATAGACATTGCCTTTTTCGAAGGCCTTGAGCATCCATTCGCTCTTGGTGGGGTCCTGTAGTTCTTTGATGGGCAGTTTGGAAAGTGCTTCCTTGCTGTCAAAGCCATAGTTCTTTGGGTGCTTTATCTTCTATTTTGGCCATGATCTGTCCATGGCCACGGCCCACTCCGAATCTTTGAAACATTTCGACTGTAAACCAATGTAAATCAAGGTTTATGAGAGTAATTAGGTGACATTTTTTGCTAACCTTATCTTTCTTACTTATAATTAATATAACCAACTTTTAACCAAGTATTTAAAAGTTATTTGTAGAAATATATTTTGAACCCTTTAGATTCGATTTGATCGAAAAAAGGGCCCTCAAATGGTAAAATTATTTAAAACACTACAAATCGAAACATTATGAAGGTTAGGAACATCATCGGAATCCATTTCATCATTCGCAAGGAAAGAGTAAATCAGGATTGTTTCAGGTTTATTTAAGGAAATTCCTAAATGGCTCTAGAAGGGAAATATCATTAAAAGATCCCCATCCGAAGGAAGGGGATTTGTGATAACCCCTATAAGGGGATAAAACTACCCTTGCCCCCTGAGGAGGCAAGGGAGACGTTGTCCCCTCTGTTAAACTTTATTTACTTTTCAAACTTCTTTTCTTTCTTCTCCTGATACTCCACATACCGTCTGATCATTCCCGTGTCAAGGCCTATCGTGTCTACACAATATCCCTTGACCCAAAAGTGATTGCCCCAATAGGGGCGCTGCTTCAACTGCTTAAACCTGCCAAACACCCTTATCGCTGTCCGACCCTTCAGCATGCCTACTATTTCCGAAATCGACACTTTTGGAGGAGCCTCTATGATCATGTGAACATGATCTTCCTGAACATTAAGCACTTCTATCTTACAACGCTTTTGTTCACTGAACAGCTGAATACAATTTTCTAGTTCCTCCTTTATTGCTTTCAGCACTTTATACCTATATTTAGGCGTCCATACTAAATGATACTTACAATGCCAGATGGCAGGGGATAATTTATTGAATCGACTCATTTGGTTACTTTCTTTTGTTGTGGGGACAACATTTTGAAAGGTAACCAAGGGGCGGTTTTTAGGCAAACCCGTAAAACGATCTCTGACCACGTTCACAGAACGTGGAGTTCTAAGTGTATATTAAAATCCTCGAACAAATACCTTTTGATTGACGCTTTTTGTTTTTGTCCATTTCGAATATATTCTACTTCAGCCACCTCAGTGTTGCCATTTAGAATCATAAAGCTGTTCGCCCTTTTTTTGGCCAAATTGGATCCGGGGATGTAATTTTCCTTTTTGCTAAGTAACCGCACTATTAAACCCGTGTTGTGTGGTTACGATTTATCAGAAAAATAATAATGGCCTAAAATTAGTGGGAACCCTTTTTCAACATGTAATAACAAACCCCGCATTACAATAATGTGGGGTTTGTTATTTTGCATCATAAAGTTCATCTTTTGAAAGAATATTTCCAGAATTTGTAGGTTATTAATGTGGAAAGGCATTGTGTATAGCTACATCTCCCATAGTATAACCTTTTACTACAAGAAAACCGGAAAACGTTATTTTATCAAAGAGGAAATCATAAAATGGGTTATTTCCAAATCAGGTCAATCCAAGCTAAAATGAGTGAGATATCACCAAAATGGTCGGCTCAGGGACAGGAAGGGGAAATTTGAGACTGTCACCTCAACAATCCTTAATTACTTAGAATTTATAGCCAAAAGAAACACCGAGGCCTATATTTTTGAGTTCTTGACCGGTATCGTAGTCTCCATATTTATATTGGAGGTTAGCCATGCCAAAATCCCCATTAACCTGAACACTATACCGTTCCATGAATTCGTATCCCAGTAGGAAACCTAAACCATAGTCCCAAGGCTCACCATAGTTATAGGTTCCCATGTCTCCAACTGAACCATCTTTTGTGAAATTCACATCTCCTTGTCGCTGTGCAAGCATTATATCATCATAAAGCAAATCCGTTTCACTTTCCCAATTGCCCCCGAGTCCATAACCTATATAAGGCCCTGCTCCCACCAAAAGGCGCCCAGAGCTCCCTATCCTTGGTTTAAAAACGACATGTACAGGCATCACCAAATAAGATAAATTCACTTTGAACTCACTGTCTTCTCCAGTAACGGCAGACCATACACCTCTTCCTTTGAATCCTTTCCCTTGGTAAATTAAGGAAGGTTGTAAATAAATATCATTCCAAACCGGTACATCCAGGGTAAGACCAATTTGCATGCGAACAACAGGGTCAGTTTCATCTACACTGCCGTCAGCTTGTGTAAACTTCGAATTGGTCATATTCATTCCCGCACGTACTCCCCATTGCACTTGTGCATCACTTAAGGTGGGGAAAAACATGGTGAACACAAACAAAGAAAGGTAGGTAAAAAGCCATTTTCTCATCATAGTTAAAATTCTGTGTTGTCATCAAACAAGGATAAAATCCAGTGGTACCAGCTTAGAATAAAGCCGTTCTCCCTGTAAAAGTAGAGAACATAATCTTTCCAAGTGGTGACATAAATGAATTTGTTACCACTTAGTGATATAAATAGTATATTCATCGCTGACTAACAAAATGAGGAGGTAAAATGGCGAGAAAAATACCAGACGGAGAATTCCGAAACAAAGAACGTACGAAGTTAAAGCTAATAGATGCCGTGGGTGAGATCATCCGGACGCAAGGGTATACCAAACTGGGAGTAAACAATATTGCCAATACAGCTGGAGTCAGTAAAAAATTGATCTATCGGTATTTCGAAACTGCAGATAGGCTCATCGAAACCTATGTAAAAAGAAGAGACTATTGGATGGGTTTTGAAAATCGTTCAGAGGAAATGCTGGACCAACATAAGGCTGACCATGGCAGGCAACTGCTTGAAAATATGTTAAAAAACCTGTTCGAACACATGTCTGCAGTACCCGAAACCCAAAAGATAATCCTTTGGGAAATTAGCGAACATAGTAAGCTGATGCGAGAAATAAGTGAACGCCGGGAAGCCTTCGGAAGCGAAGTATTTAGTATAGCAGATGGGTATTTTAAAGATACCTCTGTCGATATTCGAGCAATTACCGGATTGCTGTTGGGAGGTATTTACTATCAGATCCTCCATTCAAATGCTACAGGAGGCAGCTTTTGCGAAATAGAGAATCAAATAGGGGAACGTAGGGGCCGATTGTTCAACAGCATCGCAAATATTCTAAAATGGTCATATAAAGAGGCTGAGGAACAAAAAAAAGCGAAACAGTAATAAAAAAAGGGCCCTAAAGCCCTCCCATATCAGCAAAGGAATAATAACCTTCCGCAGTGATGATGATATGGTCCATTACCGGTAAATCCAAAAGTTTGCCCGCCTTGACCAATTTTTCTGTAACCTTTACATCACGGTCACTGGGTTTTAAGGTCCCGCCCGGGTGGTTGTGGGCAACCAAAATGGACGATGCGGATGCCTTCATGGCCGCAGCAAATATCAGTTTCAGGTCTACTACTGTTCCGGATGTACCACCGGATGAGGCATTGACAATTCCCAATACCCTGTTTGCCCGGTTTAGAAGGATCACCTTGAACTCCTCAATGAATTCCAGTTTCGACTCGTCCCAGTTTGCCCTCAACACCTTGCTGGCACTTAGGGAAGAGACAATCTGTGGTTTTTCGGAGACTTTTGAATTAGGGCGATAGCTTAACGTGATTTCGGCTACTTGGCCGGGAACGGGATTTGTGTTGTTGGTATCCATAACATTTCATGTTTAAGGTTAGAAATTAATTATGGAATCCCTCCAGCTTGAGGGCAAACAAGGCCAAGTGGCAACGGAATAAAGGATGGGCATGATGCGCAGGGATGCGTTTATGCCGTAAGCTCATGGACGCCCTGTAGCCCGAAAGCTAACTTTGTGGAGTGATTAATGATTGTAATAAAAAGATTAACGGAATCTAGGTTAGCGGTTTACTTTATCAGCCGAAGTACCTTTCAAATAGGATACTTATGTTGTTATTCAAACAGTTGCTGTAGATATTCATTCAGTTCCTCCTCTTGCAGGTTGTACTGAATTATTTTTCCGTTGCTGTCGATCAAAAAATTGGAAGGAATTCGCCGGTATTAAAAAAAACAGAGAGGGCAAAGGCTTCGGTTACCCCATTTCCACTTTGCTTTAAGTGGTAAAAATCATGAAGCCGTTAGGGATAGGAACGGCATCCTCCAAAGGAGATACAGTGGATAGCCCGGACTGAAAGGGCTGGCCCGCGCATGCATTTATTCACATTCCGCCGATCCATTCGAAAAATCCAAGCTGTCTTTTCATGACTATTGATATGCATGCGTTTCAGGATTTGGGGTATTTTAGTATGTTGCCTACTCAAGCAAAACAAATAAAGGCTCATAGATGAAAGTAGCTTACCATTTTAGGTGTGGGGATATTGAAGGAAGATACGACGGTGTTTTCTATCACCTTGTTTTTAACTGCCTTCTCCGGTTAAACGAACCCTTAATTTCTTCCAAGGTACTTATTGGGGATTTGTTGCTCTTTGGTTTTCTTCAAAAGGAAGTTCATCCCCAAAATTTCTTGAACTACTTATTTCAGGTTCAGGGAGATATTTGGGGGAGGATCCTTGCCGGGAAAGCAAATTATTTTATTGAAGATACGGTGTTTGTCATCTGTTTTGAAACGATCCCCAAAGAATTCGCCCATAGGCTGCACGAAGCCCTGATTGAAGAATAGCGCTATTTGGGTGCTTTAGAGATCGACTATTCCCTGGAGCTGCACTGGTGGTTGTACGGTGAATGTATTGGTACCAGGTTCAGGTTACTGGACAAGGAAATCAATATCCTTATTGACAATAATGAGCCGGAAAGCCTGGACTATGTGAGCGATGTCAGCCAACGTTTGGAAAATATCCCCTTTGACAGTATCAATACCGAATATTCCAATTATCGCTACAGCATCTTTGACGATAAGCACCATTATGAAAATGCCAGAAGGGCTGCCGAATGGAAACAGGGAACCGACTCTCTTTTTTCAACGATTACCGATGAAATCATCGGCAAACTGACGGATACGGCGCCGGATTTGACCGATAAGCTCTGGTCGATCCATAAAACCTTTTCGAAAGCCGAAACAGGAGAGGATTATGCCCAGGCGATGACCTCCTGCCGTAGGGTTTTCGAATATGTTACCGATTGTTTGTTTCCAGCCACTGACGAAATCGTTGATGGGCATTCTTTAAAGAAAGACAAGTATAAGAACCGACTGCTGGAATTTGCCAAGCGGGAGTTTAAAAGCAAGGTAAATATAGACCTGATCGTAGCCAATATCTCTTCTCTATTTGATGAATGGGAGAAACTATATGCCTTATCCAATAAGGGGGTTCATGGCGATCCCCATCGGCAGGAGTGCCGGCGTTGTGTTTTACGGACTATATTGCTTTTGGATGACTTGATCTCGATTAAAAGAACCCCTTTTGAGGTAAACATAAAAGCTGATAAACTCATTGACCATTATAGAAGCAGGAACCCTGGTGATTCGTGAAATATTCCTGCGATATCCTAGCTGTAACCTGTCCCTTATGAATTGATTTAAGCTGCTTTTTGCCCTCCGGTTCCCCTCATTCATTTTCTTTAAAAGCTATGATCATTTCTGTAATGTCTTCTTTGATAAACGGCCAATATTTGCCCAAGAGACAGATTGGGTCAAAATCCTCATCTGCTACCGAGAAATCTGTGAAGTTATGGAGGATCAGCTCCCTTTCATGAGTGTAGGGGTAACGACTTTCGTGCAGTTCCAGCATTTGCTCTATGGAATAGCAGTTGAGCAATTCGTGCAAATCCCAAAAATCCTTTTTGCGTCCCCCTCTCTGGACAACGTCTAGTTTCATTGCGATAATTTCTTCAATGGTGGCCATTCGAATGGAATCCAATTCCAGTTCGGGCTGAATGAAAGGGTCGGTATAAAATATATCGAGTTTAAGGGTGTTATCAGGATCCTGCCCTACAATATAGGACTTGCCGAAGGCGGGGATTAATCCCGATAAATGATCGATAAAAGGAAAGTGGTTTTCAAGGTACGTATGCAGGTTGTCAAAATCTATGGCCCCGTATTCTACATCACTGAACAGGTCAATGTCAACGGATTCCCTGTGTCCGATCTGCAGGCTAAGTGCTGTGCCCCCAACCAACCGAAACCCGTCAAAAGGTTCAGCGGCCATCAGTTGTTTCAGGCTGTCCAGAAGCAGCTTGTTTACCGTGTTGTAATAGAGCATTATTTTTTAACAGTCGTGAGCCTGTAGGGAGCCGAATCCCGGCTATCCAAAACAGCCTGAATCCTATAGGTTCCATAAAACCGGGTGATTTCCTTTTTTTCCGCTTCATTGCCCCGTTCAAAAACCCTTTGAATAACCGCCTTACCGTTTTTTTTCCAATCTATTTTTTGGATATCTGTATCCCAGAAAAGCGACTTGCGCAGCATGGACAGGTTGGGGGTTTTTGAGGGTAATGTGCTTTTCTCTTTTTGGATATCAAAATACGTTTGGAGCACCGCCAGGGTACCTTCTTCCAGTCCCAGCTTGTCCTCGATTTTCAGAGCCAAGGCAGTGTTCAGGCTTCTCCTGCCTTTGGTGATGGCGTTGAGGGTCTGCGGATATTCATGAATGGACAGGGCAAAGGGACGTTTTTTTATAGCACGTCTTTTCAGTTCCCGTTCCAGTACAATACCCGGGTGTATGCCTTTGTATTTTTCAATGTAAGCATTCATACCACAAATATAAGCAAAATTGTTTATATTTATTATTCTATAAAAGGGTATATAGAATTGATTTTACAACCGAACCTTTTGGATTTTGAGTATATCCGATGTAAAGTAATATTTTAACCATTTTTATGAACATATATATGTAAATATTTATAGAATTATTAATAAAAAAAGAACCCTAAAGCCCTCCCATGTCAGCAAAGGAATAATAACCTTCGGCAGTGATGATGATATGGTCCATTACCGGTAAATCCAAAAGTTTGCCTGCTTTGACCAATTTTTCTGTAACCTTTACATCACGGTCACTGGGTTTTAAGGTCCCGCCCGGGTGGTTGTGGGCAACCAAAATGGACGATGCGGATGCCTTCATGGCCGCTGCAAATATCAGTTTCAGGTCTACTACTGTTCCGGATGTACCACCGGATGAGGCATTGACAATTCCCAATACCCTGTTTGCCCGGTTTAGAAGGATCACCTTGAACTCCTCAATGAATTCCAGTTTCGACTCGTCCCAGTTTGCCCTCAACACCTTGCTGGCACTTAGGGAAGAGACAATCTGTGGTTTTTCGGAGACTTTTGAATTAGGGCGATAGCTTAACGTGATTTCGGCTACTTGGCTGGGAACGAGACTTTTGTTGTTGGTATCCATAACATTTCATGTTTAAGGTTAGAAATTAATTATGGAAGCCGCCCAGCTTGAGGGCAACCAAGGCCATGTGGCAACGGAATAAATGAAGGCACTGTGGAAAGCCCTGTGTTTATGCCGGAATCTCATGGCCGCCCGGCAGCCTGAAAGCTAACTTTGTGGAGTGATTAATGATTAAATCAAAGCCCGTTTTTATAGGATAGTTTTCCCATGATAAACATTGGAAATTGTACTATTGCCAATTATTGGAATAGTATAACTCCTATTTTCTAAACTTCTACATGACCTTAATGACAATTTTTCCCTGTGTATGACCTGTTTCAATAGCTTCGTGGGCCTTGTGGATCTGATCAAACGGATACACCTCTGAGACAAGTGGGGCTAACTCGTTTTTTTGAATTAAACCGACCAACTTCTTTAAAATTTCCCGGTGTCTTCCCGATGATGCTGACATGCCCATATATTCATAACTGATGGTCCGGTTGTTCAATAAATTCTCATAACCGGTCAGGGCGTCATAATGAACCGGTAAGATGGTACATATATGGCCTGCCGGGCGAAGGCATCCGAGGGAACTGACAAAGGTATCGTTGCCCACCGTATCCAGGATCAGGTCAACTCCTTTTTGGCCGGTAATCTCCAGTACCTTTTTGGCTACATTTTCTTCCTTGTAGTTAATTACATGGTCGGCTTTCAAAACATCCCTGCAATATTGGAGCGACGCTGTACGGCTACTTGTGGTGATCACCCGACTTCCCGTCTTTTTGGCAAGCTGAATGGCAATATGGCCAACCCCTCCTGCTCCTGCCTGGATGAGTATGGTATGGCTTGGCTTCAATTTTAAGCGGTCAAAAAGTGCCTCGTAGGCAGTAATACCAACCAAGGGTATGGCTGCTCCTATTTTGGGATCCAGCTCATCCACTTTCAGGCACATATTGGATTTTATACAGACGTATTCGGCATTTGCCCCGGGCAAAAAAAGGCTTGGCGATGCGATGATGTTATCTCCGGGGGAAAGGCCGATCACCTGTTGGCCAACGGCAGTCACTTCTCCGAACACATCATATCCCAAAATAGCGGGGAAGGATCTTCCGGGATTTGGAATGGTCCTGATCCTACAGTCCGCCGGGTTTACGCTGGTATAATGGACCCTGACCAATACTTCATCTACTTTGGGGCTTGGCCTGTCCATTTCGATGATTTTAAATACCTCGGACGCTTTTCCCGTTCCCGTAATAACATTTGCTTTCATAACTATTGCTTTTGGGACAAATGTAGTTTTGACGGGACCTATCCTGTTATCAGATAGGTATTAGGATTTATCCAATCGGTACTTTCTGACTTCCAAGGGACGGAGTCCGAATTTTCTTTTAAAGGCATTTGAAAAACTACCCGGGCTCTGATATCCGCAACGAAGGGAAATATCCGCTATGGGCTCATTGGTTTCCAGAAGAAGAGCATGGGCTTTCCGCAAATGATGGTCTGATTGATATTCAAACAGGGTCTTTCCCGTTTCATTTTTAAAGAATTTCTTTAGCTTAAAGGTGTTGATCCCCACTTCTTTTGCCAGGGATGCGGTCGTCAGATAAGTATTGGAATTGTCCAGGATGTATTTCACTTGGTGGATTTTGTCCCTTTCCTGACCATCATAACCTGTCCAATATTTTGACCGGCCGAACAGGTCACAAAAGGAATGGAGTTGTTCGAGCATCATTTTCTCCATATGTAAACTGGACAATGGACTATTGCCCTGCTCATACCGGCTTATTCCGTTCAGCAATTCAAGATTTTGCGCAGAGAGTGGGAGATCAATGGCCTGCTCTTTAAAAAGTCCACTGTAGATTTGGTTCAGCTCTTCTACCAGGTTTTCTGAAAAATGCAAGTGGACCAGGTTGAACCTTTCACCTTTCCTAAGGTTTGAAAAGTATGCTTCCCGATTGGCCTTATAGAATAACGCCCTGCCACTTTTAAAGGAGTATAGATGCTTCTTCTGATGTGTCTCTGAATACCCACTGAGGCATAGGACAAGCTTGTAAAGTGGCTTTTCATAATCAACCCGAAGATGAAGTGCTTCTTTGGTATGAAACTGAAATGCATGTAGCGATGAACCTGACAAATTGTGGTAGTCCCGTTCTTTATAGAAATAATAGTCAGGTGATTTTTTACTGGTATTACTGTTGCTTATTCTCATATATCTCCGTAATCAGTCCAAAACAAATCCTATAAAGTCCTGTGAACCGCCATGTCCTACGATGGTGTGGGAAGCGCTCCATGGGCTAATGATGCACGATCTTCTACTCGATTTGCAGGAGAACTTTGCTAATGATGTGCTGATGTCCTATTCAAGTAATTGTTTTAGATATTTATTAAGTTCTTCCTCTTTCAGATTGTACTGAACTATTTTACCGCTTTTGTCGATCAAAAAATTGGAAGGAATACCTGAAACATGGTATAGTTTTACTGCTGAATTTTCAAATCTATTTAGCTCAGAAACATGGATCCACTCCAATCCATCCTTTTCTACGGCCTTTAACCATTTCTCTTTATCCACGTCAAGGGACACCGCCAGGATCTCAAATCCCTTGTCGTGATATTGTTCATAAGTTTTGACTAAGCCCGGATTAGTCGAACGACATGCACCGCACCAACTTGCCCAGAACTCTAATAACGTTACTTTTCCCTTAAATTCTGTAAGAGAAACCGGCTGATCCATTGGACCATTTTGTGTAAAGGCCGGTGCCTGCTTTCCCACCAAACTGACACCAAAAACCTGGGCATAAGCTGATCTTGCTGATGGCAAAGCTTTAAGACGCTCAGAGAGATTGGTATACAAATCAATAAATTGCTCCATTTCAAACTGGCCTGAATTACTCCCAACGCGACCAACCGTTCTTGAATTGTTCACCAACTCTATTAAAGAGGCCGGTTCATCAGGATGCTGTTTTACAAAATTGAATACCTGTTCCTGATACATTGCCGTAAATCGTGGGTATCTCTTCCTTAGTTTTTCACTATAAATCTTTATTACAGAGTCCTTTACCTGTTTATCAAGATCATCATGAAAGGGAAACTCGATCCCTGCATGCTCAAGAGACGGCTTCATTTCATCCAATACTTCTTCTTGTAAATTTTTCCCAATACTATTTTTTATTTCCTGTAGTTCGTTGAATTTCTTTTGATATGGAGATTCGTTGATTACCCGACTATTGTTCAACACACTATCTACAGTAATATAATATTTCCCTGGAACAGCCAACATCGCCATATAATCCGAATAGGGAATAGCTATATTGGGGTCTTCTTTTAAGGTTTGAGCGGACAGGAAGCTGAACATAATTTTCCTTGGTTCCTCTATCTGAAGGGTCATGGATAGTTCGTCGTTGTGTATCTCATATTTTTCATGAATGTAATCCCCGCTTACCTTGATTATTCCTCCCTGAGCATCTTTCATGTTTGAAAGATCAAAAATAAGTTCCATTTCGCCAGACAATGACATGGAATCCATACTCAATTGTTGTTGCCCCATGGACATATTTGCAATAAAGCATAGCGCCAAAAAAAATCCTGATATTGGTTTTCTTATCATTTTAATTATATTTCTTTGGTGTATCAAATACCGTATAATTACCTTGGACGACACCCTTCATAAAACTGTTTGATTGCCAATTAGCTGCACCGAGGTGATTTGAAAACCGTACCGTCACAACCAAATTGTGTTTCCTGCCACATGACTTTTTTAATTTCAAATAGCCAATAACAAAAAGGGAAATAGCATTCCCCATAATTATCACATTACTAGCATATTTGTGCTCAACATCACATTCAGATTTACCTGGTATTGGGCTGAGCTGTTCCAGTCGTTAGCTCCCTAAGTTTTTTCGAAGTAGTATTATTGTTTTTCCAGGTCATACTTGTATTGTCCAACACCATTATTGTTAGAAGATATTATTAGCTTTTTCCCATCAAATGTATAGTCATAAACACCGCTTAGTATTAAGCCCCAGTCAAAGTCAGCTGTCCAATAATTTTCATCATTAAATGTTATTTGATTATTGTCAGAAGAGAATGTCCCTGAACCACCAGCAGGAATTCTATTTGAGTTTCCAGAACAAGTAAATCTCCCATCCTTCAACTCTAATGTCGTCTGACCAGTTTGTGTCCCCGAGCTATAGGTAACGGTAAATGTCCCTTTATATATTCCGTCTTTGACATCTATACCATCCACTTGGCAGCCCCATAGAAGGGCCGCTATGGAAATAATTGTGAATATTAAAATCCTTGATGGCATAATTCTATTTTTCCAGAAAGCAATGTCCATTTAAAGCAACTATTCATTACACTATATAGCCATTAATCCTAAACCGAAACGAGAGTTCCCCCTCCTAATTACTTTGAAAGTTTCGTTTTTGGCATTAAGAACTGGATATTTCAGTATTTCTTTTTTATCGGGGCAAGTAGCATATAAAAAATCCAAGCAAACCAAGAAACGAAAACTACTGCCAATATCCATGCTAATTTTTCACTTCCCGTTGTCTTACTAGAGCTGATAATTATTAGAAGCGGTAACAACCAAATAAATGCTATCACAACTAATGATAGGAGAATGCTTAAATCCGAACCTTCCATGTGTCAATTTTTATTAGGATATATTATTTTAAATATTGAGCGAATTCCTGCCAAATTAAAGACTAGGGGATGCGACATTTGCGACGCGGTAACTGTGTGTTTGCATAGGATAGTAGTATTATTCCGTAAAAAACGGCTATCGCCAAATCAAATATAGTAATTTTTACCAAATTCAAGAACCAGGGCCACAGAAACAAAAAGCACCTTCAATTCAGTTGAAGGTGCTTATCATTTAAAAAAACTACGAAATTCCTACATCCTTGCCCCTTTTCCCTTCTTGGGTTCCTTAGGGGTGTTCTTCACCTTTGGGGCCTGTTGCTTTTCTTCCTGCTGGTCCTGCTTTACCTCCTTTCCCTGATCCTTGCCCAATTTGAGGTCATTGGTCTTGACCATCTTCATTTCGACATCATAGACATTGACCGATTTGAACTTGGGATTGGCCGAAACGTACATGATCTCTTCTTTGCCGCCCTTTTCCATGGTCACCGGATAGACATTGCCTTTTTCGAAGGCCTTGAGCATCCATTCGGTCTTGGTGGGATCCTGTAGTTCTTTGATGGGCAGTTTGGAAAGTGCTTCCTTGCTGTCAAAGCCATAATTCTCATGATAGGACTCGATCTTGAAATTGTTGTTCTTGTCCTTTTCTGCAAAGTCCAGCTGCATCCAGGCCTGGTAGGGCTCGTTGTCCGCATTGAGCATGCCCTTTTTCACTGCCCTGCCTTCAAGAAGGTTAAAGGCCTCCTTGGCCGTTACCGATTGGTTGTTGTAGAAGGTGTGCTGCTTGGGGGAAATTTCGGGATTGGGATTTTGCAGGCTCGCATCGTACTTGTTTAGGAAATACCGCTCTGAGGTATTGGACTTTCTGAAGTGCAGGGAAAAGTCCATTTTCTTGCCTTCTATTTCCATGCTGTGCGGCAATTGGAAAGCCTGGTTGCCTGCCTTGATCTGCTTTTCCAGTGCTGCGTTCAGGTCGGTATCAAAACCGGTGAACTTTAATTTTTCCTTGAGGTACTCTAAATTTTCCTGGTCCATGGTTTATTCGGTTTCAGGTTGAACATCGGTCAGGTTTCGTGTTTTCAGGATATCCCTGCCCCTGACCTTTAGGCGAAGGTTCCTGTCTCCGTTTTTCTCTTTGAGCTGTATGACCAACTGCTTGTTGTCCGAAAGGGTAAATTGTGGAAAGGCCGCCACCAGGACATTACTCCGATGGCCTGCAATGCCTTTTCCGTCCTGCCACTTAAGCAAAACCGGATCAAGGAACTCCTCGCGGACTGAGCCATATTTCGCCTGCTTTTTATCGGTAATGGAAAACACCAGATCTTCCGGCTCAAACGCCAACCTGGAGCGGTTGTCCACGCGGAGCCTAAAGAAGAGCAATCCATCCTTTTGGTAAATCCCCTCCAGTTTGAGCTTCATCCGGTAATCCCGGACCTTCCTGAGAAGGAACACTTCTTCTTCCATCACTGCATTCCCTGCTCTTTCCAGCTTATCTGCTCCCAAGCCAAGGTCCCTTAACCGCATATTTTCCCAGAAAAATAGTTCCTGACGGGCAATGTTGATGGAAGAGCGGGCAAGCGATTCATCATAGCTGACCTTGAAATGGTACAGTCGGGCATCGGCGGTGACCACATGGAGGTTGGTGGTGGCAAAAGAGCGTTTCCCGGCCTTCAGCCACAACAGGTTGGGCGCTTTATCTTCCATTTTGGCCATGATCTGTCCATGTCCACGGTCCACGCTCACCACCTTGGCCGGGAATACCAGCGCGGTGGTATGGTCCCAGCCAATACTTACCGGATAGGCCGGAAGAATGGCCTCTTTCAAAACGGGAGTGATATTCAGTTGATCCTGTGCCTTTACCAAACCTGTATGCAGCCATAGCGTAAAGGCGATTGTTCCAATTAATCTTTTCATGTTTTAGACGTTTGCGGTGTTGACCAATAAAATGGGATGCCCGACCTTGAGGGTAACCTTGACGGCCTTGTTCTTTTTCCTGAAAAGCCCTTTTGCTGCCGACACGCCCGCCGAGGCCATCTGTGTTTCCAGGGTCATTCCCGAGGCCATATTGGGCATTCCGGTCACCAGGGCATTGCCTGCCCCTTGCTGTAGTTCCTGCCCAAGGCTTCCGCTGATCGGGATGCCGGGCATGGCATCGTGGTCATAGGCTTCCAGTGATACCGGCAAAATATGGTTTCCCGACCGCAGGGAGCTGACCGCCAACCGGACACGGTTGCCGTCCAGGGAGGCCTGGCCGTAAACGATGCTTCCCGGTGGATATTCCATTCCGTTCACCCGTACCTTTTCCAATAATTTCAGTTTGATCCTTCCCTGTCTTTCCAGAACAGTCTCCTCGGCAATTTCCGCTGCGATGGCGGGCTCCACCGCATGCGCCATCGGTTTGTGTTCCTCCAGGCCATAAAAGGCATTCTGTTCTTCTTCACGGTGAGGGCCAATTTCCTGTTGGCCCTCCAAATCCCTGTTATGTTCCTTCTCTACGGTAAAACGGGGCCTTTCCAATTGTTTTTCGCGGATGCGGCTTTCCACCCGCCCGGGGTGCTGGACGTCCAGGATCTTGTCCAGCATTCCTTCAAGCTGCTGCAGTTCGGGATCCGGCCCGCTTGGCTGCATCCGTTCCATCAGGCCTTCCAACTGGGCAATATCCCTGGAAAGCTCGGAGGGCACTTTTTGGGAAATGGTTGCCGCCTTTTGCTGTTGTTTTTCCGGCTGCACAACAGCGGTAGGCTGCTTCAGCTGCCTGTCGAGCAGTTCGAGTTTTTCCATCAGCTCGGACTCGCTCTGCCCAAGGCGCCCAGCCTCGGACAGGGACAGCAATGCCCGGGATTCTTTTGCCTTTGGCAGTTCCCGGTCCTTGAGGTAGGGATCCATCCGGGCCATTTCCTGTTTGCGGCGGTCGGCCTTGGCTTTCTGTTGGTAAAGTTCCATTTTGCTGAGCGCCTTTGTTTCCAACTGGGGCCCGGGAAGTTCGGCACGCAAGCGCATGGGTGCTGCATCCTTGTTTGGTGTCCCCTGCCCTGCCCAGGCAAAGGCCAGGATAAAGGGCAGCACGAACAGTGGCAGGACCAGTAACAGGGTGCGTTGTTGGGTGTTGAATCTTTTCATGGTTTTTCTTGGTTTAATTGGTGAACAGTTGTATCCATCACGGGCCTTGCAGCCTCCGGTGGCATTCCTGCTGAAACGGCAACCGGGGCATGGCCCCACTCCCGGAAAGTCTGCAGGACAATGGTAGCGGCCCAAAGGGTAAAGAGCAATGCAAACAGCAGGATCCGCTGGTATTTTGACAGCTGACGGTCAAAACGGGACAGTTGGCCGGCAAGGGCTTTCGGTATTGCCCTTACCGACTCTACCAGCTTTCTTAAGCCTGTACCTGGGCAGGGTTCAGTGATAGGTTGTGTCATCTTTTTTCGATTTTAAGGTCCTTGTTTTCCAGTGTTTCCCATTTCTCTATAAGCAGGCCGTGCGGATTGTGGCGGGACCGGGCCATTTCACGTAGCACACCGGTGGTGACCAGCCTTCTGGTCAGCTTGGAGGTCGGCCTGGTGATCTCCTGCCTTCCGTAATACCGGAAGCGGTAAGGCCTTTCCTCCATGTCCAGTGCAATGCTGTCGGCATAAATTTCCTGGCTGATGTTGCCGGTCACCAGCCTGTCGTAATAACCCTGCTCCCGCAGCACCTGGTAGGCATCCTGAACAGCCCCGTCGCCGAGGTACATGGCCTCGGCGAGTCGTTGGCCGATCAGCTCTTCATCCGGGGAAAGGGTAAAGAAACGCTCATGGAAGCGGATGACATGCTCCCTGGCTTCCACCTTCAGGTTGTCCCTCCTTCCATCGGCAAAGGCTTCCATTACCTTCCCGTCCAAAAGGATGTACACCCGCTCTGCAGCCTGCTGCTGGAAGCGGTAGGAAAGCAATATTGCTCCAAGGGCCAGCAGTACCGCCCCTATGGACAGCACCAGGCTGAAGCGTTTCACATGCTGGAAAGCGGTTTCGATATTGGTAAGGTGTTCGAACATATCAGGTAAGGGTTTTGACAGCCGTTGCAGGTGCCGAGGTCACCATGCTGCTGGTCTTGTGGAGCAGCGTGTCCCTGCCTGCCGCATAGACGATGTAATTGGCCACCGAGGGCACCGTAAAATAGCCGATGATGGCAATGACCAGGAAGATCAAATAGGCCGTATCGGTGGATGAAAAGAAGGTCTTGCCCTGGTTTTCCACCTGGCCGATATCGATCAGGATCATGTTCTCCTGGATCTTGCCGATGATGGCCCCGAAGATATTGGCCACCGGAAGCCACATGTACACGTTGATATAGCGGGCTATCCAGGAGTGCAGGGTTTGCTGGAAGCCATCGAACACCGATATGCCCATCACGATCGGCCCAAGGATGGAAAGGACGATCAAATAGAACACCCTGATGGTGTTGATGCACAGCGCTGCTGCCTGGTAGAGCACTTCCAGTACCTCGCTCATCCATTTTTTGATCGAGTTGGAGAAATTGAACGAGGCCTTTTCCATGGCAAACTTGATGTCGTTGCCCAGCCCGTCCCAAAAGCCCTCTTCACTGCCTTCGGGATGGGTGTATTCATACCAGCTCTCCCGGTCACCACTGCCGCTTTCCCCCACGTACATTTCCCAGTATTCGGTGGACTCCAATGCACGCTGTTTTTCTGCCAGCAGCCTTTCAATGGCCGCATTGGACCCTTCCACCATCTTTCCGGTGGCACCTGCCAATGGGGAAAGCACACTGTTCATCAAATGGAGCACGGAAGGGAAGAGCATAATGGCCATGCCCAGGGCAAAGGGGCGCAGCAGCGGATAAAAGTCCACCGGCTCTGCCCTTGCGATATGCCCCCAGACGCGGCTGGCGATATAAAACAGGGCTGCAAACCCGGCAAGGGCCCTGCCTGCCCCGATCAGCTCGGATGCCAGCGGCACCATGTCCACATAGAGCCGGTCCAGCACTTCATGGAGCCCTCCTGCCCCGCCGCTTACCCCTTGCCCATGTACTCCAAGGGCAAGCAACAACAGCAATAATGTGCATATTCCCTTTTTCATGGCTGTAGGGATTTGATGGTTTCAAGATTCGCAGAAGCCTGTTTCCGCTGGCGGTTCAGCACCGCCGCCTCGTTATTGAAGATGCGCACAAACACATAGCGGTCCTTGATCTCATCGAAGATCCGGTCGATGGCCCCCATCCTTTCCTCATCGGTCATCTGCAGCTTCCCGCCGGTGACCACCAGCAGCAGCTCTTCGATATTGCGGGCGCTCATGTCCAGCAGGTTGCCATACACCAGGGCCAGGTAGTCAAGCTCTTCACGGTTGAAATTCCCCCTGGAAATGAACTGCCGGTAGGCCCTGCGGTATTCCTCCAGGATAAGCTGTTGGTAATTGATGATCCCGCCCACTTTATGGTAGCGTTTCACCACCGGGCTGACAGTGGAGAGCCCGTCGATAAAAACCTTGTGCAAAGAGAAATTGCCCGAGGCAATGTCCCTTACCGCGTTATAGCCACGGCTCAAAGTCCGGTAGCCCGTGTACATATCGTCGAGGATCTGCTTGAACTGGTTCAGCTTTTCCACGTTGAGCAGCAGCTGGGCGGATTCGCCCACCTGGGCAACCGCCATCCGTGGCGAGCCCCACAGGCTGCCCATAAGCAAGAGCATGGTCAAATAGTGTTTCATGGTGTTTTAAGTAAATGTAGTTGCCGAATGGTTTTCAGATCCCCCGCATGCCAGGCCCGGTGCCGCAACAGCTGGTAGTTTTCCCGGTTAAAGGCACCGACAAAGCGGTCAAGTCCCTGCAGTTGCTGGTAAAGCCGGTCGATAAGTGTTAGCCGCTCCCCTTCGGAAAGCTCCAGCCCCGGTTGCAGGGCCACCGAAACCAGCTCGTCCAACAGCTCGGATGCGGTCCTCACCGCTTTGTCCATTACCTGCCCGAGGTATTGTTTTTCGGAAGGCTTCAGCCCGGCCTGGGCGGCAAACAACTTACGGGCCGTTTTGATCCGGTCAAGCAAGCGGAGCTGCAGGGCGATAAATTCCGGTACGGCCCTGTAGTTTCTGACAGCAGGACTGATCGAGGCCAGGCCGTTAAGGAAATCCCCGTGAAGGTTGAACTCGCCGTCACGTAGCATCTGTACCGTATTCCATCCACCACGAAGGGTCTCATAGCCTTTCCGCGCATAGCCGATGTAGAGCTGCAGGCCGGCGATCTGTTTGGCCAAATATGCCTTCTGCGTCTTTTTCTGCCGGAACCATTCGCTGAAGGTCTGGGCCGGACAGGAAAGGGAGAGCATTACCAGTAAAAACAATAGACTAGTTCTCTTCATGGTGGATATCGGTTAGTGTTTCAATCTCTCCCCTGGCATAGCTGCGCTGCCGTGCGATCAGCAGGTTACGTTCATTGAACCGCATCAGGTCGTTGAGGTTGAAGCGGACCTTCTTTTCTGCCCGGTCGATCAGGGCAAGTCGCTCGCCATCGTTCATTTTCAGGTTAAAGGCACTGACCACATCGAGCACCTCTTCCAGGTTGCGCACCGAATGGTCGAGAATGCCCAAATACACCTTTTCCATCCACCGCAGCTCTTTGGCCGAGAACTGCCCGCTTGCGGTAATGTGCTGCCAAGCTTTTTGGTACTCGCCCACCAGTCGCCCCTGCATTTCGGCAATGTCCCTGACCTTTTGGTACTGGGCAATGGTGCTCTTTACTTTCCAGAGCCCTTCGTAATAGTCCCCGTAGAGCTGTTTCTGCCGCTCGCCCCACTCGGCGATCTCTTCGAGCTTGAGTTTATTGAGCGCGTTTTCCAACACTTTCTGCGCATTCTGCAGCCATATCGTATTGTTCTGCATCCGCTGGATCTTCAGATCGATCGCCACAATGGCCTTTTTTACCCCCTTTCGGATGATTTCCAGGATATAGGCCGGTACTGCCGCCTCCGAGCGGGGCATTTGCGGGGCCGAAAAGAACAGCAGCCCGGCCAATAATCCTGCTTTCCATACTTTTGAAAACTTCATCCCAGCCCTCCTTTCATTTCTGCGGCCACCGTCGCAATACCCTTTTCCAGGTTCCCGTCAAAGGACTTGGCCCTTTCCTGCACCTTTATTTTTTCCTTTTGCTCGGTGGTATAGGCCAAATACTCCTCGGGCGACACTTCGGTGCGGTATACCTTGCCCACTGGGCCAAGGCCGATAAAGACTTCCTTGTACTTCCTGCCCGGCTCGTTGGCCCTATTGATCGACATGATCTGCATGGTTTCTTTTTCGGTCAATCCCAACAGCTCCCGGATGCCGTCGAACTTGTTGCGGTATTTGGACTGGTCGAGTAGGATCTTGCAGTCGGAATTGTTGATGATCGCCTGTTTGATGATGGGACTGGAAATGATGTCCTCTACTTCCTGGGTCACCACCACCGCCTCGCCGAAGAACTTCCGCACCGTCTTGAAAAGGTAGCGGATGTACTCTGCCATCCCCTCTTTGGCGATGGCCTTCCAGGCCTCTTCGATCAGGATCATCTTGCGCACCCCTTTTAGCTTTCTCATCTTGGAAATGAAGATCTCCATGATGATCAGCGTTACCACCGGAAACAGGATGGGATGGTCCTTGATGTTGTCGAGCTCAAAGACAATGAAGCGCTGGCCGAGCAGGTCGAGGTTCTCTTTGGCATTGAGCAGGTAGTCGAACTCCCCGCCCCTGTAATAGGGACGCAGCACGTACAGGAAGTTGTCGATATCAAAGTCGCGGTCCTTTACGCCTTGCGCTTCCAGCTGCTGTTTGAACCCTGTTGAACAGAATTTAAAAAAGCTGTCAAAGCAGGGAAAGGTATCCAGCTGCTCATAGTAGCTGCCAAGGGCATTGGAGATGGCCACGTACTCGCTGCGCGTAAAGGTCTCATCGTCCTTTTTCCACAGGGCCAACAGCAGGGTCTTGATGCTTTCCTTCTTTTCGGTATCCAACGGCCTTCCGCCCAGGTGGAAGGGGTTGAAGCAGATGGGACGGTCCTCCTCATAGGTAAAGTAATAGCCGCCTGTCAGCTCGCACAGCCCGCGGTAGGAATGGCCCACGTCCACGAGCACCACATGGGCGCCCTTGGCATGGTAGCTGCGCACCATATGGTTGGTAAAGAAGCTCTTGCCGCTGCCCGAGGGGCCGAGGATGAACTTGTTGCGGTTGGTGATCCAGCCCCGCTCCATCGGTCCATCGGAAAGGTCCACGTTGACCGGTTTTCCGGTCTGCCGGTCGCCCAGCCGCATACCGAATGGTGATGGACTGGTAAGATAGCCCGTTTCCATGTTGAACAGGCAGCTGGCCTGCCGGCCAAAGGTCAGGAAAGTTTCTTCTATGGGAAGGGCTGCCGCATTGCCGGGAATCCCCGCCCATAAGAGCTGTGGTGCGGCCAGGCTTTCCTCCTTGGCTACCGCATCGATTTTGGCGAAGGCCGCCCCTACCTTGTTTCGGATGGATTTGGTTCCTTCCGGATTCTCCGACCAGGTGACCACATTGAAATGTGCCCTTACTGGCCGGCTGCCCTCGGTAATGCTTTCGTTCAGGTAAGCCTTTATGGCCTCACCGGCATGCTGGTTTTCCCTGGAATAATTGGCCAGGCTCTGCATGCGCAGCGCCCTGCATTCAAGTTGTGCTGCCACCGCCTGCCGGTTCTCCACGATCACATACTGGTTGTAGACATGGTCGATGTCCAGCAACTGCCCCAATGGGGCGGCCTGGCCAATGGCAAAGGCCTGCTTGTCGGTGCTGTATTCCTCATGGGAAGCCTGGTCGGACAGCACATTGGGGAGCCTGTCCATTTCCGAAAGGGAAAACACCTGCACCCTGGAAGCGCCAATCCGCAGTTCCGGCTTAAAGGCAATGTCCTTTATGCGGGGCTTTCCATCACAGGTATCCAAAAACAGGTAGCGTTCCAATATACCTGACCTGTTGGAGGTGCCCAGGTAGTCCGCCTCCTCCAACCGCCTTATTCCCATCCCGCTGTCGGAGAGCAGTTGGACAAATTGTCCCAGCACGTTTTCAAATTCCTCCAGTCTTTTGATATCCAATAGCTCCGTGGAAAGAAACCTTGGGGAAAGCAGGTTGGAAGTGGCCAGGTCCGTGGGCCGCTTTCCTTTCCTTGGCAGGGTAAGGAACAGGTAGCAGCGGTGTTCGAGGTAGGGGCGTTCATGGAAGAACAGCCCGCTGCTCCTGTCCAGGAATCCCTGGTCTTCCTCCCGGACAAGCCCGTCGAACTGTTTTTTTACAAACAGGTCCTGCTTATGGAGCACGCAGCCTTCCGGAAGGAGCCTGATCGCCTTGGCCCAGGTGGACTGCAGGGCAGAATAGCCCAGGCTGTCAAGGGTAAAGATCTCCGGCAGCTGCACTTCATAACCCGCGGTGATGTCCCCGGCTCCCGAGATCAGGAATCCCCGTTCCAGTTTGCTGATGGGAAACCAGTTGTTGATCTCTTTCATATTGGTGCTATCCATGTTTTTTACCGTTTTGTTTCCTGATAAATTCCCTGTCACGCACTTTGATCCCTTTGGGCACCTTGCGGTGGGCCATGCGCTTTTTCAGGCCATGCTCACCGTATTTTCTGTTCATCCTGAATACTCCTTCTACAAGCAGATAGCCCATAAAGCCACAGGCCACCCCGTTGATCCAAAAAGATATGCCCAGCACATAGCCCGTGGCAAACAACAGCAGCAATACCAACAGGCCAATGCCCAGGTAAAGGATGTACTGCGCCTGCAGGCCCTTAAAGGAAATCGGCCTGTTGACGCCCTTGTTGAGGGTATAGCGCTTCATATCAACCAAAGAAGCTGGTGAGTACCGTGGCCACGATGACCAAAAACACGCAGCTACCGAACCAGGCGGCGGCCACCTTGCCGGTATCCGGTTCGCCGGAATTCCACTTGTTGAATACTTTTACCGCTCCTATCAGCCCGACGATCGCGCCGATGGCATACATCAGGTTGACGCCCGACTGGAAGTAGCTGCGCACCTTGGTGGTGGCCTCCATAATGCCGGCATTGCCGTCCTGGCCGAATACCGACAGGGAAATCCCTGTCAGCAAGAGGGCCAGCAGCCCTTTACTGAGTTGGTTGTTTGTCATGTTGTGAAGGTTTAGCGTTTTCCCTTTCCACCACCCGGCAGAAAGGTGCTTTGGAAAGCATGTCCAAGTGGATATGGGAAGGGATCAGCAGCTTACCGGCCTTGAACCGTGGCCGGTCAAGCCCCGCATGGATACGGGCGTACTCCCGGAATGCCCGGCAGAGGGTTTCCTCCTGGGAGAGGCCATGGAAAACCTTTTCATTGGCACCTTTGCCCGCCCACCGTTTTCCAAGAAAGTAGGCAGGACCGAACAACAAGGTCAACACGATACCATAATAAAGCAGTAACAGGCCAACGGTAGCCCACCAGAATTCCGGATTATTTATGATCCATCCTATCATATCCCTTTAGGTTTTGATGATGGGTCAAATCTCAAAAAGGCAGCAATAAAAAATTCACCAGTTGGAGCGGACTCCGGTAAAAAAATAATTTCGCGGTACCATTCCCCTCTGATCTTTCCCACGGAAAACAATGGCCACTTTAGCCCTCCCGAAGGCCATGCCCAAGTTCAAACCTGAAGCCCGAATGGCAATGTCACCCCAGGAAAAAGCGCTATCAACCTTGGCCATTACGGGGAAAAGCCTTCTGGCACTCTGCGGCATTCTGTTTTGCCTGTAAAAAATAAAGCAGTATTACGGTATGGTCCAAGGTCCCCAACCCTGCCGGCTCAACTCCTTAAACCCACGTGTTGCCAAAAAAATCCTAAAGCCCTTCGCTTTCCAGTATATAATCCTCCAGCTTCTCCTTTAGGATGTCCAGGAACAGCGTCCTTCCCTTTTTACGGATCCTTATTTCCTGAAACCGCTTATAAATATCCCCCGTATCGCCACCGAGCAGTTGTCCCATTACCTTTGCCACTTCCCTGATCTCTGCCTGCCCATGATTGAGCACTCCTGCCACTTTAAGGGCATAGACAAGTTCTACCAACTGGTTTTTCTTCCCCGTCCATTTGAGCGTCTCCGGCGTTTGTGCTGTGGCCACCGCCCCTTCAAGGGATTGGATGGCTGCATTGATATAGGTGTTAATTCTGATAGCGGCAAGAATGGTCGACAGGCCCAGGCTGGCCACTGTACAGCAGCGCCTATCGATCGGGGAATGGAAAGCCTTTGACACCAAAAAGTCTGTCCGGCCGGCACGCAAAAAGTAATGCTCGTCGAGATGGCTTTTATCCAATACGAAATAATGGTGCAGGTCACGGTTTCGATCCAAAAACGCCTGGAGTTTTTGCTGTTCTTTCCGAAGATACTGGACCTGGATGCTTTTATGGGAAGTCGGTCGGGCCGATTCCAGGTTGAACAGTTCTGCATAATAGATGGACTCGGAATGGAAATCCGGCTTTATCCGTTTAAAAAAATGTATTTCCTCAGCTTCATTACTAAACTCATATTCAGCAAGGACCAAATCAAGTTCCTCCAGGGCCTTTTCCGCCTTTTTGTGTGCTGCCTCCAATTGGAACAAACGGTTCTCTCCAAAGATATTTACCTGCGATAGCTCCCTGCTCAGGCGGTCCCTGAGCTTATGGGCTAAATTCTGAATTTCCATGATATTAGTTGGTTTTCCTTATGTTCATCAAAATTGTCCTGTACCAGGTCTCCCATGCGGCAACCTGTCCCTCTACCAATGCAATAAATTCCAACAGCTCTCCTTCTATTGGGATTTCCTTCCCGGACAGGAACTGTTCCCTGTGGGCGTACATGCGCTCCTTTTCCTGCATGTAACCTGAAACCAATTCGGTAACCACCATTTCACTGTCCTTGCCTTCCACCCTACTTTTCAGGTATACCAGGTTATGGGGAAGATCCCCAAAAATCACTGTGTCCACCGCCAATATTTCATTGGACAACAGGACCAGTCTGCTGCCCATTTCCATATATGTCTCCAAAAAACCTGCATAGGCCTTCAGTTCCTGCCAAAGCCCATGATAGACGATCTTTAACAGCTGCATGCACAGCTTTCCTTCCGAGAACCGTTGGCGTTGCCGTTCATACTTCCTTAATTCCGATTCCGTGGCAATGGGATAATGGATAAATTGCCAATCCCTCCCGGCAACATAGGCACCTATTAGTACCGACAGCAATTTAGCTCCTGCTGCATCCATGGAAATTTCATCGTACAGGTCCTTTATTGCTGTAACATAAGCCTGTCCCCGTATGGGCACATCCCCCTGTTTTTGGGTCTGTAAACCGGGATCCAGCCAGATTTTTATATCTTTCCAATATTTGGACCGCTCCCTTTCCGGTATCTGGTACATAAAAACATCAATGGCCGTAAGCAGGGAGATTACCCTACCTGCCCAGGCCACCAAATCTTCGTTTCCAAGGGGATATAGACGGCCCACCAAAAATTCCATTTCCATTTCTCCAAGGGTCTTGGCTGTCGCAGTGCTCAATGGTACAAAAAAGTAGGTACGCCAGGCATCCAGCGAACCTTTGATGAATTCCCGCTCGCGATGATTCCGTAAGGGGAATCCCTTATAAAAAACGATAGCTGACCGGGCTGGTGTCCTTTCCTCGGATTCGGTCATGATCCTTGCCATTGTCCTGACAGAGATATCCAGCAGTTGTGCCAGCTGCTTCTGGGTAAGGTTTCCCACCTCACCTTCTAACTTCCCCCTGACCATCGGCCATGCCAATTTATAGGGGAGCCCATCGATTTCCGTCCAAAACTCTTCCCAACTTTCTGTATGGCCAACCACCCTATCATATAATATTTTAAAATCATCAAAACGGGGAAGGATCATCTCCAAATTTTCCCTTGAGCAACAGGCCACCTTGCATGGCTGCAGGGCGACCACTTCGTGGTTGCTGTCCATCTTTTTTTCAAAACTGGCCAGGTCCATGGCAAAATATTGTGGAGGGTATACACGGCGTAGCCTGCCGTTAAGGGTAATGCCCGCCAACCCGTCCATGATAAAACACACTTCGTTTTCTTCCCTGCCCCTTCTTCTGATCACTTCATGTTTACGATAGGTGAAAAATTTAATCCTGTGCTCAACGGATTCATAATCCTTCATATCCACCTTGTAAAAATTGTCCAGCAGCTTTTTCAGTTTTTCAAGATCCGATAACTTTTTCATAGTTTCTTTTTTTAAGATTAAAAAACCAATAGTTAGGCATGGCAAAAATCAAAATCCTCATGAAAAAAAGGCAAATAACCACACATTAAAACAATGGTTTTCAATAAATTATAAAAACAAGCTACAAACAGTTCAAAAAACAAGTCAAGTTTTATAAAGAAATTTTTCTATTTACACCCCAAAAACAAGACATTTTCGCATCCAAAGTATGACATTTTCCTACTAACGGTACTTCCTATTGTTATTTTCTATATTATCATCGAATTTGTATCAATGATAACAATAGCAACAAATTTTAAAGACCCAATATATCAAATGGCAGCAATCCTTTACCTGTCCCTTTGGACATTTACAGGTATGGAAAAGCTTATGGATTACGATACCTACCTTGGAGAAATCAGGAACCAGGTTTTTCCCCTGGCATGGGCAGAACGGCTTGCTCCGACTGTCCTGATAGTGGAATTGCTATTGGCTGTACTACTTTTATACAAGAAAACCAGGAAAACGGCCCTGTTGCTTTCCACACTGTTGATGACCGCTTTTACTACCTATATCGGCCTTGTCTGGATGGGTGCATTTCCAAGGGTCCCCTTCTCGTGTGCGGGATTTCTGGAGACCATGGGCTGGACTGGTCATTTTCTATTCAACACGGGCTTTGTCATATTGGGAATAATGGGCCTGATGGGGCCACAAAAAACAACATAGAAAAAAACAACAATGACTGCCCAATCTCATGGGAGAATGGTATTAGGTGAGATTGACCTTTTTTCCCAGGCGGTAAATGGAGGAAGCCGAAAATCCTGAAGAGAGTAGGCAACTTAACCACAAAACGTTTATGGGATTTTGATGGTCAAAAATCCCGATTTCAATCATGAAAAAACTATTGAAAAATATGCCGCTGATGGCTTTTGTGCTGGCAGCTGCCAGTGCCCTGGCCTTTAACCTTCCCGCTGAAGAAGTCCAAGGGACCAAAGAGGCGTTAATAGATCCATCCAATAACGAGTGGACAGACATCACTGGGCAAATGCAGGGTATCCACTACAATTGTGACGAGGAAGTGGAAACGGACTGTACCCGTGAACTGGATCAGTTCGGTGAAGAGCTCCCCGATACCCGTGTGGAAGGTGAATACCAACCACTTTAGGATTAGGGAGATTATTCATCAAATAAAAAAGGCCAGGGAGCAAGATCCCTGGCCTTTCATTTATCTTGGATTTTGTGGAATTCCATTCAATTGGATTTCATCCAAAGGTATTGGAAAAGCATATTTTGCATCACCAGGCTTCAATTGGTAGGTAAGATCCCCAAGTTGCCGGACAATCGTTTTTTCATAGCTACTTCCAGTAAGTCGTCTGAGATCTTCCCATCGAAGCCCCCTGAACACCAGTTCCTTTCTTCTTTCCTGCAGGATTTTCCCCAATAATTCCTCTCCGGAAAGCCCCGAAACTTCTTCGAATAGTCCATCCTCATACCGATGCTCCAGGAGCAAGTTCAGACATCTTAAGGCCAAGGCATCATCCCCTAACCTTACTGCCGCTTCCGCCCTGGAAAGCAACAGTTCATCCGTTGCTATTCCATCAAACTGATAGAGGTTCCCCATATAAGTCCCCTTAAATTTGACAAGCCCTTCTTCATTTGGGGATGTAAAAAACAAATCCTTTCTCAGATCTCCCGAGCCATATTCCCCATACAGTTCCGGAACAATAAAAGCATCGGAGGTATAGGCCACTGAACCGGAAGAAAAGTAGCTACAATAAATTATTTCTTTGTTGAGTCCAGAAAACCCAAATGGCCCACTGGCGTTCAAGGTAGAATAGTCCATCAGCTCTGCTTGAAGGTCAAGGGCCTTCCCCGTATACTCCAACACTTTTTCATAGTCTCCCATGGTAAGGTACACCCTGGAAAGCAATCCATATGCGGCTTGTCGGGAAGGCCTGGTCGTTACAGGCACCTTGTCAGGCAGATAGGGAATCGAATTCTCCAAATCCTGCAGGACTTGCCCATAGCTTTGTGAAATACTTGCTCTTCCAACCAGCTTGTTGACATCGGCTTCCAGTTTGATCGGAATACCGAAATCTTCTGGTGCGATATGGTACGGCATGGTAAATATCTTGAGCAAATTGTAGAATGCACTGGCCCTGTATACGAGCGCACGGCCATATATCTGGTTCCATTGCAATTCATCCTTATCTACTCTTATCTTATCGAGTTGCTCAAGGGCTACATTGGCATAGAAAACCTGTTGGTACAGGTTGTTCCATGCAACCGAACGGCCAGAAGGGAAAATCTCCTCATTCCAAACATGGGCATTACGTGCAGTCTCGTTCCAGCTCTCCCATTCAGCGGTGGTGATCATATAGTCATCAGAGGCGATTTCCCCCAAATCAGCATTCCTGTTCATAACGTAGTCATTATCGAATAAAGCCTGGATATCTTCCAGGTTATCGGGAACAACCAGGCCCGTATTCGGTTTTTCATCCAGAAAACTGTCACAGGCCGTCAATAGGTGTACAATACTAATTATCATGACGGTGATTAAATGATAAAAGATCTTTTTCATGGAATATTATATTTTTATGGTCAAAAGAATAAAGTCCCGGTTTCCCGTCTGGAAACTTGTCCCGCTTATGGTATTAATGTATGGTTTACATATGAAGAAAGTAGCGGTAAGGGACTTAATGAATTGGGTCACCATGGTGGAAAAAGGACCGACCATTTATTCGGTGCTTTCCCAAATGCCAAAAGCAGCCGCTGCCCACTCTTCCCCTTAATGCGAACAGGTAGATTTTTATTTAATGTTAAACATATAAATAGATGGGCAGGGCTGCTTAATTGTGGTTTCATAGCTCCATTCGGATCCCTAGGGCGATACTTCCCAAAGGTTTTGCATTCCTGAAATCAGGATCCAGGGGATCATCCTTGGCAGCCTTCCAGATGATGCCCAGATTATTGGCATACATATAGATTTCTGCTTGTCCAATGGGAATTCCAGAAAATCTCTTTCCGTACAGGCTATATCCCAAACGTACATCCTGTAACCTAACATGGTCTCCCCGTTCCACTAATATGGACGAATAGCTGTAGAAATTATCACGATTGACATCCATTCGATCAGGAAGGGATGGCACATGGGTAAACCTTTCATCTCCCGGCTTCTTCCATCTCTGGGCAAAATCGCCGTGGCCTCCCTGACCTGATAAAACCGTTTCATAACGCAAACTTTCTTTTCTGTAGTAGTACCCCAAACGATAACTGATATTTAATGAAAGGTTAAAACCCTTCCAGCTGAAGTTGTTTCTGATCGCACCAAAATGACTTGGGCGGGAAGGACCATGGTAGGTCAGGCTCTCTGGACTTGCCTCGGTGATGATACTTCGATAATCGGTTGACGGTTCACCATCCACAAATCCCATCGGGTCTCCTGTTTGGGGGTCGAGTCCCGCCCATTCATAGCTATAGATAGCATAAAGGGGTCTTCCGCTCAGGGGAATAGGGGCATCCTGCTGGCTTCCCATCCCTCGTGACAAATATTGGTTGACCGGACCTTCCAGTTCGTAGTTACCTACCTCCTCTTTTACCCAAGAGTGGAAATTATTGACGCTCCATTTCACTCCTTTATCCAACACCTGCGTAGAAAAGCTGGCATCTATTCCGTGTGTCCTTGTATCTGCAGTATTTCCCCGAAATTCATCAATACCAGTACTTGGGGGATATGGAATATCGCCGATCAGGTCAAGTCCATGTTTAATATAGTATTCAATACTGCCCGAAAACCGATCGTTTCTAGTTGCCCAGTCAAGGCCAGTATTAACTATTTTTATGCGCTCCCACCTTAATGATGGGTTTGGAGGATTGACAATAATTGCTGTAGGTAGCCCAGTGATAGTACTATTGTTCCTTCTTAAGGCTGTAGTGTATGCCGATATCCCTTTGTCAATATTTCCATTGTACCCATAGGAAAACCGTAGTTTGACGTAGGGAAGCCAATTGGCTGCAGGATAAAATTCCTCCTCGCTAACGGTCCATGCAAAACCAGTGGACCAAAGTGGTACTCCTTTTTGATTGGCATCCACTCCAAATAGGTTGGATGCATCCTTTCGAGCACTGGCAGAGAGGGTATATTTTTTACGGTAGGTATACGCCGAGTTGAGGTAATAACTAACAAATCGGTCTGCGGTCCCACCTATATTGTCCAGGTTGGGAATGCGAAGGCGGGCCGAAGGGTAATAGTATACTGGATACGGGGTAACATAATCCATTTGTGCTATACTGCCTACCCTTTCGTTATATCCATAGAAGCGGTTTCCCATGGACCTACTTTTTTGGGATTTGATCTCTGCTCCGGCGATACTCGTCCATTCTCCATTTTCCCACTTGGCAGCATAACTTATCTGCGCCCTACCATGGTGGGAATCTGCCGACATTTGCGAGCGGTCAAGTATACCACCAAGAGGGATAATCCTTGTCAATTGCCCAGACTCCGCCACTTGTGTATACTGATTGATCAGGTCCCTGGCAAAATAGCTATCTGCAGAATAATGTTGTGTCACCTCCTGCTGATTACTCCAGTATTGATACGACAGCCCCACTTTCAGTCCTTTTAAAGGACTGTAATCCAATCCTGCGTTCAGCCTGATATCGCTTCCCGTTAGGGTATTGGTACGCTCCGACACATCCTCCAAGGGAACATAGGTCCAGTCCAACAGCCCTTCATCATGTGCAGTTTCCAAAAAACCCATCCTGTAATCCCTGATTATAGGCACAGGATTACCATTACCATCCCTGAAGCGGGTATAAGGTGGCAACACATCGTTTGCAGTTTGTTTGATATCCCCATAGGCCAATCCATTCCGGTCATTTTTGGATTTAACATAGTATATACCGGTATTCAGTTGAAGTTTACCCCCTGCCATATCAAGGTGGTGCTTTCCGCCAATGGTCATTCGCTCCAGCCCTTCCCCTACATTGCGTTCCAGATTCCGGTCCCACCCTGCAGACAGGTAATAGTCCTGGGATGCATCCCCGCCCGAGATGTTCAGGGCATATTGCTGATTGACCGGCCTTCGGTAAAATTCTCTCAGGAAATCCTCTCGAACATCCTGCTGGCGAAAGTCCTCGATAATTAAACCGGCCTCTTCAGGGCTGATTGCCCCATCCCTCTCCGCAATCAAGGTTTCGACCACAGGGCTGAGGGCGGTCTTTCTTGCTGTATTCTCCTTGGAGACATAGAATCCTTTCTCAAAAAGATACTGCTCCATATCAATAAAATCCCCAACCTCCATGATTGGAAGGTAATAGGGATCAAACCTTTCCCCAATGGTCACATTGCTGTTTAACGACACCTTCATTTCCCCACCCATTTTTCCACTTTTGGTAGTAATGACGATAACTCCATTTCCGGCCCTCACCCCCCATATGGATGCTGCAGCAGCATCACGTAAAACATTGATGGTTGCCACGTCATTGGGATTGATTGATTCAATTGGACCATCATAAGGGAAACCATCGACCACAATTAGGGGCTGCGTATTGGAAAAGAGGGTACTCCTGCCCCTTATGGATATTGCATCGGAGTCCGGACCTGTCCGGTTAAAGACCAATCCTGGAGTTACATCAGCCAGCCGGTCCAGCACTCCGGTATTGACAGGCCTGTTCACAAGGGCGCTGTCCAATTGGACAAAGGAGCCAGTGGCCCTTTCTTTTGCTACCTGTTGGTATCCCGTTGAAACCACCTCAACCGCATCCATATCCAGGCCGTCAGGTTCCAGGATAAATTTCAGCTGCCCAGGAAAGGGAAAGGTGATCTTTTTAACCTGCTCAACGTACCCTAGATAACTCACCGAAAGTTGATGATCCCCCGGGGCCAGGCCAAGACTGAACTCACCCTTTTCATCTGTTACGGTTCCTTTATTACTCCCAACGATCTGGACTGTCGCCCCGAAAAGGGGTGTTCCTTGAGCATCGATTACACTCCCGGTTAGGGTTTCCTGCGCTATAGCCCCGGAAGCCCAAAGGAAAAGATGGGCAAATAGTATATATCTCTTCATATTATTGGTTTTTTCTTTCATTTATCATTTTGGTCCCTACTCCCTTTCGGAGTCCCTGATGACCAATATATCGATGGGCATTTCCTTTTTGACGAGGTCCAGTCCAAAAGGCCGAAGGCTTTTTCTGATTTCACCAACATCGCTCATTTTGCCCTCTAGTAGGATGTCCACTGGATAATCCATTCCAGTGGCATCGACCACAGGGAGTTTCAAATGCTGCAGGTAATACCTCCAGTAATAGGCCAACAGGGATATCTTCTTATTTTTAAGGGATGCTCCTACATAGTCCATATCACTGTAAGGTTTCCCTCCCTTGGTCTCCAATCCGATGCTGTCATCTGTTCGCACCAGGGCCAACACTTCTGTTTTACGCTCTTCGATGGTGGCTTTATATTGTGGAAACATCCGTTTCAGGTCCTCTTTCATGATATCATACTCCTGCCCCGGATATTTGGGGGACACCAGCAGTTCGTAACAGAACCTGTTTTCCAACTTCCACTCATCATAATCATCCTCTGAAAGGCTATGACGAAGTTTCCCTGGGTCATCCACCTCCAAAACTCTCCTGTTGCGGTTAAATTCCACCTTACCGGCTCCATAAGCCAAACCAAAAAAAGTAGGTATCCTGGAATTGGTCAGGAAGATCCGCATCCGACTCCTGTCAGGTTTTCCTGAAACCTTGTACATGGCCGGCATGTCCTCGATGTATGGAAGAAAAACAGATTGCAGTAGGATTTCCTTATCCTCGTCAAAGCCCCGGTTTCCCATGAGCAAAAGTTCGTTCCGGTCGAACAGGGCTTTGGGCGGAGCTTTGATTTCCACCAATTTCTCTCCCTCCAAAACCCGCTGGATGGAGTCCTTTACAATTGCTTCTTTTCCAGTAAAGGCAAGCACCACTCCTTCTCCATTTATCCACACGTAATGGGGAAGGGTCCTGTGTGGAAACAACTTCCTTAGCTGTTCGTCCGATACGGCCATGGGCATGGATATTCCCTTCAGGTAATCCAATCGGGAAAACAATTTTTCCACCTCCTCTTTGTCCTGATAGGTTACCGGTAGTATGGCAACCTGTTCCATTTCCCGGTCAAGGGCCGCTATTTCCGGCATTCCTTTCACACAAGGGGCGCACCAAGTTGCCCAAAAGTCAAGGATCAATAACTTCCCTTTGTAATCCGATATCTTCACCTCTCCCTCTGGATGGTTGATGACATTAGCAACGGTTAGGTCTGGCATCCTGTCTCCTATTTTCAGATCCTGTATTACCCGAGAAGTAGAATCCATCTTTTTCCCAAGCGAAAGGCTACCAGCTTCTTGTAGTTGTGCATAGGCAACCTTTCCAACCAGGCATAGGTATACCAGTAAACATAAGCATGTATTTTTTTTCATGTTTTATTAGAGTTGTGTAGAAAGTACCTTCAACCTCCTTGAAATCAATCAAGTGGATCCAATCTCTATTCTCCTCCATTGTTCCATTGATGGAGAAAATTCATGAGGAGATATCCGACCTACATCAAATAAAATTCTCCCCTGATTTTTATAGGGATTCAACTTTCTACATGAATAAGAAATTAATTAAATACTACTGCTCTCCTTCCGGTATCCCGGGCAACCGGAAAAATCGCTAGCAATGCGTAGCCACACATAGATGGCCAAAAATCACTTGCCGAAAAGCAGACAAGGAATAGGCAGGAAAATGGGGCAAGCCGACAGCAGGCAAAAACGCCCATTATTAATAGGTTATATTGGATTCTTTGGTTTTCGACGGAAAACTATATCATAATTTGTAATCCTTCCTTGGGTTTGAAATAATGTCCCAGTAGTTATATGGATTGACAATTTTTCAAGAATATAGAAGGGATCAATTTTTATTTTTAGATATGTCCTAGAAAAATTGTCCATAATGTCCAACTATCATTATGAGCCAATTAAACAAATAAGGGTAGACATCTCCTTTCTTTGTTTATTGCCGCATGGTCTGACAAAACCACTACCTCTTTCGAAATAGTCCCGAACAATAGACATAAGGAGTGCCCACCCTATATTTTTGCAAATATAAGAATGTGGGGCAACTCACTTACGCTCGCTCAGGATTAAACTGTCAGGTTTTGCGGCGAGGCTCGTTAAATCACCTTAATTCAATTCTAAATCAATATTTTTTATCAATTGCAATATACAAAAAAATACCAGTTACGCTATACCGTAACACATTTAATTTTACATTTTTTTTCTTCCACCATGGAAAAGGAAGAATTTGACATAATCAAGATAAAACTAAGCCTTATAGTTTACAACTGTCTGTATAGCAATAAATTGCTTTTCAGAACAGATAGAGATCTTGCTGTTCATAACGAAAGTTCGTTGGCAAGTGAATTGGGAGTAAGAAAAGCAACTGTAACAGACTTACTTTACTGTAAATCTCTTCCAAGTACTAAAACTATCTTTCTAATTTTAAACGCTTTCAAAATTAGTTTTTCTGACTTTGCCAAGATGTTTGACAAAATTAATGACAAGGAAGCTATTGATCATATCAAGAATATATCCCACAAAATGGATGTGCTCAAAAACCTCTAATCCCCACCTACCTCTCAGTCTACTTATTACCTTAGAACTCCTATGGGAGAACCCCACTGTTCTTTTACACCAAGTCCCCTATGTACGGGGCGCTTCTCTCCTGTTGGTCAGTTCTTCATCTGTTTGAACAAGTAGCACTTAGCCCCCCTTTCAGTGCTGCCTACAGAATATGACCGCAGAACTAGGACTTTTCAATGGTAAAATAGAATGTGAACTCTCCCCCTTTAGCAGTCCCTGGTATATTTTTAATAAATTCTTAATCACCTTAAACCGCTATTTTTTAAAATTATCAGCTTTATTTGGTGGAATAAAGCACCCACCCATGCCACTAGAAAAGTATTCCGACCAGGACCTGCTACTGCTTATAAAGGAGGGCAATACCTCAGCTTTTGACGAGCTGTTCATCAGGCATTGGGAAACGTTGTACTTAAAATCGTTCAGTTTACTGCGCGACCCTGCGACCTGTGAGGACATTGTTCAGGATGTTTTTTTAAAAATCTGGCAAAACCGGAATGCCATCCAGATCAGTCATTTCAACAGTTACCTACAAGCTAGTGCCCGCAACGCTGCCTTTAAGGTACTTGCCAAACAAAAACTGGAGACGCGGCACCTCAACACCATTTCGACATTGGAATTGCTTTACCATGCAGAAGATGAGATGGATGCCAATGAGCTGGAAAGCCAAATCATGGCCTCCCTGGAGCACCTTCCCGAAAGGTGCCGAGAGGTATTTGTGCTCAGCAGGTTCAAAAATATGTCCAATAGTGAAATTGCAAAAAGACTGATGCTCAGCAACCGGACGGTTGAAAACCAACTGTACCGGGCCATCAAGCACCTGCGCGAAGTCCTTCCCTACCTTTTGTGCTGGCACATCACCAATGGATGGCATTAAGCAAAGGTTACCAACGTTAAACAATCATTAAATCCACTTTTTACCATGAGTGCTTTGCCTGTGAAACCGGTCTATATAGGTGAACAGGGTAAGTACCATGAAAAGCCAAGAACAGCAATTATTCGAAAAGTACCTGAAAGGAAAGTTATCTGAAAACCAGAAAAAACTGGTAGAGGAATTCTATGAAATGGAATCCCGGCGGACCACCGAGTGGGACTCCCTTCTTATGGGAAAAAAGGAGGAGGTCAAAAAAAGGATAAAACCACGGCTTATTTCCAGCAGAACCACACGCCGTTTTCCCGTAGCCAATTTAGCTGCTGCACTGTTGTTGGCATTGGCCGTTTCCTATATTTTCCATGCCTCCCTGCACAAAAGCCCTTCCCTGGAGATGATAGAGAAAAGCACTGCCTATGGACAGACTTCCACCATCCAGTTGGAGGATGGCTCCACCATTTGGCTTAATGCAGGAAGTACGGTAAGCTATCCCAAGCATTTCCCTTCCGAATCACGCCAGGTCACCCTGACCGGGGAAGCCTTTTTCGAAGTCCACCCTGATGCTTCACGCCCCTTCGAAGTCATTACCCCGGCGATGACCACGACCGTGCTGGGCACTTCCTTCAACGTATCTGCCTACCAAAAGGAACCTACGGCCATAACGGTCTCCTCTGGAAAAGTCCTGGTACAGCAAAACACGGTCACCGCATCTTCACCGCTTAGGGGTGAATTGATCCTTTATCCAAACCAGCAGGCATTCTTGGCAGAAAGGAATTCCACTTTGGTCAAATCATCGGTAGATGCTGAAAAATACAGTTCCTGGAGGAATGGAGAGTATTACCTGGACCAAATGACCATGGGAACACTTGCCGGGGTCCTGGAAAGAAAATTCGGCGTAAGGTTCATCTTCCATGACGATCAGCTCAAGGACTGCCAATTGTCCGGCAGGGTGAAAAAACAGTCCCTTTCAGCGCTTATGGAACTACTGGCCACGACACTGGCCATCAACTATAAAATTCAAGGAAAAAAAGTACATGTATATGGCCATAATTGCTAATCCTAAAAAACCATCGCCTATGTAACAGCCTCAACAAAAGAGTGCCGGACGTGTTTGCACCACATCCGGCACCTGGCTTTGTTCAAAGCAACCGTTTCAAATCGTTCCAATTTAAAACTGAGTCAAAATTATGAAATTAATTACAAAAAAGAGCATCCCCATCATACTTGGAACAATGTTTTTGTTCCTCTGCATACCATTTATTTCGCAGGCCAGGTATAATGGGCTTTTAAACAAAGAAATTTCTATTACGGTAGCCAACCGGCCGTTGCGTATGGTCCTGGAAAAAATCGATGAAGATTACCAGATCGGCTTTATTTACAACAACCAATTGCCCGGGCTAAAAAACGACGTCTCCCTTTCGGCCTCAAAGCTTCCCCTGTCAAACATCCTTGACAGGCTGCTGCTTCCCAACGGCCTGGATTACAAAGTCGTTTCCGGCCAGGTTGCGGTGATCCAGTTTAAAAAAGCAACCGATATCCCTACTGCCACCGGAAGCCTGAGTGGAACGGTAACAGGACTTCCTGACAACATGCCCCTTCCCTATGCCACGGTCCACTTTACAGGCTCCGATAAATATACCCTGACCGACGAACAGGGAAAGTTCTACTTCCCTGCGGTCCCTGCAGGTCCACAAACACTTTTGGTCAGCTACATGGGATATGAGCCCCTTGAAAAAAAGGTCGATATTTCACCGGGCAGGACTGCAGTGTTAAAGATTGAAATGGCCTCCACGGTCAGCGAACTGGAAGGGGTGACCATTACCGGTATCAGACGGGGGGAGGTAAAGGCACTCAACAGCATGAAAAATGCCGAGAATATCAAATATGTGATGTCCCAGGAGCAGATCGAGCGCTTTCCCGACCTTACCGTCAGCGAATCCCTTCAACGGGTTCCAGGCGTTGCGGTAGGCTACAGCTATGGCATCCCGCGGGACATCATCATCCGGGGCCTGAGCCAGGACCTCAGTTCCATGACCCTAAACGGCACACGTTTGCCTTCTACCGGTGCCGGGGGCAGGGACACCGACCTGAACGGCATCCTTGCCAATTCAATCGAGAGCATTGAGGTCATCAAGACGCTTACTCCCGACCGTGATGCCGACGGCACGGGAGGTGCAGTCAATATCATCACCAAGTCCCCTGCAAAGGACGAAAAGCTGTTCGATGCCAAACTGGCCGGCGGATATAATGGACTGGTAAACAAGGCCACTTACGATGCAGGCTTGACCTTTGGTGAGCGAAAAGAAAAGACCAGCTATATCATCGGTGCAAGTTATGCGCGCAACTGGCGGGGCGAAGACCGTGTCGAAAAGGATTATAACACCTATACGGTTAACGGGGAAGAATCCACCTACCTGAGCAACCTCGACCTTGATGGCTATGAGATCAAACGGGACAACCTGGCCATCAACGGCGAGTTCAAATATTACCCCAATGATAGGTCTGAGCTCTACCTCCGTGGTTCCTACAACCTGTACTATGAAATCCAAAACCGCCTTGAACGCATCTTCAATATCGGGGAGTACACCAGTGCTGACCAGGTGGAAGACCTTCGCATTACCCAATCGGGCAATTGGAGGGATTACCACAAGAACCTTTTGCAGGCATCACTGGGGGGAAAAAGCTATATCGGTGATATGAAGCTGAATTATGACCTTACCCTGTCCCTGGGGAAATACGACCAGCCTATCTACTACAGTGCTGCTTTTGAACGCAACGGTCTCTCTGCTGGCCTGAACCTACAGAATCCGATAACCCCGCAATTTGAGTTCGGCGAGGCGGATCCCTATGATCCAGGCGAGTTCACTACCAGCAGGTACATCAACCGCCATGACAAATCCCTGGACCGGGACGGTCAGCTTACCCTAAACATCAACAAACCCTACCAATTGGGAAGGCACAAAGGGAATGTAAAATTCGGTGGACGTGGAAAGCTCAAATACAATGACCGGTCAAGAAACTATTTTCTCCATGACCTGGACGAAGGAAATTTTGTCCTTAGCGACTATCTTTCCGATTATACCAAGGAGGACCATTACCAGGGGGCCTACAACATGGGACGTTTTCCCGAAGCAGAGGCCATGGAGGAATATTATAACCAGCACCCCGAATTGTTCAGTGACAACGAAACCTATACCCGACAAAACACGGATCCCGATTCCTTTGAGGGGACCGAATACCTCGCCGCCGCTTATGCCATGACCGAACTGAACATCGACCAGCTCCAGGTCATCACCGGGATCCGTTATGAAAAAACCGGATTTGACTACCAGGGCAACCGGGTGAACTTTGACGACCAGGGTAACTATGTGAGCACTTCTCCTGCATCGACCGACCGGACGTTCGACGGTTGGTTCCCATCGATCAACCTCCGCTATGCCATTGGTGACAGGACCAATATCAGGGGAGCGGTAACAAGGTCCCTTTCCCGTCCCAGTTATTATGATCTGGTCCCCTGGGAAGAAGTGGAAACCCGGAGGAGCCGTGTCAAAATGGGCAATCCCGACCTGACCCAGTCGACTGCTGTCAATTACGACATTCTCTTTGAACACTACTTCAAATCGGTGGGCATCTTGTCAGGGGGCGTGTTTTTAAAGAACATCAACGATTATATCTACGAAAGCTCCTACGTCCAGGAGGGCGGCACATATGACGGCTACACGGTCAACCAGACGGTCAACGGGGCCAATGCGGTTGCCAGGGGCTTTGAGCTTGCCTGGCAGCAGCAGCTTACCTTCCTCCCGGGAGTCTGGAACGGACTGGGCGTATATGCCAACTACACTTATGTAAACAGTGAATTTGAAATTCCAGGAGCACAGTCGACCAGGACGGTAAAACTTCCCGAAATGCGGCCGCATGTGGGCAATGTCTCCATTTCCTATGAAAAATTTGGTTTTTCCGGTAGGCTATCCATGTACTTCTACGGTACTTTTAATGCCGAGCTGGCAGAAAATCCTGAAAATGACCTACAGGAAAAGGGTAGAAAGCAACTGGATTTCTCTGCTTCCCAACAGTTGACCGAACGGTTGAGCCTTTTTATAGGGGTCAATAACCTTACCAATGAACCCATTTCGGATATCTATCGGGACGGGCGGCCCCAAAACGATGCTGTTTACGGTAGATGGGGACAAGTGGGCCTGAGATTTAAAACCTACTGATCAATATATTTATAAAATGACCATGAAATTAACTTCACTACTTTCCATCCTAGCCCTTTTTATGGGCCTTGGGCAATTATCTGCCCAGGATTTTGCCCCGGGTCCCTTTCCCGACCGGATTGTACTGACCTGGAACGGCGATCCCCGGTATACTCAGGCGGTTTCCTGGCGGACAAGCACCCAGATCAAACAGGGTACCGCACAGATCACCGTGGCACCGGACTCTCCCCATCTGGAATCCTCGGCAAAAAGCCATCATGCCACAGTGGAGTCCTTGATCCAGGAAGGTGACAGCTCACTTTACCATACCGTTTCCTTCGAAAACCTGAAACCGGGAACGCTGTATGCCTACCGGGTAGGTTCAGAAGACCATTGGAGCGAGTGGTTCCATTTCAAAACAGCACCGGAGGCTCCAGAGGAATTTTCCTTCATCTATTTTGGTGATGCCCAGAACGACCTCAAATCCCGCTGGTCCAGGGTGATCAGGCAAGCCTATAGCTCCATGTCCGATGCGGCGTTCATGCTCCATGCAGGTGATTTGATCAACCGGACGCATGCCGATGCCGAATGGGGCGAATGGAACCATGCCGGTGGCTTTATCCACGCGATGATCCCCAGTATTCCTACTCCGGGAAACCACGAATATGACCGGGACCAACAAGAGCGGCTCGAGCTCGATATCCATTGGAGAAAACAGTTCAACCTTCCCCTCAACGGCCCAAAGGGCTTCGAGGAAACGGTGTATTATACCGACTACGGCAATGCCCGGATCATATCGCTCAATTCCCAGGAAATCGTGCTGAACGACAGCTCCCGGACCAGGCAACAGGAATGGCTGGAGAAGGTACTGCAGGAAAACACGCAGGACTGGACCATCATTACCTTCCACCATCCCATTTACTCATCCAGTTCGGGAAGGGACAACAAGGAATTCAGAGAGGCCTTCCAGCCGTTGTTCGAAGCTTATGGGGTGGACCTTGTGCTGCAGGGGCATGACCATACCTATGGACGGGGACACAACCTATCCACCGGAGTTTCCGGTAAGTCCGGGAAGGGAAAAGGACCGGTATATGTGGTCTCTGTCAGCGGTCCAAAAATGTACGAGCTGACCACCGATAAGTGGATGGACCGTGCCGCTTCTGAAACCCAACTGTACCAGTTCATTACCATCAAGGACAATAAGCTGACCTACCGTACCCATACGGCCACCGGAAAGCTTTATGACGCCTTTTATCTTGTCAAGGACCATGAGGGGAACAACTCGTTTACCGATGAAGCGGCAACGGCCATTGAGCAGCGTACTGACCTCCCCCCGCGCAAGTTAAGGGAAAAGACACCAGAGGAACTGCAGGAATATGAAAAGGTTTATCCCAAAAAGCAATAGGAGGACCCCATAGTATAAGACTGCCCATTCTAGACCAGCCAAGTTATAGTATAAATCCACCTTGGCTGGTCTTTTTTTTAATGCCATTGGGAGGCATATGTAACGTTTCAGTCCCTTCCCAGGGAATTGATACATTGCCCTAAGCCCGTGAAATCATTTTTAGGTGTTATTGGTTTTTTTCACCAAAGTATATAAAATCCCTTTTGTAATGCAGATCAGTGAAATTATTCCTGAAGGATCATTGTTAAACCATAAAGACAAAAAGCATGAAATTTCACACTAGAAAATGGATCAAACCAGAAGACCTCAATGCCAATAATTCCTTATTTGGAGGACGCCTATTGGCATGGATAGACGAAGAGGCCGCCTTATACGCCATTATTCAATTGGAAAACAAACACGTGGTGACCAAATATATTTCCTCGATCAATTTTATGTCCTCCGCCCGTCTCAACGATATTGTGGAAATCGGCATAGCCCCGGTAAAATTTGGAAAGACCTCGCTCACGTTGAAATGTGAGGTAAGAAACAAGATGACCAGGGAGACCATCATCACCATTGATGAAATCATCATGGTCAACCTGGGCGAAGATGGCCAACCAAAGGCCCATGGGAAGCATCAGGTCGAATATGTAAAAGACCGACTCGAGGCAAAACCAAGATAATTCTTCCATTGCTGGGACATACGCAAAACAGCTTACCTCCTCTAATGGAGGATATCTTGAGCGGTTACTTTTAAAGCTCAAACGGCCAAAAATACAAACGGGGGGAAATGCATCCCCCTAATTTAAACCAATTTCCCGGCAACAACCCGTCCAACATCGTATGATGCTTTCTCCACGGTTGGGCCGGCTTGTTCCAGCCGTTGGAATGCTTTGTTATTAATAACCGGCCTTTTTATTTCAAATATAATTTCATCATAATATCTGTCTGCTCATCATCGCCAAGTTTGAAAATATGTTTGTCAAAGGGCACGAATCCATTTTTCTCATAAAACCGGATTGCACGCAGGTTACGTTCCCAAACGCCTAACCAAACATAATCCACATCATTGGCTTTGGCCAATTCAATTGCTTTATTATAAAGGAGCTGTCCAATTTTTTGTCCATGAAAATCATTTAGTACATAAATCCGTTCTAATTCAAGTGCGTTCTTATCCTTTATTTCTGTTTGTGACTGCCCCGTATTTACTTTTAAATATCCGATTGTTTCTCCCTCATTTTCGGCAAAGTGAAATTCCGCATTTGGGTCTGTCAATTCTGATGTTAATTTTTCTGTCGAAAACCCGTTTTCCAAATAAACGGTCATATCTTCTTGGCTGTTATCTGAAGAAAACGTCTCATAGAAAGTCCGTTTTCCGATTTCCTTTAACCTCTCAATGTCCTGAATATTTGCTTTTCTAATTTTCATGTATGGTTGGTGTCGTTTTTTTAGTTCTTACCTGACTGTCGCACAATTGGCCAGTGGGGGTACCGGTGCGCATTCCTGTCCATTGTGAATGAAGTTGGCAACAAATCGAAGGCCTTACTGCCAGTCGTTCAGACGTCATATCATATCCTATATGCCTGGTATGATCCCCTAATGGGTGAATATAGGTCAAAAAAACGACCGTCCAAACGAATGCCCGGGTATGGAGCAGAATCAAAAAAGGAGGGTGGGCTGTAGCCCAAAGCCCAACTCTTGGAACGGATTACCATGTCACACTTGAAAAGAAAAGGCTAAGCTGGTAAGAATAGCACGTACGGTGGTATAAGGAACGCCCCCTGGGCCTATCCCCCGCAACCGTCTTTGATCAGGCTTTGTTTTTATATTCATGAATTATTTCATCGTCCCATACTTGGGCTTCAATATATTTATCATACTTTAATCTTTCTTCTGCCAGACACTTTTCATCCGATGGAATTCCGTATTCATTTATAAGTTCATTCATTTGGTCCAACAAAAAAATTTGTCCGTTACAAGCTTTTCTATATGTGACAAGTTTTGGCTCATCAAAAAACTGAAACGACACCATACTATCAGGGTAAGTAAAGCTTATGTGCTCAGGTTTAAAGGCAGTTAAAGGAATTTTCACGACCCCTGGGTTTACATACCAGGATTTTGCCCAGTCACATTCTCCCAAAGTAAAATAGAAAGGGTCATTTCTATTGGGTTTTCCTCCTTTTGAGATGAATTGTTCCTTAATTCTCTTTTCTAACGCCAACCTTAATTCAATATAATTCCCCGGTCTCTTACTATTCCATCCTTCCGAGATTTGATGTTGGATTCTCTTGGCTTCTTGATAGCCATATTCAGTAATATTCCGGAATGGTCCATTGTCGAGTTCGTAATAATGGAATACGAATTTCGGTATCGTTATATTTTTTTTCAACAAAGCCTAACATTTAAATAGAAGAGCCAGATGGCTTTAATTTACCATGTTTTACCCGTTACCACAAATAATGGAGCTGTATAAATCATTAAGCAATATTGTATATGCCAGTTAATGATGGAAAAAGCAACTCCAATCCCCATGGAGAAGTCTATCAGCTATAGCATCAGCGGTGCCCACATGGGCGCTCTTTTTTGGCTTCTTTAGGAGAGTTTTCACTTTCCGGGGCCTGTTGTCTTTTCCTGCTGCTCATACTTCGCCTCATTTCCCTGTCCCATGCCCGGTTTGAGCTCATGGGTCTTGACCATGTTCATTTCGGCACCATAGGGTGACCAGTAGTAGGCATTTGATCCCTCCTTATTTGCCTTGGATTTCCATGCTTTGCGGCAATTGGACCTCCATTTATCAGCAATCATATAACACTCCATGTATACAATTTGGATATTTATGGCAAATAATTGGTATATGTAAAATAGTTTTGGCAGATTAAAATAACTGAACTGCAAACCATGTCAACATCCTCACCTGAACCCAAAAAGCCCGACCAGGTTATTTTTGACCAATCTCCATTTCCTATGTGGATCTACGACCTTGACACCTACAAGTTTTTGGCTGTCAACAAGGAGGCCACCATCCATTATGGATACAGCGAGAACGAATTTTTGAACATGACACTCCGGGATATCCGGCCAACTGAGGATATCGAACTGTTGGAAGAGGCGGTTACCGCCGCACGAAAGCGAAGCAAATTCCTTAAGGGAAACCTGTTCAGGCACCAAAAAAAAGATGGGACGATCATTCAGGTAAAGATCAAAAGTAATCCCATCCACTACCATGGTAAACATGCTGAAATCGTATCGGCCATAGACCTAACGGAAACTTACCAACAGCAGCAACATATCGAAAAGCAAAAAAGGTATTTAGTCGCCATCGGGGAATTCCAGGAAATCCTCCTTAAATCAAAGGACTGGCCCAATGCCCTGAAAAAGTGTTTTGAGGTTATCGGAGAGCTGTTAGGGCCCGACAGGCTTTACTTTTTCCCCTTGGAAGGAACCAGGGTCCTTATGGATGGGCCCGTCTCCTGGCCGTTCGGCAAGACATCGCCCCAAGAGGTGCGGGTTCCTTCCCGCCTTGTTCATTTGCCCCGATGTAAGAAACTCCTGGAGAAAGGCAAACCTTTTAGCACAACCATCTCCCAACTTTCCGATCCAGGCTTAAGATCAGTTCTGGCGAGGCAGGGTATTAAATCGATCTTTCTATTGCCAGTAATGATGGACAATGAACCAGTTGGAACAATAGGAGTCGAGGGCCACAAGGAAGAAAAGCAATGGCAGGATCTGGATCTGCACCTATTGAACAGTCTGTCCAGCAACCTATCCTATGCCATCAAAGAAGAGGCCTCATATAAAAAGCTGGAAGAAAGTGAAACCAAGTTCCGGTCATTGGTCCAAAACGGCACGGATTTGATTGCCCTGATTGATGGGAACGGCAATTATAAGTATGTGGCACCGACCAGTACAAAAATATTGGGAAGGGCTCCCGAATCGTTCATGGGGAAAAATGCGTTCGAATTTATTTTCCCGGATGATATCACAAGGGTAACAGAACAGTTAAAAGCCCTTGAACATACCGATCATGTTTCTGTGGATCCCTACCGCTTTGCCGACGCCCAGGGAAACTGGGCCTGGCTACACACCGAACTGTCCAACCACTTAAACGATCCATCCATAAACGGCATCATCGCCAACACCCAGGTGGTAACCGAACAGATGGAAAAAAGAATGACCAGTGATATGGTCGCCTCCATGACCAATGCCATTGGACATCCCGGCGCCCTTAACAAAGGGATTTCGCGGGCGCTGGCAAAGGTGATCCAACTACCGGATATCGACTACTGTGAAACCTGGCTCATTTCAAAGGATAGGCTTCACCTGAACTTGGTTTCAAAATGCCATACGGTTCCCGGGTATGCCAAGCTTTACAAAGAAAGCAGGCTGGACAGCCTCGCCTTCGGCGAGGGACTCCCCGGCACCTGCTGGGCAGCCAACGCCACCAAGGTATGGGATAACCTCCCTCAGGAGCCCGTATTGATCAGGAAAAAACAAATTGCGCAGACAGCTTTACAATCCGCATTCTCCATCCCTATTTCTTATAATAATAATTTGCTAGGTGTCTTCCTCGGATTTTCAACAAAAAAAGCAGCATTGCTGAAAAGCCAAATACGGTTGTTAAAAGCTGTATTTGAGCCAATCGGGGCTGTTATCCAACAAAAATTAATAGAGGAGGAATATAAAAGTTTTTTTGATTTGTCTCCGGGGCCCTTATGTGTCATTGGCTTTGATGGGCTTATAAAAAAATACAACAAGGCATTGCTACGGTTGTTGGGGTACAGCAAAAAGGAATTATTACAGGAACCCCTACTGGGCTTTGTATATAAAAATGATAATGGCCTCTCCCTTGAAAAGATGACCGCTTTCCTTGGGGGGAAAACCAACTATCCCCTGGAAGCCAAACTCCTGACCAAAACCGGTAGGGTAAGGACCTTGATCTGGAAAGGAAAGCCCATCCCGGAATCCAAAATCATCATCGCGGTGGCCAAGGACATTACCGAACAGAAAAATGCCGAGAATGACCTCACAGAGGCCTATACTAAATTAAAAACGGCCCAAAAAATCGGGAAACTTGGATATTGGAGCAGGGACTTTGGTGCTGACGTCTCTGAATGGAGTGAGGAGACCTATAAAATATATGGGTATAGCCCCAAGGATTTTAAGCCTACCATGGAAAACCTGATCAAAACATTCCATCCCGAGGACAGGTATTTGCTCGAACATGATCCCACCAAAAGCCTCAAGCCAGGTAAGGTAACCCGCTTTCAACACCGCATAATCAATGGAAAGGGAAAAGTAAAGTGGGTGCAACAGGAATTAAGGCTGGTTTCAAACAGGGAAGGAAAGCCTGTCCGCATCGAAGGTGCCATCCGGGACATTACCGAACAAAAGGAACATGAACAAAAGCTCTCTATCAGCAACAACCGCTTCAAATTGGCCATGAAGGTCAGCAATGAAATGATCTGGGAGCTGGACCATTCAACCGGCAGTATCATCCGGGGAACAAGGTTTGGAAAGGATGTTGGCTATAAGGAAACCGAGTCCTTCTCCAAGAAGAACTCCTGGTTTCAGAAGGTCCATCCCGAAGATTCAGAAAGTGTCTGGCAATCCTTCCAGCGTTCCCTGCAAAACAAAACCTCCAAATCATGGAAAAGGGAGTACAGGTTGCTTTTGGAAGACGACAGGATTGTCTATGTGGTAGACAGGTGTTTGATATTGAGAAATGAAACCGGAAGTCCGGTCCGCTCGGTAGGCTCGGTCCTTGATGTGACCTTTTCCCGCAAGCAACTTGCGAGAATACAACAACAAAACAAAAACCTACGGGAAATCGCATGGTTACAGTCCCACCAGATCAGGGCTCCCCTTTCCAGAATTATGGGCTTGATATCCATATCGAAGGAAGCTGACACAAATGATGGTTCCCTGGAACAGATTCTGGAATGGATAGACAGTTCCTGTAAGGAACTTGACAAAGTCGTCCATGAGATCACCGAAAGGACATTTGATAACCCCGATGACAATAACACCTAGACCGTTTCCGGTTGGGGCAGTTTAAGGGTCTAAGCATCTCCAGGTGATCGGTTATTTTCCAATAACCATTAATATAAATAAAATACTTAAAAATGTATTTTATTTACGTTTTCATATATTTCAAACTTTACATTTTTAATACTATTTTCGATTTACTTATTATCTTTGACACCAAATAGGTAAATCGTTACCTGTTCCCACAACAATAACCTTTCATTATATAAATTAATCAATACAAATAATGATAATTTGTATAATTTAGGAATATTATCACGAACAGCACATGGAATATATTAAAACCAGGACCCAGGAATTCAAACTTTTAGAGAACGGGATTATTGTTTGCAAGGTCCTTCCCAATAAATTTCTAGAACTGGAAGATGGCCAGGAAAACCTACAGGCAGTAACCACATTGGCAGATGGAAAGCGGGCAGCGCTATTGGTTGATATCAGTATGGCCAAAGGCATTTCAAAGGAGTGCAGGGAACTGTTTGGCAGTGAACAGTGTGCAAAAATCCAGTATGCAGTGGGCATCGTGGCCAAATCGCAGATGGCAAACCTTATTGGAAATTTCTTTTTGGGATTCAACAGGCCCTTGTTTCCTACCCGCTTGTTTACAGAATGCTCAAAGGCCATGGAATGGTTGAAAACGATTAATAATGAAGAGAAAAAGTGAAGGCAATACCCATTATGGTAATGCCCACACCATACCACCTTATCCATCCGTTGAAAAAACTGAAAGCTTCGATTTCCCCTTTAACTTGAATGCCATCATTTCGGATGTCTTATTGAATGTATTGACTAGCCGACTGAAAGTGCTGGAAGAAACAGATGAATTTAAAGGTTCTCGGAAATATTTTTAGTCAGCGTCATAAATCTCACTTTTTCACCTGTCAACCTGAGTTTGATTTTAAAATAGGACTATTTGATCATTTTAAAAGGATTGGTACTTGATGGCTGTTTTTTCTGGAAGAAAGAGTAAGCAACCTAGCCGGAGATCATTCATCTTCAAGAGGCCGCTTTCAGTCCAGTCTGAAATGCTTCATTATAAAACGGATAAAAACCTCATGGTCCTCGGGCAATACCGTATGCCCTCCTTCATGCATATAGTAGCCCAATGTACTGAGCATTGTATCATCTTGCGGAGGCTGAAAGGGCCGGGCTCCCACCCCTTCCAGCCCAAAAAGATCGTAAACCGGCTGCGCAGCTTGAGCAGCAAGGTATTCTCCTTTGGGATCCGACCAAAAGTCCGTACTACCTGTTTGAAGCAGCAATGGACGAGGAGCCATTAGTGCGATCAACATATGGCTGTCCATGGGCATCTGGTTCACCTTATGTGAATACTGATGGTAGCGCGGTGCAAACTGGTAGAAATAGCGTGATGTATCGGTCATGTGTGCAACGGTTTCCCCAAAATCCCGCCGGCTCAAAGCCGCTCCGCTCTCCCCGGAAATACTTGCAATTACCATAGCAAACCGTTGATCGCGGGATCCTGTCCATAAAACAGTCTTTCCCAATCGCGATGCCCCCTGGATCGCTACCATATTGGAGTTAATGGATTTATCGGTTTCCAAATAATCCATGGCACGGCTCAGCCCCCAGGACCAGGCCGATATTGCTCCCCACTCGTTTTGGCCAACTTGGGTGGCCCCAGATTTCAGGTAAACACTGCGTATCCCGTACCTGATCCCGTCTTTCGCATCTGGTTCGATATCTCCATAATACACACTGGCATACCCTATTCCATTGGAAATATAACGCTCCACGTCGACCTTGCCAATTGCCGAGCGGGTAGCAGGAACCTTCTCTCCATCTTTCCAAACTGTGCCCGGACAAATGCCCGGATCGTCTATGGCCTGTGAATTGGGTGAAAAGGAAAGGGCAAGCAACAGCGGTGAAGGCTTCGTTGCATTGGTGGGGACATAGATCACCAGATCCATTTTATGGTTACTGGAAGTATCTTTGGTGAAATATATTCGCACCTGCTTTCGAATAGCCTTGCCTCTGAAGGCAGGTGTACCTTTATCAAACACATTAAAACTCATTTCCATTGGTTTACCCGGACCTTCTCCAAACTGTTCCTGTTCAAAAATCCTCAATATTTCAGGGCGCCGGTTTTCCATCCAATCCTTCCTGCTGGATACTTTTTTTCCATTGGATTTAAGCAAGGGATCTGGCAAGATATAATCCCCTACTTTCGACTCATCATAATTCACAGGAATACCGGCCACCAAGGTGGGGGCATTCTGAGCCCTTGATTTTACCTGGCACATCATAGTAAAGAATAAAGCCAGTGCAAATAATTTTAAAGTTCTCATGATTAAGGTTGTTCTTTTTCCATAACTATCCTGACCGGTCCGAGAAGGCCCGATTCCTGTAATTGATAAGGGCCACCGAAAGGCCTTACATAACCATCCAATACTTTTTTATCGGGAAAAAGTTTATCCCCGGCAAGCCTATTGGTCCAACCATTTGTCACCTCTACTTCCAGATCATTGTCCCCTGCTCCCAGGGCCTGCGTAATATCCACCCTGAAAGGGGCCTTCCAAACCAGTGGCATCTTCTTGCCATTGACCGACACTGAGGCGATATCGCTAACTTTGCCCAGATCAAGGTAAACGTTTCCCTTTCGGGTAAGCCAATCCTTTTTCACCGAGATCGTTTGTCGGTAGTTGGCTTTGCCTGAAAAATATTTCACGCCTTCTTGGGGATGGGTTGACAACGAACCCAAGGTCTTCAGCTCGATCTCTTCGGGTGCGCCGGAATTTGGAGGGAAGCTCACTTGCCATGGCCCTTGAATTTCAGCCAAGGTCTCTTCCTGCCTATAGGCAACTGTTCGCTGCTGTTCGGTCGCAGAACCTGAAAACACCACAAAAGTTGATCCCCCGGCCGGTAATTCAACCGGTACTTCTGTGAATTTGTCGGTGATTCGATAAGCTGCCGGTCCTATGGTCCCTTCATCCGGATTCCAAAGCTCTGCATTTTTACCGGCTACCCTAAAACGGCCTCGTATGTGTTGGGTCTCGTCAGTACGGTTGACCACATAGTAAACATCCGTATCATCGACCTTACGGTGGATCCAAGCCGTTTTTTCTGCAGAATAGCTTAATTCTGCATCCTTTGGAACACCGATGGCTTTAAGTACCTTTTTTAAGGACAGTCCCCAGAAAAGGCGCCCCTGACCATACTCCCGGCGAGTCCTGCTCTTACCGTCCAGGTCAGCCCAGATTTCATCAACCAGATGTATAAACTCCGCTTCTGCATACGCTGCAGTGTCCAATCCTGCCATTTTTTCCGGTCGGGGACCTACTACCGTTGCCCCACATTCAAGCAGGGATTTGATTTTTTTCAGTACGTGCAGGGTCATTTCAGCTACATCGGGCAATACCAACAGCGCATAGCTCATTGCGTCGGGCAATACCAGCTGGCCAGTAGAGTCGGCCTGCATCCTGCCGATGAGCGCATCAGTATTGATATAATCGTAATCGTACCCTTCCGGAAGTTCAGGTTTTAAACCTCCCCCCCAGAATGGCATGGTAGACGGGGCTCCTTCTTTTAGCAGGTAGGCTACATCTGCCACAAATATTCCGCGTTGCAGCATATACGCGTTGCGGGCGAAATGTGTAAAAAGTGGACGTGCATCCTCTGCCCAGGTAATGTTCCGGTGAAGATGGGTTCCCACCATGGCATTTCCCGGCTTCGTGTCCAGCGGCTGGTGGGCCGAAGTATGGAATACCAGCCTGTTTACTCCTTGTGTAAACCAATAATCGCCTATCTTCTTGAGCGTAAAGGGCGATTCAAAATTCCCTCCCGTAAACGCCTCGGCTGCCACCAGCTTCTTACCATATACGTGAGCAGATGATGCTGCACCGCGTATATCCTGGTAATACATAGATGAAGGATGAAGGTCCTTCACCCAGAATTCTCCCATAGGGATATCCACGTACTTTTTATTCAGCAGTGCATCTTCCATTGACTCGAGCGACACCCCTCCAGCCTCTCCGTACGTCTTCACTCCCTGGCTGTTCAAGTAGTCGGTAACCGTTCCATAATGGTTTTCTGCAAACATGTCCACCAAGGTACGCCGGAAGTCCCAAAGGAAACGATCGCTGGTTTCGGCATCACCCACAATATACCCGGCCATAACCGGCAAAAAGGGGAGCAAGCTGTAGCCCCGTCGGGCCTTAAACTCTTCGGCCATTTTATCGGTCCAGTTCTGAATCCCGGCTTCCCAACTGTCCATTAACATATACTGGAGACGTTGACCGAATAAAGGCCCCAGGCCTCTTTTGAGCAGGGAAGTATAATGCCTGATGTATGCGCCTGTATGTTCTTTACTTAACTTGTCTACCTCATAGCCCTGTGCTTCCGGAACTGCCGGCCGATTCTTTGCCCCTGTCAGCGCATATCCGAAACGCATGATAGTCCAATTTCCTTCAGGCACCTGCCAGTGCAGTGTTCCATCGCCTTTCATCTTTGAGGTCAGGTCAATTATTCCTCCTTTCGGAATTCTTGCATTTTCCGGGACTTCAGGAGTTTCCACCCCAGAATATTCAAACAACATATTGAAACCTGCCTTGTCCTCCCACCGGTTTACCCTGGCCCCGGTATGGAGGCGTATCTCTGCAATTTTATAGAGGCTATCCACTGGGGTAGTATTCTCCGAGATTACATCGGCAGGCCGCACGGGGGCGTTGGTAAACTCCAGCCGATAATATCTTGCTTCGGTTTCAGGAAAGGCATATGTCCGTATGTTCCCGCCGCGGTAACCTGATTTCCCTGGTAAGTGGGTAAGCGTTTTGAAACTTACTCCGTCCATACTGGCCGCTACCCGTGCAAAAGGAATTCCTGTCCCAGCGGCAATGGTCAGTGCCCTCGCCTTCACGGGATCCGGATAGGTAAGGAGCAACTGTGGGTCATTCCCATCAACGGTTCTCTGTACAGAAATGCTTGTCGACATATCACCATCATAAAGTGCCCTTCCGTCTTCGGCCCCACGATCGGTCCGAAGAGACGGCTTCATGGACCCGGCTGCCAACTCTGCTTCCGGAGTCCTAAAAGCTATCACTACGTGATCGGCATAATAAGGACCTGCTTTTGTGTTGGTGTTGAAGACATTGGGACCGGCCCCTACCCTGCTGGATGGCTCCGGTAGTTTTGTATGATAGGTCTTCGAACCATCTACCCTGACTGTTGACCAAACCAGCTTTTTCATCGCCTGTTCCGGCTGTACCCAACTCCCTCCTGTCAAGCTCCATCCCGCAGAGGTAAACGTCGCCATTTCCAGATCGAGCCGTTCGGCCTCCACTGCGGTATGGTGCACCGCATCAAGCCATTCCTCGGTGCCAAAAATAGTTTTCTTTGACACTACCTGACCGCCACCTGCAGCCACATCAGCCAGTTGAAAGCCTTCGATGCCCACACGCTTCATCCACTCGAGGTCTTTGGTGATTCCTTCTTTGGTGACATTGCTATGGGTCCAGTGCCACCAGGTCCGTGGCCAGGCGGAGGTGGGCGGGTTTTCGAAACCTTTCTTTAGCACATCATACTGCTGTGCCCAAGCCATGGTGGTGATAAGGCACAGCCCGCTGATGACAAAGGCTTTTTTTAACAAAAAACATGTATTGATCATAACTTCGGTTTAATGCATCCCCTAACGGGTGCGTGGTAGTTTATTCTAGTACTGGTCATTCTGATCTATATTCTCCGGATTAAGGTTCACCTGAAATCGCGGAATGGGGAATATAAGCTCATAGTCCTGGACCATATTATCGGTGCCGATTTCATCGTTGGACAAATCACTTTGAAAATGACTGTTCATCACGGTAAGCAAACGATCGGTTCGGGAAAGGTCAAACCAACGATGTCCCTCACAGAATAATTCAAGCCGGCGTTCCTGTTCTATGGCCAGGCGCATGGCAGCCTGATCAGTCTTAAGGTTTTCATCTGTGGCCAAGCCCGCCCGTGTCCTAACTGCCTGCAGGAACGGATATGCTGCCCCTGGATCGCCCATTTCATTTTGTACCTCGGCATACATTAGGTTGATATCGGCATACCGGAGGACGATCCAGTCATTACCTGCATCTACTGTCGATACCATACCTTCATCATAATACTTGGTGGTAAAGACATAGGAACGTCGTGATCCATCAAGGCGGCTGAACATTCCCCTGCGCTTGTCGGAATTCGGAAAGCTGGCTGCCAGGTCCTCAGTCATCAAGAAAGTTCCCGTGCCTCTTTTCAGTACTCCGGTTCCGATGTCTTCGTTGGCCATGGCTCCCTGGACAAATGGATTTCCCTGCGATGGGGTAAAGCCCCGTGCGAATTGCACCGCAAAGATGATTTCTGCATTATTTGGGTTGGCAGCATCGAAGACATCTGCATAGCTGGTCAGCAGGTGATACGCATTGGCATTTCCGGTCGGCGGCGAGGCCATGACCTGTTCAAGTTTGGCATTCGCTTCGCTATAACGCTTCAGTGTGAGGTAGACTTTTGCCAACATGCCTTTTGCTGCGTACCGGGTTGCTCTGCCTATATCTGCGTTATCTGTATAAAAAGCAGGCAATTTCTCCGCATCTGTAAAGTCGGCAATAATCTGATCATACACATTGGCCACAGCTTCACGGCCATATGAAAGTGCTTCCTCCTGGGTTTTTACATCTTCAAGCACTAAGGGAACATCACCATAAATCCTTACCAGGTTAAAATACATCAAGCCCCTCAGGAATTTGGCTTCATTGGCATATTGGTTCCTTACCGAATCGCTCATCGACACCTTGTCAATATTTTCAAGTACGAGGTTAGTCCTCGATATTGTTGCATACGCGCTGTTCCACAGGTTGCTGATAATGCCGTTATCGGCCACTACATTTGATTCATTAATGGTGATATGGTCCGAAGAGTTGTTAAACTTACTGTTATAAACATCGTCGGATGCCAAATCTCCGATGACGTAATAATACTCATAGGCATCCCTTAAGGTCACATACCCATCATTCAACATCTGCTCGATGCTGGCCTGGTCGGTAAAGAAGGTATTTTCAGTTGGCTCATCTGTAGGAAATCTATCGAAATAATCATTACTGCAGGAAGATACGATCAGCAGCAAAGTAAGCGATACAACGGATGTTGCTAGGTTATATATCGTTTTCATAAAGTCTTGATTAAAAGGTTAGGTTAACTCCAAAAGAAATATTCCTTGCCAGTGGGTAGGTTCCTGACTCCACGCCATTGTTGGTAGCGTTATCGCCGGCTCCGTTACCCTGTGGATTTCCAAAACCGCCAAACTTGCTGAAAGTATGCAGGTTCTGGCCAGTCACATACAGGCGCAGTTGCTGCACTTGAATTTTATCCAGCAGTACCGGTGGCAGCTGATACCCAAGCGTGACATTGCGGACACGCAGGAAACTTCCATTTTCAAGGTATCGTGTACTCGGAGCAATATTGGAGGACAGATTGGTTGTTCCGGCCCGATGGTACCTCCCGTTACCGGGATCGGACTCAGAGCGCCAGCGTCCCATTGATTCTTTTGATCCATTCTCCAACCATCGGCTTAAGCTGAGAGCAAGCTCCTGGCTCCTGTACACTTCGGCACCGTGACTACCGTCGATCAAAATGGTTAGATCAAGATTTTTATAGGAAAACGTATTGGTGAGCCCATAAACAAAATCCGGTTGATAATTACCTGCCCTTACCTGATCATTCGCATTGATTACACCATCCGGCACTCCTTCAGGGCCTGATACGTCCCTATACCTTAAATCGCCAATCCCCTGGGAGCCGAGCTTGGGGTAATTGACCACATCTTCTGCATTGTTAAAGGTCCCTTCGACAATGTACATGTACAGATCGCCCATGGGCCTACCCACATAGTTGCGTACCACCCCTTGGTTGCTTAGCTGGGTCTGGCCACTTGTCAGGCTTACGATCTTGTTGCGGTTGAAGGAGATATTGAAGGCGGTGTTCCATTTAAATTCCGATGCGATATTGACCGTGTTCATGGCAAACTCCCATCCCCTATTCCGGACATTGCCGACATTTTGGATAACCGAGGTAGCCTTTCCGTTAATAGAGGGCAAATCCGCATTGAGAATAAGGTTACTGTTACGGTTATAAAAGTCCACTACTAAGCTGACACGGTCTTTGAACAAGCCTACTTCGATGCCTGCATCAAACTGGCGGTTCTTCTCCCAACCTAGCTGGTTATTGGAAAATCCCCCAGGTCGGTAGGCTACCACCTGGGCATCGGTGGTCCCAAACACATAATATTCGCGTTGCAGCGTGGTTATCCAGGGATAGTATCCTCCCAGCTGATCATTGCCCGTTTCCCCATAGCTACTTCTTACTTTTAGCATGGACAGGGAGGAAAGCGACTCCATGAATGGCTCATCACTGATATTCCATCCAGCAGAAACCGAAGGGAATACACCTGTTCGGTTTTCTGGTCCGAAACGGCTGGATCTATCCCTTCGGAGCGATGCGGAAAACAGGTATTTATTATTATAGTTATAGTTGACCCTTCCGAAGATTGCATCGAACACGTACTCCCTGCGTTGGGAGGTCCCTTGAGTAAGCACTGCTCCCTGGACGTTCTTGACATTGGAATTTACAAAGGCTACCGGATTATCCTTATCGGTGCGAGGTTCCAGGGATACAAAAAAATCGCTCTGACGCGCCGCATCGAAACCGAGCAGGGCTGTTAAATGGTGGCTGTTGCCCAGGTCAAAATCATAGGTTGCCGTATTTGACCAATACCAATTTGTATTGGTGGTGTTTTGTCTTCGCGCCCTGATCTGTGCAAGGTTTGGCGTTGAGATATTTCCCGTATTGCCATTCCCCCTGGCCAGGAAAGGTTCTACGTACCACTCTTCCTTTTCAGCGGTTATTCCGAGGTTAAAGGTCGATTTCATGGTAAGGCCTGTAATAGGTGTATATTCGAGGAACGCATTCCCTGACTGCCTGAAGGTATAAAAATAGTCCTTATTGGCATCCAGCTTCACTAGTGGATTGGACAGTTCATCGTTGAAAATGGTCTTCATTTCCGGATCTTGGGTGATCACAAAGTAATCACCGTTCTCCTGCCACACCGGAAGTATGGGCGGCATCGTCAGTGCCTCTGCCAGTATACCGTCCACCCCTGTCGAGGTATTTCCTCCAGTAGTCTGCTGTGTGCGCCTCTGGGTAAAGGAAGGTTGCAGATTTACTCCTACCCGCAATTTATTGGTAATATCCGCATCAAAGCTGGCCCGAAGGCTATAACGTTTCATAAAAGTATTTTCAATGATCCCCTGCTGATCGGTATAAGCAGCCGACACGGCGAACCGCATCTTATCGGTACCACCACTTGCTCCAAGTTGGTAGTTCTGGAAAGGTGCCGTACGGAAGATCACATCCTGCCAATCGGTATTGGCCCATCGCTCCGGGGAATTCAGGAATTCAGGAATTTCCCGCCCCTGGTAGGTAAGGCCTTCCTTGGCCATCTCTACAAATTCCTGGGCATTCATCAGCTCATACTTCTGCATGACATTTTCAAAGCCAATTGCACCGTCAAAGGTAAATCTTGTTTTACCGCTTTTTCCCTTTTTGGTTGTCACAATGATAACTCCGTTACCTGCCCTAGACCCATAAATAGCTGCCGCTGCCGCATCTTTGAGGATGTCCATACTTTCAATATCCCGTGGAGCAATGGCATTGATCAGGTTGGCATCATTGGTTGGATATCCATCGATCACATATAAAGGGCCATTGCCACTGGTGATGGAACCATTACCACGGATCCTTACCACTGGTGCTTCGCCAGGCGCTCCGTTGGTCTGCTGTAACTGAACTCCTGAAACCTGCCCTACCAACGCCTGGGTGGGGTTGGTCACTGGAAGATCGGCCATACTTTCTCCCGTTACTGTAGCGATAGCCGTAGCAATATTATGTTTGCTTTGGGTTCCGTATCCCACGACCACCACTTCTTCCAATGCCTTCATGTCAGGGACTAATGACACATCTATGACAGTTTGATGGGCTACTTCAATCGATTGTTTTTCATAACCAATAAAGCTAAAAATAAGTATATCTCCATCTTCTGCATTAATAGTATAACTACCTTCTATATCGGTAACGGTTCCTTTGGTGGTACCTTTGACCTGGATTGTCGCCCCGGGTATGGGCTGCCCATTTTCATCGGTTACCGTACCGGATACATCTATGACGCTTGTTTTCTGAGGTAAAGCTGTTTCATCCTTTTCTTGTGGTTCAATTTTTCTGATTATTATGGTCTTATCATATACATCGTAGGTGAACTGATAAGGGACCAATACCTGGTCGAGGACCTTTTCAATATTAGCCTTATTAACATTGATGCTGACAGTGGGAATCTCCTTGATTAAGTCCGAGCGGTAAAGAAAGTTAAAGTCGCTTTGGTCTTTAATCGCTTCAAACACCTGTTCTATAGAGGCTTGATGTAAATTCAGTGCGAGTTTGGTATTTTGGGAATAAGCACTTGCTGAAACGTTCATCACGGCCACCAAAATAAGGATTATGGTGAGTTTCATGGTCAATAGCATTTTACCCTTAATGCATAAGGGTAGGTTACTGGGTTTTTTTTTCATAATTTTAAATTGCTTAAGTAAAACATTAAGATGAATTCGATATGTTTTCAGGAGGATGCTACCAACATCCTCCTTTTTTTATTCTATGATGATTGTCCTCCTTTCTATTCTAAATTGTACATCTCTGGTTTTCTCCAATAGGATCAGAACATCCTCCAAGTCTTTATATTTCCTGATCTCACCGGTAAAGGGAAGCTCGCTGGCTTCAATATTTTTAAATTGCACATCAACCTCATACCACCTAGATATTTCATCCATGATCGCTTTGAGTGGTTTATCATGAAAGTAGAACCAACCATCTTTCCAGGAGATGTACTCCCGTACATCCACTGTTCTTTGGTCGATGGTATTGTGGCCTCTGGTCAACACGCTTTGTTGGTTGGGCGAAAGGATTTGATTTTCATGAGGATTATTTTCTAAAAAGACCTTCACCCTTCCCTCCACAAGGGTGGTATAGATGGCGGGCACCTCTTGATAGGAAGAAATATTGAAGGCGGTGCCCAATACTTCTACGACCTGGTCTTCGGTATGGACCTTAAACGGTTTTTCTTCATTTCTTGCTACTTCAAAGTAAGCTTCTCCGGTCAGCTCCACCCTTCTTTCACTACCGCTAAAGGCGGTGGGATATTTCAATGTAGAACCCGCATTTAACCATATTTTGGTACCATCGGTCAGGGTCAGGTTGAACTGCCCTCCCAAGGGAATGACAAGGGTATTATATTTTACCTGCCCCCCTGCAGGTTTCCCCTGGTTGTATTTAAGGGATTTTCCCTGACTGACAATCTGGCTTCCCCCTTCATTCAACCTGAGCGCCTTTCCTGAAGACAGGTCATAGGAAGTTCCATCGTCCATTAGAAGGATGGCTTTTTCTGTTCCCGGTTGAATGGATGTTACCCGCTGCCTGGGAGACGAAGTGTCGAATATCAATGATTTTAGCACAGCCATGGCCAAGCCCATCAGAACAATTACTGCAGCAAATTTTCTGATATTCCATTTCCTTGGTTTTACCCTCTGCAATCGTTCATCAATGTTTCGAAAGTCCTTTTCTGTTATAACAGCCTGATCGCCAAACTGCGATCCTGCTTTGTAAAACTTTTTTGCACGGTCAAAATACGCCTGGTGTTCATTACTTTCGGCCAACCAATCTTGAAGCTGCTGTTCTTCTTGCTCGCTTAAAGAAGCGTGCAGCTTTTTCCATATAATAGAAAAATCAATATTTACAGAATTTTCACTCACCTGTTATTGTTTTTACCCCTATGACCCATAGCATTAAGGAATGGGTGACAAATAAAAAGTCTTTATAGAAAAAAATTCAGATCAAGAGTCCTAACCAGTGCCTTCCTTAGTTTTCCTTTGGCCCTCAACAGTTGGGTTTTGATGGTATTTTCAGAAATATCGAGCTGGGCGGCAATGTCTCGTAGTGTTTTTTCCTCCAAGTATTTGAGCTTAAAAATTTCTGCCATTTTCGGAGGTAGCTCATCAATGGCGCTTTCTATTTTTTGGGTGATTTCAGTATCCTCCCAACCCGCCTGGGAATCATTTAAACTTGCCTCAATATATAACAAATGGTGCTTATCCTGGATGTTAAGATTTCTGATGTGATTTAAGCATCTATTTCTGACAGCCTTATACAGGTACGACTTTAGTGAAACAGTAATTGTCAAATATTCCGCTTGTTCCCAAATATGGATAAAAATATTCTGTACAATGTCTTGGCATACTTCAGGTTCAAATACAAAGCCTTCAGCGAACTTTACTAAACCGGGATAATAATCATGAAAGAGTACTTCAAAAACCTCTTTGTTCCGTTTTTGAATTTCCCTTATCAATAATTTATCTTCGATTCTCACTTGGTCTTCTTATATGTCAAATGCAGGTAGTTTCTTTTCGTTCATTGAACTGCGTAAGACTTTAAGTAAAGAGAGGTAATAAATCCACCCTGTACAACGGTATTTTATCAAGTTGGCCAATTCAAAGACTCTACCATCCGGTAATATTTAAAATATTAATTATAAAACTGTTATGATGTATCCAGATACTTTTTTTTAGAGTAGTGATTTCAATAAAAGGGCTCGAGCTCCGCCATTTTTACTGAAATGCACCATAACCCATTCAATGTAGGAAGCAATAAGTGTTGATTACCTGGTGTTGAAAACAAAAAATCAGGACCAGGCTACTTACCGCCCCTTAAAAATGATTCCAAAAGACCGATGGCTTAAAAGCTCTATCTGAGATACCTAAGCTTGTCTTTTATTGATTCGAACACAGCCCCGCTTCTCAGCAAATATTATCCAGCATTTCCCTCAGGAAAGCTTTCATATTGGTTCTGTCGGTGGTAAAAAGATGAAGCCCGTAGAAAACAGCAAGCCGGTTTGCTTTTTGGAAACATAGCCTATTTCACCATATCATTTTATACTTTATGCCATCTTTATAAAGTTGCAATAGCGGAAAGTACTTCCTTTCCGCTATTGCTGACAGAGATGCCTTTTCAGGAACGGCAAACTGGATACCAATGAAAAATCTCTACGCCGTTTAATCTCCAGTGACCATTTTTAACTGGCCATATCTCCACAAACCGCTCGGGTATCATTTGGGCATGTCCAAGTCCAGCACCATGCCCCTTTCCAACAATTTGGGGCGTAATGTCTGGTAATTTACTTCCTGTACACCAGTATCCCGGTCAATGGCCAGCACAGCGGTGGCCGCTGCAGCTTGTCCCAAAATCATGAATACCGGCTCCATTCGCACTGAACCATAAGCCGAATGGGAGGCCGAAACACATACGGGCACCAGCAGATTAATACATTCCTGGCGCCTGGGTAAAATTGAACCAAGGGAAATCTGGTATGGTTCAGGAGGATGTATGCCGATATCCCCTTCATTCTGTACTGCGCCATCTTCGGTAACATAACGCTGGACGTTGTGCGAGTCGATGCTGTATGACCCCATACCTATGGGATGCTCCACGGCACGTTTGCCCAGCACCTCCAACTCGGTCAGCACACCTTCTCCGAGCATCCTTCTTGCTTCCCGGATATAGAGCTGATGCGGCCAATGTCCGTTATCGGTAAATTCATCCCTTGCCAAGCCCCATTCCTGCATTTGTTTTCTCACCTGCTCAGGAACCTCAGGATCATGGGCAACAAAATAGAGCAATCCTTTTTGATATTGTTCATGTGCCTTGATGATGGCCTTCCGCTCCTGGTAGGAAGCTTCCGGGTAAGCATAGTTCTCCCCGATAAAGTCCATGCTAAACGGGCCATGGTTATTGGTGTCGGTCTTTTTGTTGGGGATGGCATCATATTTTTGGAACCATTCGTTCCATCCGCTTTCAAAGACCCTGGCCAGCAGTTGGTAATCGGCGGGGTCATAACCTTCCGGTTTTTCGAAAGCTATCCGGTTATCGGGATGGTTGCTCATGCAAAGCCTGAAGCAATATGCCTGTATCTTATTATCTCCCTGCCCGTTGGTCCCCGGGGGTTCTTCCGAAATAAACGGCAACAGCCCGCTGGTGGGATCACCTTTGACCACATAGGGATCTATAGGCGCCTTAAAATGGTGGCCATGGTGAAAAGCCTCTTTCTGAATACCGTTCCAGTTTTCCCCATAAGTGGTAGTTGCCTCCCTGCCCACATGATAGGATACCCCGGCTGCAGCCATCAGGTCACCTTCGTAGGTTGCATCTATAAAGACTTTCCCCTGAAAGGTGTTTCCTGATAGCGTTTGTATTTCCCTGATTTCTCCACCAACCATACCGACACCCTGTTTTCGGTCCAGCCATTGGTCTCGAAAAACACGGATCCCATTTTCGGCAATAAAGCCTTCAAAAACCTGTTCGGCAACATGTGGCTCGAAAATCCACATGGTCCTGTTTTCTCCATCCATTGCCACTGTCCCCTGTCCCCTGTTGCCATACTCCGCTGCCCGCTGCCATTTCCAGGCGGTATCCTGCTGGTAATGAAGGTACACCCGATGGTAAAACTCCCTTGCCAGCCCACCAATGGCTTCCTTGTTTCCCGTATCGGTAAATCCCAGGCCTCCAGAGGACAAGCCTCCCAAATGCCTGTCAGGAGAAACCATAATGACCGACTTTCCTGACCGGGAGGCTTCCACTGCTGCGGTGACAGCTGCAGAAGTTCCGCCATAGATGATGATGTCGGCCTTAAATGTGCGGGTACTCCTTTCGTCCTTCTTATGCTGGAAGGAAACCAGGGTAATGGCCATGGCTAGCAGTAAATATCTCATGGGATGAACGGTATTTTATGGTTATCTATTATTTTCCTGAAATCCTGGCGACCCATCCCCCGCCTTTGCTCATTTTTATCGTGGAAACGGTCTGGTTGTTTACGGTGACTTTTTCCTGGGCAAAATCCTTGGCATTCCTGTCCGCATTGATCCCGTCTTTCCATACTTCCATGGTATAGCTGCCTTCAGGGAGAAATGAAAAATTGATCTCCAACTCCCGTGGGCTGCTGTCGGTCATGGCACCAATATACCAATCCCCGTTGGGTGCCTTCCTGGCCAGGGCAACATAATCTCCGATTTTTGCCTGTAAAGGGATGGTCTCTGCCCACTCCACCGGTACTGTGGACAGGAATTCCATCGCTTCGGGTTCCTGGTAATAATGGGTAGGGATGTCGCATAACATTTGCAACGGACTTTCAAAAACCACATACATCGCCAGTTGGTTGCACCGTGTCCCCAGTGTCATGGGTTCGGCCGGCACTCCCTTGAACGCCTCCTTATGGACATTCCTCATGCCTCCGGGGGTAAAGTCCATGGGACCGGCTGCCATCCTGGTAAAGGGCAGGGTTGTGGTATGGTCCGGGGTAATCGATCCTGCAAACTTACTGATTTCATTGCCAAGTACCCCTTCCGAGGTCAACACATTTGGATAGGTCCGGAGCCAGCCAGTAGGTTTATAGGCCCCATGAAAATCCACCAGCATCTTCCGCTTCGCCGCCGCCCTGGAAACTTTCTCATAATAGTTGACCATATCCTGGTCATCCCGCTGCATGAAATCAACTTTTATACCTTTAATTCCCCATTGGGAAAATTTGTCCAACGCCATGTCCAGTTGCTTGTCCAATACCAACCAGGAAGCCCAGAGGATAAGCCCTACGCCCTTTTCCTGCGCGTAGCTGGTTAAAACTTCCATATCCATTTCAGAAGAAACGTCCATCAGGTCCCTTGTATCGCACCATCCTTCATCAAAAAGGACATATTCAATGCCATGTTCAGCAGCAAAATCAATATAATACTTATAGGTCTCCGTGTTTATTCCGGCCCTAAACGGCACTTCATATACGTTGTTGTAATGCCACCAGTCCCACTGCACCTTACCGGGCTTCACCCAGCTGAAGTCCCCTTCTGATGGCCTGGCAAGCTGGTAGACCAGTTGATTGGTCAACAGCTCCTTGTCCTCTCTGGCAATCATCAGAATTCTCCAGGGAAAATCCTTCTTTCCCTCTATTTTCGCAATATAATCGGCGCGCTCAATGACCTTTTCATCCCGGTCACTGGTCACCTTTTTCTCTTTTGGATAATGGGGAAACACCCCTTGTACTCCTTGCTCGCTCCCTTTAATCCACATGCCTGCATAATCAAACAGGTCGGACTCTGTCAGCAGCACCTTGGTTCCCTTCACTTCGAAAAGTGCCGGTAAACTTGCCAACTTCTCCCCATTGATTTCTGTCAGGTCATAATGCTTATAGGCTCGTTCGTTATGGGAGAAAAAACCGCTCTCTTCCGGATACCAGGCCTTTCCATCCTTTCCCAAATTCACTTCGGCCTTTTCCTCTATTACCTTATACTCCCCTTTTAGGCTACTGGTCCATCTCCATGCCGCCCCATTATCGTAGAGACGACATTGGAGTGACATGCCGTTTTTAAACCTTAGGTGCAAAGCGTTATAGTGATCGGTTATCTCACGGCTCTTTTGCCAAACCACTGGAGAAAGTTGCCGGTTCACCGTATAGGCATCCTTCTTTCCCACTTTCCATACACGGCTGTCTTTTTGGTCGGTGATCAGTTCAATTGCGGAATTCTCCACCACTTTCTGCCCATCCACGGTCAATGCATAGCTGATCTCATCGCCAACGGTCAGTTGTAAAACCATCGACCGGTCCGGAGACCGGAGTTGGTAGGATTGCTGCGCCAGCGTGGCGGCAAATGTCCACATACCCAGACATAAAGTCAAAATTACTGTTTTCCTCATTTCTTGTTATTGTTTTAATCCGGGGAAGCTCAATTCCCCATTAATGTTTCGATAATTTTCGGAGCGATTATCTCCCTGCCACTCTTATTGCTGGGATGGATACCGTCGGGCACATATTCCAGAAATTCTTCCCTGCCCTGGTCAAGGATTTTTTGCCAGTTGGCATAGTGGTCCACCAACAGGAGGCCCATGGATCTTGCCACCCTTCTGTACATCTGGTAATAACTCCCCAACGCTGGCCTGTATTCGGCAGATGTGCCCACGGGCATGTTCATCACCTGCAGTATAATTTCACATGAAGGGTCGGAAAGCTTTATCCTGTCGACCATATAACGGAGGTTCAGTTCGGAAACTGACAGGGGGGTATGGTAATCTTCAAAGGCATCGTTGATTGCAAACTCTATTATCACCACATCGGGATGTTTGGCTATTACACTGTCCTCGAGGTGCTGTACACCCCAGGTGGACCACATCCCTCCCTTTCCTGAAAGGATATAGTCCAGGTGTCCGTCATACCTGGCGTTAAGCTGCCTTGACACCTCTCCCATCCAAGCACCTCCCCTTTCTCCGCTCGAAAGGCTCGTACCGTATACCACTACCAATTGGTCCTTTCCTTTTGCCAGCTGCTCGACCAACCTTGACTGTCCCTTCAGCTGTCCGCACAGCAAGCCCAGGATTAGCAGCAATGGTGTTCCCCTCATCTTTTCCTGATTTTATAGTGCTGGAAGAAGGCCGTATCCAATACGTTCATTTCCTCAAGGGAACGGATCCACACCCAAGGACCGCGAACAGTGCCCTGCATGGCTGGCAGGGAAATATACACCAAAACTCCTATTCTAAAGCGCGACTGCCAGCCTGTTTGCCTGTACGATATGATGGTATTGCTCATCATTCACTATTTTTCCAACAGGGCATACGCACACCATAGCACCGGTGCCTGTCCGTGCATGTCCCCGGTGATCCTTTTCCTGTCGAGGTAATATTGTTTATCGTTCTTTTTGTTTGTCCCCTGACATACCTGTCTGACATCCCCGTTTTCATCAATATAGCTGACCAGGCTTATCCAGGCTTTCCGGGCGGCGGGACCATAGACGTCCTCTTCCAGCCATCCTCTTTTCACCCCAGTGATCATCGCAAAGGCAAACATCCCGGTGGAAGAGGTTTCCTTCCATGCGCTGTTTTCATCGATAAGCTGCCTCCACATGCCGTCCTCTGCCTGATGGGCAAGGAGGCTTTTCATCATTGTCCTGTAGCCCTGCAGGATAGTCCTCCTATCGGGGTGGTCTTCGGGAAGGGCACGAAGCAGTTCGGTCATTCCTGCGGCCATCCATCCGTTTCCACGGCCCCAGAAATACGGCACATCCGGTGCATGGTAAAACAGCCCGTTGGGGCGCTGAAGTTCTTTTAGGTATACGACCATCTCCCTGGCCGCCCGGTCCATGTACCGTTCTTTTCCCGTGGCCCGGTAAGCCTGGGCCTGGATGGTGGAAATCATGAACATATCATCGATCCAGTACCTGGTCTGCCAGGAAAGGCCTTCTGCTGCCAATTTCCGTTGTTCCCCATTGGCCCTTTCCGGCAGGCGCCACTGCTGGTCGGCAAAACCAATGCCCTGTTCCAGGTATTTTTCCTTTCCGGTCTGGAGGAAAAGTTCCAGGGGTATGGCCCCGAATACGGTATGGTCCACATGGTCTGGATGGGGAACCAGGCGTTGCTGCTCTCCCATCAATGGCCGGTAGCGTTCTTCCAGCGCTTCCAAAAGGTGCTGGTCATCCGAATAACGGGCAAACTTCAATGCCCCATACCAGGTACAGACTTCCGAATAGGTAATGGATGACGGAGGGCTGTCAAAACCAAAATTGGTATGTGGGGTTTCCACAAAGTGTTCGGCCAAAAGGCTTCCCACTTCTTCAGGGGCCGTGCCCTCCGGCCAATGGTTAAAATGCTGCTGGCCCAGGGACGCACATCCCCCAAGGGCAAGGGCAAAGCAATAAAACAGGATTAGTGTATAGTTGATGCGCTTGATCATCAGTTCATCTCTTTTGTGTTTGCGAAATTGAATTAAAGGCGGGGGAAGAGGATGTCTCCTCCCCCATCAGTCCATCCACTGCGTACCTTGCTTCCAGCATCATTACTGCACTCAGGTGGATCGAACAATCGATGGTTTTTCCATCAGGCACCCCTCTCCAGGTGTGTCCGAACAGGATATCGGGCTTTAACGTGGCGGTGGTCCAAAGGCTGCGGGCATTGTCGTCCAGGTAGTGGAGATAGCTGGCCCTTGTCATCCCATCCAATGCCGGTGCCAGGGCCAACTGGGTTAGGTAGCGGATGAAAATGCCTTTGAAAAGACCTCCGTCACCACTGTTTTCCCCACGTAAGATCCCCTCGGGAGAAAACCTGTCGCGGTCGTGGACCACATAATTGGCCGTACGGATGGCTTCACGCATATAGCTTTCCTCCCCCAGGATTTCAAACAGCTCAAGGCTTGCGCCCAGGTAGGTTCCCTGGTTATAGGTATAGATATTATTTTCATTGAAATTCCCATAGCCATCCCATACCACTCCCCTGGCAGGGTCGACCAGGTATTTTTTCTGCCATTGGTAGATTTTAAGTGCCCAGTCCAAGTCCTCCTGTCTGCGGTCTTCTTGATACAACCTGGCGGCCAAAATAACCGCCGGTGCATTTGAACATGCATTTTTTGACCCAGGGGATCCGCTTGCCCAGGCAATGCCACCATGGTTGATATCGCTCCATCCGACCTTGATTTCATCCCATAGCATACGCGAAAGGGTTTTATATTTTTCCTCTCCGGTGGCATCGTAAGCCCGCAGGCAGGCCAGTGCCATCCATTCCATATCATCATAAAAGGTGTTCCACATGGTGTCGCCGTTTTTCCTTCGGCAGCCTGCCAACAGTTGGTCCATCAGTTCAGTATACTCTACATCGCCGGTACGGAGGTAGGCATCCACCCATACATCCAGCGCATGGGCATTCCACCAGTAATTGAATCCAATATGTTCGCCATTGTTCTGGGTAAAATAATGCTGGTCGGACCAATATTCCCTTAACAGGCTTTCCTGCGACCGGTCGGCTATTGACATCCAGTCGATTTCCTCTTCTTTGTCCTGTTGCTCCCCAGGTGCGGCCGGCTCCTCTTCGGCACCGGTACAGGCTGCCAAAAAGACACCAAGCAACATGGTCAATAAGGTTGCTGCATCAGCGCGTGTTTTCATCATCATTGTTTTGGGGTGAAAAATCCGCCCTGGAACCCTCAAGTGCCAGGGCGATTGGTTCAATTAAAGATGACTTCGTGCCTATAGGCTCCAGAAGACTGGAAATACACCAAAACATCGTTGTTTTCACCTTCCCCGGGAAATTTATAGGTATAATCCCACTGCGAGGTCTCCCCGGTGCTGTGCAGTTCATAGTACCCCTCACCAGTGCTGTCATTTGGACGGCCGTTATCCTTATTGGCACTTCCCCAAAAACGGACACTTTCTTCCCCGTCCAGGTTTTTTTCCGTTATCCGGAACTTGTACCGCTCATCCTTTCCCCAGGACACTTCCGCCCATTCTATGGCTATACCGGCCACTTTCCACACACCATCTCCCTGGTAGGCAAGTGTTTCGGTCACATCATTTTCTGCTGCTATCCACAGGCCTACCGATTGGATTTCCACCAATTCGGCTTCACCGTTATTGAAGTTCAACCGTATACGGTAAGGGGCGGTACTGGTAGCAGGGCTATCTCCTGCTTCACCGCTCTTGATGGTTGTCCCATCCCAGTAAAAACGGTTCATTTCACCGCTCTTTTCATCGGCAAATTGAAACTCCCCTGGGCCCAGGGCGGTATAAATTTCAAACACCCCATCAGAGAGTTTTTTAAACTGAAGGGCGCTTTCGGCATCTTCTCCGGCCTCAGTGGCCGCTCCCCATAAAAACAATTGTGCTGGATTTTCAGCAAATCCTGCCGGCCGCTCCAGGTTAACGGTCAATACATTTTCAGAAAACACCTCGTTCACACCATTGGTGGCCAGGATCCTAAGGGTGACCTTTCCTGTCTCCAAAGGGGCAATTCCCGCTCTGGAGGCAATAATGTTCAAATCCTTGTGCGTGATGGCGGCAAGTTGGTCTATACCTTCATTCTCGGCCATGGTAACATACAATGGATCACTGAAATCCCCGTCCACTTCATCAAACTGGATTTCATAAAACACCAATGTCCCATCCCCGGTGTTTGAGGGTTCCCATTCAAAATTCACTACCGCGTTGCTTTCAGGATCCAGTGCAATTGTCTCTCCGCCCTGAGGAAAACTAATGGAAAATTCCGTAAGGCTCGTTTGTATCGACTCGGTATCCGTACAACTTATTCCACCGGCCAACACCATTATAGCCCATATGACATTATTGATATATTTTTTCATTTTTCAAATTCGGTTTACCTGTTTGAACAATTAATTACCAACCTGGATTTTCAACCAGCAGCCCGTTTCTATCCAGCTCAGACTGGACAATGTTCCAGAGGTAATGTTTCTTTTCGAACACCCGCTCTTCAAAGACCACTCTTTCAGAAAAGCCTTCCGTATCGGTGGCATCCACATCCATTCCGTAAAAGGGTCCTCCATCCGTGCTTTCGGCCACCTTCCAGCGACGCGTATCAAAATAGCGCAGGTTTTCAAAGGCCAGCTCAACCCGCCTTTCACGGTGAATGGCCGCCCTGGTAGCTTCCTGCCCCTGCGGTGCCGGTACGCGGTCCTCTCCTTGCCCGTACTGGGGAATTCCTGCCCTTTCCCGGATCAGGTTGAGGTAATGGAGGATATCGGGATTTCCCGGGTCATATTCATTCAAGGCTTCGGCGTAGCTGAGGTATATCTCTGCCAACCGGAACTTCACTTCCATCCTTCCGGCTATCCTGTCAGGCTTTACCGTACTGCTCGGGTGGACCTGTTTTCTGACCACATATCCGGTTCTGGACCAGTTCCTACCGGTGTACCGTCCACTGTTTCCCCCGTTGTACATTTCCACTACCAATGGTTCTCCGTTAGCACCGAATTCATTGTTTATCCATTTGCTCCCATTGAAGGTAATGGCCACGTAAAACCTGGGCTCGCGGCCTACATACATATTGTATGTCCCCTGATCATAATAGGCTGTTTCTTCCTCGGCAAACCCTTGCTCGAGGTATCCTGAAGCAGGATCATCTATCCTCCTGCCGTTTGCCATAAAATAGGCATCCACCGCCGACTGGGTCGGTCCCCAGGAGGACCAGCCCCCCGCAATGTACGGGCTTCCATTCTTGTCGATGGCATACATATCCGATACCTTGGCAAAAATAATTTCAGGGTTCCAGTCCCTTAGGAATACATTCTTCAGGGAAGCGTAGGGATCCAGGCTTCCATCCCCATTGTATTCCCGGTAAAGCTCATATTTACCCATGTCAATGACTTCTTTGGCGGCATCTGCGGCCCTTTTCCATTTGTTTTCATCATACTGCTGGCTGATCAGCTGCGTCCCGTCAGGGTTTTTGAAATCCGCATAATCGGTATTCCCATTGTACAAGGGGCTTGCCGCATAAAGCAGGGTCCTTGCTTTAAAGGCTTTTACCATGCCCTGGTTGATCCTGCCCCATTCCCTTGTGTTGGTCGGTTCTACGGGCAAATGCTCCAATGAAAGGTCCATTTCTGCCACTACGTAATCCACACATGCATCATAGGGACTTCTGGGGATGCTCATTTCCTCAATGGTAGCATCGGGTGCTATGGGCTCGTCGGGAAGCAGGATTACCGGACCGTACTGCCGCATGATCATCGAATAGAAGTATGCCCGTAAAAACCTGGCCTCCGCCTTGTACTGGGCGATCAGCTCATCACTGAGCTCCTGGTTCTCATCTACGTGATGGATAAAGTAGGAGGCCGACCGGATACCTTCATAATAGTGGTTCCAATAATTGTAATCCCCCCTGTTGCGGTCCCAGCTTCCCAGGTTCATACTATAGGTGGGATAGTTGTTATAGGTCACATCCATTTCATCGGACAGCCCTTCCCAGGGGCAGTTGCCGGTATTATGGTCGGTTTCACTCCGGATATAAGCGTACACATTGGCCAGGTACTGTTCGGTGGTGGTCCTGCGTTTGAACACATCCTCAATGGACAGGCGGTCATCTGGCACCTGGTCCAAATAGTCTCCGTAGCAGGAGGTCAGCAGCAGCCCTGCTCCAAGGAACAGGGTCCAGTAAAATAATTTATGATATTGCTTGAATTTCATCTTTATAGGAAATTTTGGGTGTTAGAAAGATACATTTACGCCAAGGCTATAGGTCCGGATATTGGGATATCGGGTACCACTGCCATTGCCCAGCTCGGGATCATACATGTCAAATGGACTAAAGGTCAACAGGTTGTACCCAATAAAATAGATCCGCATATCACTTACCCCCAGGCTGCCCAGTGATCCCTTGGGTATGTTCCAGCCAAAGTCCAGCGTTTTGAGCCGGAGGAACCTGCCATTCATAAGCCAATGACTGCTGGTGGCCGAATAGTTTTGGTTGATGTCGCTGCCATAGGAGAGTCTTGGGTAAAACGCCTCCTGGCTGGGATTTTCGGGAGTCCAGCGATCTTTGATGTTTTTGTACAATCCACCCCTTGCGGAGCCTTCCCTGAAAGGCATAAATTGGTTGGACAGGTAGAGGTCTACGATTCCCACACCCTGAAAAAAGGCTCCCATTGAAAAACCCTTATAGGAAAGTGTTGTACCAAAGCCGTAGACGATCTTGGGGATGTCCCCCTTTCCAATGGCCGTTCGGTCATTTGCGTCGACTACTCCGTCCATGTTCAGGTCTTTGAATTTTATATCTCCGGCCTGTACCACGCCGGCTGTTTTGGCTACCGACTCATCATCGATTTCTTCCTGCGTGTAATACCCCTGGGCGACATAGCCAAAGCGCTGGCCGATACTGTGTCCCCTGCGTTCCATATAATCGTATGGAGGGGTAGGCTGATCATTTTCGATCACTTCGTTTTCGTTATAGGTAAATGTTCCGCGCAACTGCATGTTCAGCTGGCCAAAGTTCATGTTATAGTCCGCAGAAACATCCACTCCTTTGCTATTGGTAATTCCCAGGTTTCCCAATAGATTGCTCCTTAGCCCCATGGAGCCTGGAACAGCGGCCCTTTCCAGGAAGATATTCTCCCTCCGGCGATTGAAAAAGTCCACTTCCATGTTCAGGGCATCATTCAACGTGGTAAACTCAATGCCTAAATTGACATCGGTTTCGGTCTCCCAGGTAACATTGGCAGCATATTCGCCGATATCCAGCCCCCCGATATAGTTTCCCCTGTCCTGTCCATAGGAATACCCCCCGGTATTGGCCACTGTGGGGATATAGGCAAATCTCCGCCCGTCAATATTACTGTTGCCCACTATTCCGTAGGAGGCCCGGAGCCGGAAGTATTGGAAGACCTTGTCCGCATCCCCAAAGAAATCTTCATTGGAAAGCACCCAACCGACTGCTCCGGAAGGAAAAAAGCCAAAGCGCTCGTCAGGGGCAAAATTTTCCGCCCCGTTATAGCCAAAGCTCAACTCGGCAATGTACCTGTCATCGTATCCATAGTTAAACCTACCGACAGCGCCCAGGCCCCTATAGGGTATCGATCCGATCAAATCCCCGGCCGTAGCACTTATCCTGTCGGTGGAATTGAACAGTAGAAGTCCCCCTACATGATGGTTTCCAAAGTCATTATCATAATTTAGGGCCGCTTCCAGGTAAAACTGGCGGTCACCGCCGTTGCTTCTGCTAAAGGTCAAATAATCCCTTCCATTTCCATTGTCGGTCTGTTCATAGATCAATTCCCCGTTTTCATCCCGTCCGGTGGCATATACCGTATAGGGAACCTTGTTCCTTACCAGTCTATTGCTGTTGCTGGCGTCAAAAGCATAAAGCACCCTTGCCGACAAGCCTTTGGTCACAAAGCCCAAATCCTGCTTTACATGGATGTCTGAATTGATCTGGTTATTGTACAAGGTAGAGTAGCCCCTGTTGGTCAACAAATAATAGGGATTGTTCAGCCCTCCGCCGGTGGATACCCAGGGCTCCACCCCGTTGGGGTATTTAAGGGGGTAAAGTGTGGGGTAGGTCTCGAACACTTCGGAAAATATTGTGTTGGTTCCGGTTCCGGGATAATTGCCGTTTGAGATCCATCCCTTGATGCCCAGATCGATCGTCGTGGTCTTGGTAGGCTTGATGCTCAGATGGGAGGTAAAGTTGTACCGGTTAAAGCTAATTTCAGCGTTGTATTTGGCCAGGTCATCGGTGGTAAAAAGGCCTGTTTCGCTGTAATATCCGGCCGAAACATAATAGGTCATTTTCTCCCCGCCCCCGCTGATATTCAGGTTTGCCTTTTCATTCTGGCCAAATTGGTTAAAAATATGGTCCATCCAATTCACGTTGGGATACAGGTAAGGATCCTCCTGGGTATAGGTCTTGTGGATCATATCTGCCGAATATACCGGCTGTCCCCCCCTGGTTACCGAAGCTTCATTGGCCATCTGCATATAGGTAACCCCGTCGGCAGGCTCGGGAACTTTGGTAAATTCGGTAATGCCCCTGTAATAGTCCAGGTTGATTTTTGTTTTGCCCGCTTCACCTTTCTTTGTGGTGATCAAGACCACGCCGTTGGCTCCCCTTACCCCGTAAACAGAAGTCGACGAAGCGTCTTTCAATATCGTAAAACTCTCAATATCATTGGGGTCCAGGTTATTGAAATCACGTTGCACGCCATCGACAAGGATCAGGGGCTTGCTGTTGTTTTGGCTGAGGGTGTTTACCCCACGTATCCATAGATCGGCCCCATCAAGCCCGGGTTCAGCACTTCGCTGTACACCGACCAGTCCCGACACCCTGCCTGCCAGTACCGTGGAAATATTGGCCACCGGCTGTTTAAGTTCCTTTACATTGACAGCACTTTGTGATCCAAGGGTTTGGATTTTCCGTTGGGTGCCGTAACCGACGACGACCACTTCATCCAATCCCTGTAGGTCAGGGGTCATTTGTACATTTATTTCAGCTTGGTTGCCCACCTCAAAGGTTTGCTTTTCATAGCCCAGAAAACTGAATACCAACACCGCCCCGGTGTTGACCTGCAGGGAATATTGCCCATCAATATCGGTAACGGTACCGTTTGAAGTCCCCTGCTCCAGCACGCTTACCCCGGGCATTGGGGTACCGTTCTCATCGTTTACCGTACCGTTGACGTCAATCACGTTCCTGCTCTGTATGGGAGCTGCCACCGAACGGCTGTTTTCCTTTTTTGCCTGACGAACAGCGATATTGCTGTTTACCTGCTGAAAGGAAAGTCCGGTTTGCCGCCCGATCTCTTTGAGAAGGTCTTCAACCGATATCCGGGGGTGATCTGCCGATATCCGTTTGTTCAAATAGCCTTCGTCCTGGTGAATGGTAAAGTGAAATTCAGATTGGTCTTCAATTTCATGAAAAACATTGATCAGTTTAGCATTTTCCAATGCGATGCTCACATAGACTTCATCGATCTTTTGGGCGTCGATGCGGTGTGCGAGGACCACATTGAGGAGAAACATCTGAAACAAAAAACCATATAGGGTGTATTTTGTCATTCTCAGAATTAGCAGTAAAGGTTTATTTTGCATAATTTTGGGTTGTTAAAGTGCTCACATGTATTTTGACAGGTTTAACTAACTAGTACCAAACCATTAGTTAAACACCTTCAGAATCAGTAGGGAGCCATCCTACTGGTTCTGTTTTTTAGAATATTATCGTTACGGTCTCTTCGTTTATCTCATAGGCAAAGTCTTTAGAGTAGGTTAAATCAATTAATATATTTTTAAGGCTTTGTTTCTGATAGATGGTGGTAACTGTCCAATCTCCGGGTGTTTGTCCTTTTACCTGTATATCCACACCATACCACCGCTCCAACTTGGTGCTTATTTCATTGAAGCCAGCGTTTTCAAACACCAGTTTTCCCTCTTTCCAGCCGATCACCTTATCCACATCGACGGTTCCTTGGAATAATTTTTGGGTGTTCTTGTCCACAACCACTTCCTTTCCAGGGACCAGGGTAACTGCTTTATCCTGCTCTTCCAGCTTATTGATCTGAACTTTACCCTCTAACAGGGAAACACGCAGCTCCCGGTCACCGAGGTAGGCATTTACGTTAAAGGCCGTTCCCAAGGCAGTGGTTTCTACCGGCCCACTTTCCACAACAAACGGTTTGTTCTTATCCTTGGCCACTTCGAAATAGGCCTCCCCTTCCAAGCGGACCCTTCGCTCGTTGCCCTCAAAGCCTTGTGCATAGGTGATGCTGGAAGCACTGTTCAAATAAACGATTGATCCATCGGGGAGGTAGAGCTTGGTCTTTTGGCCAGCAGGATTCTCTTTGACAACATAGGGTCTTTGTTGCCCTTCCGAGGGTTCTTGGAAAAAACCACCGTTTACCATATACAAAAGGGCCAATGATGTGGCTGCTATCAGCACAATAGCGGCGGCATATTTCATAAATGGCTTCCAAACTGAGATGTTGCTTCCCTTCTCCTCTACTCCTTTGGACCAAATTTCATTGATCTTTTCCTCGGCATTTACAAGGACAGGCTCAGCAGTGGTTTCTTTCCAGGCTTTTTGGAAGGTCTCCAGGATTTCCAAACGCTCTTCGCGCTGTGCCGCCCAGTCTTTGATTTCTTCTATTTCTTCGGGGGTTGCCGTATGGGTAAGCCACTTTGCAAGGAGCTTGTCGATATGGTTGTCTTCTCTGTTCACATTACCAAGACAACCCACATCATAAAAAGGCGTAATCGCTTTTGCCTATTTCAAAAAAAAATCAATCAAAAAATTCAACAGTACTGTTTCCCAGCATCATAAAGGCCAAGCAGATGACATTTGCCTTATGCTTTAGCGGAACAATCTTGGCCTGGTCCCCATTGGAGGAAATATAATCTGCAATATCATGTCTCAGACCACGTATCGCCAGTTCCAAATGTTTTTTTACTGTTTTTTCCGCTATACCCAAGGTCTTGGCCACTTCTCCGATCCTCAACCCGTCGTCTTTGACCATTTTAAAGACCAACCTCCTTTTATGCGGCAATTTTTCCACCAGGTCAGCAATCCTCTCCCTCAGCTCCTTTGTCAGCAGTTGGTTGAGGGGTTGGGTATATTCTCCTGTTTTGATATCCTCAAAATCCAGGACGGAAGACAACGGTACTTTCCTTCTGTTCTTTTTCAGGTGGTTCAGGCATTGGTTTTTGACTGCATAGTAGATATACCCTTCAAAATTATCAATATCCTTTAGCTGAGACCGTTTGTTCAAAAGTTTTATAAAGACCTCGGAAACTACATCTTCAGCCTCTTGAAAATGGGGCAAAAAACAAAGGGCAAAAGAAATCAGTTTGGAATGATACCGCTTGAACAGTTCTCCAAACGCCCTCTTATCCGAATTCACTGAAATCCGGTATAAAAGTACTTTGTTTTCATCCATTGTTTTTATCAGGTTTATCTTGGGGTTAATCTTCATGCGGGAATCCTAAGCATTCATTATCAGGCGGAAAGGGTGTGTGTTTTTCTACCAATACTCAGGAAGCAGCATTAACAAATGAACAAAATCAATCCATTAAATCCAAGAATCCCATTTCCCGGTTGGGTATTAAAAAATTTAAGAATACAAAACCCTATAAAACCAAAATATAATTCTAGCTAAATCGATTTTATCACCACTCCCTTACTCCTTCATTTATAAAAAACTAGATAAACAGAAACAAGACATATGAGCGGACTTACCTCCAAGGAAATCCCCACTTTGGCCAAAGATTTCACTTAGCTGACAAATACCTGACTAATAAAAACTGCATGACCATGGTAAGTGGAAATAGGCACAATAGCGCCCCAGGTTTGATAGCAATGCAGAAATTCACATCCCCATCCAATAAATCAAATATTACGTACCTCAAATACATTAAATTTAATTTCACCATAATTTGAATTTGGCCTGATTTTCGATTCACCAGCAATTGATATTAAATAAGGGCTGTATATTCCTTTAAATGCACTAAAGATATTTAGCCCTATTTTTTTCAACCAAAAATTTGATTTAATACAGAAAACGATTGCCAACTATATATGGACACGATTACTACCAGGACCCAAGAATTCCGTCTGCTACAGAACGGCATTATCCACACCAGGATCCTACCCAATTTATCCCTGACCCTGGACGATGGAAGAGAGAACCTCACCGCTGTATCGACCATAACCGGGAACAAGCCCGCATACTTGATGGTGGATATCAGCAAGGTCAAAGGGATTTCAAGTGAATGCAGGGACCTATTTTGTAGCAAGGACGCCGCCAAGGTCCAACATGCGGTGGGGATGGTGTCCACCTCTTCGATGGGAAGAATGATCGGGAATTTCTTTTTGGGCTTTAACAGGCCACCGTTTCCCATTCGGATTTTTGCCGATCATTCAGAAGCATTATCTTGGTTAACCACAATTAAGAATGGACAAGGAAAATAAACCAACTGATCTGGAAGACCAGGCCTTGATATCGGAGTTTATCCGATTGGTAGGGGAAATAGCCAGTTTAAATTTCCCTAGCAGGATTAATACCAACACCGGGGACACCTCTTTAGGCGTCCTTGCTGCGGGGCTGAACATGCTTAGTGAGGAAGTCGAAAAAAAAATGGTAGAGCTGTCCAACCTCAAGGAAGTCAACCATAACCTTGAAAATTTCTCCCTTACACTTGCCCATGACATCAAGTCCCCGTTGAACAATATCATGGGCATCATTGACCTTATGGATAGTGAGGTCGAAGAGGGTTCCTATGCAAATATCCCGGAATACATTGAGTTGATCAGGGCCATGAACAGCAAAAGCCTGGAGATCGTAAGTGGAATCCTGGAATACTCAAAATCCACTGTAAATTCCCGGAAGCTCAAATTGATCAGTATACAAAAAACGTGTGCACAGATCGTCGAATCCTTTTCCCGTGCCCACTCCATCAGGGTAACTTACCAGACCATGGTTCCCGAAATTTACTATGACCCCATGGCCCTCTACCAGGTGCTATCCAACTTGATCAACAATGCCATCAAGTTCAATAACAAACAGGAATGTGCGTTATTGGTCAAGAGTATTGAACGGCAGGATGATATTATGATCTCCATTCAGGACAATGGCCCGGGTATTCCGGAAAAATTCAGGGACAATATCTTCAATTTGTTCTTTCGGCTGAACCAGGAGAACCAACCAACGGGTACCGGGCTGGGCCTGGCCATCATCAAAAAAATCATACTGGAGAATAATGGAAAAATCTGGACGGAATCGCGTCCCGGAGAAGGCACCACCTTCTGTTTCACGGTTCAAAAGGCTCCCGGGTAACCTAAGGTGGATACGGCAGCCAATCATTTCCATTTCCCATCAAGAACCCTGTTCTTCCAATGGAATGGCAAACCAAAATACACTGCCTTTTCCCCGTTCCGACTCCACTCCTATTTTCCCATTGTTCATTTCTATGTATTGTCGGCATAAGACCAGCCCCAGGCCGGTGCCAATTTCATGGTGGGTACCTTCGGTGCTCATGTTCACTTCATCAAAGATATAGGGAAGCTTTTCGGCGGGAATCCCTGTTCCTGTATCTTCTACCGAAACCACCAGCAGCCTTTCCTCACTATCGCTTCTGGTGGAAAGTATGATTTGGTCTCCATTATCACAATACTTTATGGCATTGGCCAGAAAGTTTCGGACAACAATCTTGACCATTTCTTCATCCGCATAGGCCATACCTGGCTGTGTTCGGTCAGAAATTTCTATCCCCTTTCTTTTTGCGTCCCATAGAAGCAACGAAATGGTCTTTTCTACTAATCCTTTTATTTCAAACCCGTTTGGCCGTGCGGAAGCTTGGGTCATCTGGCTCTTTGCCCATAGAACAAGATCATTTACAAAATAATTGACCTCATTTAATTTCGTACTGATCTGTTGGGTGAGCATGTTCATTTCTTCTTTGTTGAACATCCCTTCCTGGTACATATCCACTGTGCTTTTCAGGGAATTCAGTGGTGTCTTCACATCATGTGCCACCACTGACAATATTCGGTCCTTGAATTTGCCTATCCTTTCCAGTTCCCTGTTCTGCTCATCAATCTTTTTCTGATGGGCCTTTTGTATCCTACTTGTACGACGGATATTTCTTAGGTACAGGGCCAATAAAAGGACTATAAAAACCAGCAGTATCGATACGGCAAGGATAAAATAGGTATAGTTGCGTTGGCGAAGCAATTGTCCCTGATACTTTTGGTTGACGGTTTGTATTTCCTGATCATGTCGAAACTGCTCCTCGGCCTTCACCAATTGCATCCTGACCTCTTGGTTCATCAAACTATCTCCGAGCAGTGTATATTCCTGATAACTGTCGAGTGCTGGTTTATAGTCTCCCATTGCCGCTTGGATCTTACTTAAAAAAAGAAATCCATCCCTTGTCAGGGCCATATGATGGATGTCTCTTGCCAGTTCAAGTCCCGTTTGCACCTGATCATATGCCTCCTTTAGTTTTCCCGTTTCAAGCAGGCACTTGGCTATTTTAAGGTTCGCCTCTGCCACCTTCTGTTCTGTTCCCAGCGCTACGGCAATGTTTTTTGCTTCAGCATACTTTTCCATGGCCTCCCCTGACTTTCCGGTCTGTTCCAAAAAGTCCCCTAACGCCATGAAGGCCCTGACCATGCCTGCCCGGTGGCCCAATTCCCCGCTTTCCTTCAGGGCTTTCTGATAAAACTCCTGGGCTTTTGCCGGCTGGTTTTCCTTGAGGTATACCCGGCCAATACTTATATCCAACAGGTGCAGGAGACGTTGGTAACCTGCTCGCTCATAAAGTTCCTTGCTCCGGGCAAAGGATTCTCTGGCTTCCTGCAATTTCCCCTGCAGCTCATATACTTGTCCAATGGTCCAGTGGTTTCGGGCTACTTGCTTTTCAAAACCGTTTGCGGTGGCGATTTCCAAGCCGCGATAAGCCAGTTGCTGAGCCTGTTCGTACATCCCTATATCCAGATAGACCATCGACAGGTTAATGCACAATACTCCTATTTCCTTGTTGAACCCCATCTTTTCGGCCTTCATCAGGGCATTCTTTTCCACCTCGATGGCCTCTTGGAAGTTTCCTTTTTCATAATGTGCCGTACCAATATGGATCATCGCTGTTACCGCACCCCTTTGGTAACCTATGCGCTTGCTGAATGTGAGGGATCTTTTCGATATGGCCATCACCGAATCCGGACTGGTGCTCCAATACCGATAGGCAAGATGGTTCAGGGTTCTGATAAAAACGGTATCTTTTTCATAACCGGGTTGTTGCTGAAACTGCACTACTTTTGCCCGTAAGCTATCCCTATCCAGCTCTTGGGCAACCGTTATAGAAGACCATATAACTTGTAATGCCCATAGGTACCAAAATACGCTCCAATGCTTATGTTTTATAAAAGTATTCGCCATAATTCCTTTACTCCTCATCAACTACAAATGGACCATAACACTAAAGAACCATATTTTCCAATAAAAACCAATTATAGAAACCGGCGGTAAATCCTCTTTAATTCCGGTCAGTTAAAACTTGTCCTTAGCGTCTTTTTGCACTCGCTGACAACTCAGGCAAACAAAAGACACCTTACCTGGACCGGACTTTACTTTACAAAAGAACGTGCCGGCGTTTTGTCCCTATCCATATAACTGGTTTAAACGATCATAAAATTTGTGGGTTTAACAAATTGTCCCTAAAACCCTATTTCCAGTATTCCTGAAATGGCAAACCTCAGATAACACACATTTCCCAGACATCCTTTACCGCTTTCTGATAATCAGACCTGCCAGGCCGGGGCTGTCAAGCATCCTGTCCAGCTCGGATTCTATCAGTTCGCTAACTTCGGCTTTGATCCTTTTATAGTTATTGGCCACTTCATGTTCCTCGAGTTTCCTGCAGGCAGGAATTGGCCGGTACCCGTTTTCTTCCTTTCTGATTCCATCATGGTCGTTTTGAATGGTAGCATGAAATCCCTTTAATTTCATGGGCTGGTCGGGTGTATCGGCCACCAGTCCCACAAATTCCCCGGAGGACAGGGAAGCGATGGTGGATTGGGGTACGGCAAGGTCAAGTTGTACCGAATGGCTTATCGAGGTATCATTGGAATTGATTGACCGACTCTGCCTGGGCTGGCGGATCTTGCCAAAGCGGTCCGATAGTTGTTTTGCCGTATCACCCAGCACCTGTCCGGAAACGATATTGCCCACCGTGTTCATGATCACCTCTGCCTGCTCCCTGCCGTAGTCCTTTTTTAGCTGGCTATAATCCTGTACGCCCAGACAGGTAGCCACTTTATTGCTCCTTGCCGTAGCGATCAGGTTATCGATCCCGTTAAAATAAATGGTGGGAAACTCATCGAAGATCAGGCTGGACTTGAGCTTTCTCTTTTGGTTGACCAGCTTGGTGATCCTGGATATGTACAAGCTGAGCACCGCTCCATACACCTGCTGCTTTTGCGGGTTGTTGCCCATGCAGACGATCTTCGGCCTTTCCGGATTGTTGATGTCCAGGGTAAATTCACTTTCGGAGAGCACATAATATAGTTGGGGGGATGATAGGCGGGCCATGGTGATCTTGGCACTGGCGATCTGGCCTTCCAATTGTTCTGCAGCCCCTTGCATAAATGCAGATACAAAGGGGTTTATCAGCACTTCGATCTCTGGTTCGCATCGCAGCACCGAGAACAGCTTCTCGTATTCTACCTGCATCATTTCAATGACATGGGGAAGGGTACAATACTTCCCTTCCTTGTACCGCTTCAAATACCAGATTACGGCAGTAAGAAAGTTAATGGGCGATTCAACAAAAAAGTCTCCCTGTTTTTTGATCCATTCCCGGTTGAGGCCCATCATAATGGTCCGTGAAGCCTCACTGGCATCGGTGATGTCCAGCATGGTGGATGGCTCCAAGGGATTGCAGCGATGACTGCGGGAAAGGTCATCAAAATTGATGGTATAAAATGTCGGTGCTATGTTATAGGCCGATCTGTTTTTTAGCAGGGCATTATAGGCAATACGGGAAAGGTCGTCGTACTTAAAGTCATAGATAAACATGGAAAAGCCCTTGGCAATGTGCTGGGTGATCACATGGCGGATGACAAAATAGCTTTTCCCGGAACCAGGGGTTCCCAGGACCAACAGGGCACGGAAAGGATTGATAATGTTGATCCAGCTGGTCCTGCTCTTCTGTTTCAATCGATATATGGCCGGTAAGTTCACCGAATATTCATTTTCAAGAAGTCGTTCCTCCTGGGGAAAGGTTTCATTGTCATGGTTAAACACATCCTTACTGCCCTGGTCTTTCAAATAACGGGACAGCCTTCCCCCTCCCCACAGAACCATAAGGTAGCCTGTCACCATGGACACCAAATAACAGTAGCCAAAAACCAATGGGTCCGGCACTATTGTCTTCCAATAAACTGCCACAAAAAACAAGGCACTTCCCAGCACCATGGTAATCAAAGCAGGCAGCCATTTAATGGTTGTATCTTTTTTTCCTTTGGCACCCAACAGGCTGACATAGAGCAATCCCAAACAAAAGATCTTGGCATAAAGGGCATTGCCCAGAAAAGGCAATTTCCCTAAATTCTCCACCAAAACTGTTAGGAAGGGCCATGAAAAGCCCCATTTGGAAAAGACATATGGCAGGGTCAGGTAAAAGTGAATAAGCAAAATGGCCATGCTGATCTTGCGTGTAAGGTCAAGGATCTTACGAAGGGCCTGTTGGTTTTCTCCTGTAGCCATTATGATCGATTTGGTGACAACTTAGCTTTTTTTGCCCTTTGGAGTGGCAAAGAACCCTTCGGTTGGATCGCCCATAACCTATTCGCCCTTTCAAAAATATCAAGGAGCATTGGCGTTTCTTCCAGCTTCCAGACCGGTACCTTTTCAAGTTCACCCTCCCTGTAGGTAGAGACCACCATCCCAGAAATCAAGTTCTTGTTTTTCCTTTCACCCGCCCCTCTTTGTACCAAGGAGTATCTCTCTTCCAATTTTGCGACCACAGTTCTAGGAAGAGACCATAATAATTTCTTCGAAAAAGGAAAGGTTGTCCTGTTAAGGTGGTCAATGCCTATTGCCCTTTTTCTTTCCGATTCCCTGTCCATTTGGGCGTTGATCGCAAATCCGTTTTTATGGAGTATCCTATCGAGATCTTCGAGCTCATTTTTTCCAATTTCATTCTGGATCCCCAAAAAACGGCCTTGAGCCTTAGCCACCTTCCCGGGTAAACCAGGACCATTTTTCTTAATGTACTTTAGCAGGTTTTTATATATGGGACATGGGGAAAGGATACTTGCCTTAATAGGGCCCCCTTTATGTTTGCCGCGGTCATCCAATGGACAGTAGGCAAGCCCACGGTATCGCCACATCACCCCTCCCTTTTTGCCCTGGACCAACCCCACGTTAAATTCGCGCAAAATGGCTGAAAATTCCGCTATGGAGCCAAATGTATACTGGCGCAATACTCCCTTGATGATCCCTTCTATAGCCCCTATGGTTTCCATTTTACCGTATTCCAATTTTTCCAGGTAAGGTGAATTCGGAAGCTGCCCATTTGCCGAAGGAGAATAATGCAGTCCCAGCTCTCCTATCAGCTCATTACGGGCTTTTTCAGACAAGGTCTTTCCCAAATGATGGGTTTGCAAGCGTTTCCCCTCTTTGGTAATGGTAGTACTGAGGATATGTAAATGGGGACAATAACTATCTATATGGTTGAACACCAAATAAGGTTGTTTACCGTAACCAATACGCTTCATGTATTGCTGTGCGATGTAGCGCAGTTGACTCTTTTCCAATTGATCTTTTTGGGAAAAATGCAGGAAGATATGGATGGCATTAACCTTTACCCTTTTATTCCTAAAGGTAAAAGACCTAAAATGCTGGTTCAACTTCTTTTGGCCCATGTTCTTTCCAATGCTCCCAAAGCCGTGGATAGTGATTAATTGGGCAATTCCATGATTAATTTTCTTAAAATGGTAATACAGGATGTCATTTATGTTCCTGCCCACATTTATTATTGCCATCATTGCTTGAAATGATCCTTTACCACGTTCTCCAAATCTTCCAATTTTCTCAGAGCCTCCTTCACCTTCCCTTCTAACCGTTTGGCCAATTTCCGCCTTCTGGGGGCATCACTGTTGACCAAAAAGTCATGGACCACCTGATCTACGTTTACTCCTATTTCCTGGATTTCCATCTGAATGGAGCTCATCCTTTCCATGACAAGATCATAAGTCTGATCATGTGTCCTACAGGTAATGGGCTTGTTGGACAGGATTTGCCGGATCAGCGCACTCATTGAAAGGTTGGTGGATTTTGAGAGCAGTCCCAACAGCTCCCGGTAGCGCTCCATGGATATCTTGGACATCACCACTACTTTTTCCGTCTTTTGCTTGGTTGCCATTACAAACTAATTTTCGAGGTTGTACAACCAGTCTAGTGCGGCTTCTTTCCAGTTGCCCAGTGGCATTCCGTTTTCCTTATGCCATCCGGTGGACTGATAATAAAAATAAAACACTTCGGCCTCGGAAACAGGGACCGATTGCTGGATAAAAAAGGACCTTACCTCTTCAACATGTGGGGGTAAGGAAATGACATTGTTTAATGATGTTGTTTTATATTGTGCCATGATCAATCGTTTTTGATTCATGGCCAAATTCACAAACAGAAGGAACATAATTTCACCATTTGCACCGGAGTCCTGTAAAAATGGTCATAAAAAAAGCCATTCGCTTTCGCAAATGGCTTTCGTCCAATATATAATTAATTGGCCCCTCTAGCTACATTCCCACCTTTTCCTGCTCCCACAGTCTTACTGGATAAACACCTCGCTGGTGCAGGGCCGATAGTGCTTCTTCGACAGTCTCCTTGTCATCAGGATATGTCACCCCAAACCAAGTCTCTCCCCCTTCCAAAATCTTGACCGAGGCTTGCCGATCTGCAATCAGGTCGTTCACCACGGTGGGAATATAGAATTCTGCTTTTATATTGTCCTTGCTCTCTTCCAGAAATACCTTCCATCGCTTTTCGGTCTCTGCAAAGAAAGAAGGCTGGAAGCCCCAGCAGTTCATCGATACCGGAGTATTTTCATCGATCTCAAGGACATCCTCTCCCATTCGGCTGACAACCTTCTTATCTTCACGGGCTATTTTTTCCCGCTCGGTCATGCCCGTCAGTTCTCCTTTACTATTTGAATCACATACCCCGCGATTGACGGTACCGTGCTTCGAAAGGACATTTTTAAGGGCATAGCCCACCATACAATGTTGGTTATCGGCTTGAGGCTGGGTCAAAAAGGCACCCAATCGGTCGATGGCTTCCTTACCATAGAAATCGTCCGCATTGATCACGGCAAAAGGTTCTTGAATGACCTCCTTTGCACAGAGCACCGCATGGGCGGTACCATAGGGTTTTGTACGTTCAGGGTTTTGATAAGCTGCAGGTACCAGGCTGGTGAGGGATTGGATCACAAATTCGACCTGGATCTGATCGTTTATCTTCTGGAGAAAACGGTCTTTTACCAAGTCAAGGATCTCTGTCCTTACGATAAACACCACCTTGCCGAACCCGGCCTGGATGGCATCGTAAATGGCATATTCCAAAATGGTTTCGTTATTAGGGCCAAAGCCATCAATCTGCTTGTTTCCCCCATACCGCGAGCCCATACCCGCAGCCAATATCAAAAGTGTTGGTTTTGTTGTTTGCATTATATATTTTGTTTATTAGGGTCTGTTGTTGTGGTATTACCCCCTTCCCCCTAAAAAGGGGAAATAAGAGCCTATTTTTTCACAGCTTTGTTTGCAAAATCTCTCTGTATTCAGAAGACGGTTCCTCTACTGGTAGAAAAAGTTTATTTACCCCCTAGCCCCCTGAAAGGGGGACTGTAATCAACTCTTTGAGAAACGATTATTTCTATTTCAAAGGAACCTCCTCATTCTATACAAAACGATCCCTCTCCTCCTAGGAGAGGCTAGGTGAGGTTTAGTCCCTTACAAGGAGCAATAAAAAATGGTTCTATATGGAATACTGTGGGTAATCAAATTTGAGCTTACCTGCAATGAAATAGATCATGTTAATGAAATTGTCGATATTTCTATATCCCCTGGCCCTCTTCTTGGCCAGCTGAATTTTTGAATTGATCCCTTCAAGAATTCCGTTGTTGAGTTTTGTTTCCGCATAATTGACTATGCCCGTCCAATGTACCAATAATGTTTTGGCTGCTTTTTTGAACGGCTGTATCCCTGATTCCTCGACCAGATCGCACCAGTAGGTCAGGTATCCACCCGCCTCCTCCATGCTCTTAAATGACCAGAACTCATTGAACATTTCCTTTAACCTGTAGGCGTTGGCAATGGTGGGAAACAGGGTGAGTATATTGTATTTTGCCTCTTTTCCGCTCTGGCTGAGGTTTTTGTCGTTTTTGAGGAAGTTGTATTTGTAGCCTTTCAGCATGCCAAACTCATGCCTTTCCTGCTTCCTGACCTTGTCCATGGCCTCATTGATGATCTTGACCACATGGAACCTGTCAAAGGTGATGGAGGCTTTGGGAAAGTGTTCCAATATCCCGGAAATGAAGGAGGGCGACATATCGATACAGGTCTGTTCTATCTGCTCCTTCTCACAGCCCCTGGCTTCAAGGTGCTGCTGGATGCAACCAATGGTGTCGGCACCTTTTCCGGGAACCGCATGGACAACCCGTCTTTCCTCCATATCGACCGCTACGGTCACATAACGGTGGCCCTTCTTTGAAGAGGTCTCGTCAATGCCAAGCACCTTTACCCCTGATTGCTCGTCCGAATTGTAGGCTTTTTTGATCCAGTAGGAAAATATGTTCCAAAGACGCTGGGGATAAATATCCAGCACACCGGAAGCTTTGTTGACCGGCATCTCAGACTCTATAAGCAACATCCCAAATGCCTCGAACAAAAGGGTAAAACCGCTCCCAGGACGTGCCCAGGGAACCTGTACGGTCTCCACCTTTCCTGTAGAATTTTCAACCCGCGGAACCCGGGCATGGAGAAAGCAGGTGTGTTGGAAGAAGTTGAGGTGCTGCCACATACGCTCCATCGTATCATACACCTTGCCACCCGCAAACCTATGGCCCTTTTCAAAATCAAGGTAAATATCTATCTGGCCATGCCCAGCACCTTCGGCTTGGTCCATTTTAATCTCCTTTACGTACCAAGGCTTCTCAAGCCCTAATGCCATCTCAAAAATCTGTGTACTATTCATCCTACAAACATAAACAAGTAGCCACAGTGTTTAGCACGTTTAGCCATACTAAATCATTTAGAGCCTAAAAAATCAACTCTCTCAGTAATGCCTATTTCAAAGAAATCCACATTATCCACAAAGTAACCAGAAACGCAATCTCATTCTTCACTGTATATTAGCTCAATACGGACTCCCCTATACCTCAAAAGATGGGTCATCTCTGACTTCTTCTTTATATTCTTTATGGATCTTTTGCACAGTAAAAGGTGACTTAGCAAGCACACGTGGAGAGTTTCTTACTTTTATCCTTACCTTTTTTAGTGTAATGGCATTAAGCATACTACCCAATGCCACAATAAGTAAAGTAAATCCTGGCAATAAAAGAATATCTTGTCCACCCCTTAGGAACAACGCTAAAATGATAAGTACGCATTTAATTCCGCCCAATAAAAGAGTTACCTGATCATGTCGATATCCCATTCTCATCAGGAAGTGATGGACATGGGATTTATCAGGAGAAAAAGGAGATTTCCCCCTTTTTAACCTCCTCACAATTACCCGCAAGGTATCATAACAACAAACAACCATCAGCATAAGCCCTGTTGTGATAGGTGCGTGAAACTTATAAGGTGAATAATCTGGTAGCTTTCCGTTAAACTGAACAAAAAGTAGTAAAAAAGCAGCAATAAAAAAACCAACAGGTAGCGATCCAGTGTCTCCCATAAAGATCCTGGCTGGGTGCCAATTATATACCAAAAAGGACAACAGACTTCCTGTCATAATAAAGCATATTGTCCCTTCTATAACATGGTTGGTAAACAAAAACCATGTACCTAAAAAACTACATGAAATTAATCCCAGAGTCCCCGCAAGTCCATCCAATCCATCAACCAAATTATAGGCATTGGTGAGGCCCACAAAAAGGAAAACTGACAAACTATAACTAATCCAAAGAGGGAGTTCCCCTACGCCTAAAAACCCATAAAAACTAACCAGCCTCACTTCTCCTAACACTACAACCAATCCAAATGCAACTAACTGTCCGATCAACTTATGGAATGCTGACAATCCCTTCCAATCATCTAAAAAACCTATCAAAAACAATATCCCTAAGCTAATCAATAAATACTGATACCTGTTCGAAGGGATTTGGGAAAGGCCAAATACGATGCTTAAAGAAAATGCTGTCAATATACCTAAACCTCCCATAGATGGGATAGCCTCTTTGTGGATTTTTCTTCCTCCAGGCAAATCCATTAAATTGCTTCCCTTGATCCACTTTATCACAAAAGGGAAAATGGCCAGTCCCATACAAAAAGCCGCTATAAAGGAAAAAAGTACATTCATATAAACCTCCCTACATCACCGTGAAACAATGCATTTTATAAATATCGCTATTTTAATAAATAAATCAAATGCGCCTGTGCAAACACACTGAATTTATCCTTACCTACTGGAAATTCCTCAGTACTGGACGGATCCAGCTGCCACTGATAGTTCAATCCATTGATCATTTGAAGGCGCGAACTTAGTAAAAAACGATCCCACTGGTAATCAAATAGGAGTCCTAAAGAAAGGTCTACCCAGGGCTGTCTTTCTTCTTGCTGGCCCAGTCCTTTATAGTAAAAGTCCTGATGGTTTGCCAAGCGCTCTAGGACAATACCGTATTTATTCAACTTATCGATCAAAGACACTTCTACCGTCTGAACATTGCTTCCGGTTCCTATTCCAACCCCTAAAGTTTGTCCGTAATGGGTAAACCCTCTTACCTGATAGTGGGTATGCCATGAAGTTCCCCCTTTCACCCCACGGTATCTTATATATCTATTAACTGACTCTTGTTGTTGGGTCATTTCTGCCCTAAGCTGAATTAATTGATTTTTATAAGGTAGTTTAAACAATTTATTAAACCCTAACAAATAAGCTCTGGCATGTTCTGGATTGAGTACAAATTCACGATCTGTATATGCATGGTCCCTTCTTCCATATTCAAAGTATAATTCAGCTCTTGCTTTTGTAAACACATAACGACCAAAAACAGAAACCTGCTGATCTTGTGCTTGTTCATCATAATCTACAGAATTTCCGTCCTCAAACAGTCCACTCTTAGTAAACATTTCAAATATCGGAAACCAATCTCCAAAAGAATTCCCTTTATCCCCACTGTACTGCTGGAAAGTGCGGTTTATTCCCAAAAATAATCCAGGCACCCATTTAGGCTGATAAGAAATAGAAATTCCATTTAGATATCTCCAATCTTCTGATAAAGGATTGAAATATTCATCGTTTAAACTTTCCCACTGACTTGGAGCATACCCGGAAGGCTTCAGTTTCCCCATAATTAATTGCCCTTCAAATGACCCCAAAAAAGTTCGGGCAGGTCTAGTTGTGTTTAACGTTAAATGGGGAAATCCCGGGGCATTATTAGAAAAAATAAGTGCATTAAATTGTCCAGGACCCCACCAGATATTTTCTGTGGACGCTCCTATTTCAAAGGAGCCGTAGTTTAAAGTAATTTTGGATTGGCCTAAAGTAAATTTGGTATAAGAATGATTCCCAAAACGTTCTGGGGTATCATTTTGATTCCAAAAATAATACCTTGATGCATTTACTTCATCAGAATAACTATTTGGATATCCTAAATAGGATTTATTTTGTGCCCATACCCATTCAGGCATCAATTGAATATTGATAAAATGGAATTTTGCGGCAACGCCTCCAGTCAACATATTCTGAAAGCCAACATTGGGAATCATAGAACCATTTCCCCAGGCATAAGGCCTGTCTGAATTATACGCCAGACAGTTTCTTAATGGCAAATAAGCAAAATACTTATTAGCAGTATTTCGATGGATTTCTCCAAGGTTATTTTCTACTTCATAAAAAAGGTAATTATTATATATTCCTTGGTCATTAAAAAATCTTGGCTGAATCGGACGAAGATTAAAACCGATAGTAGAATCTAATTCACCTAACAATTGCTTTCTACGTAGAGCTTCTTCAAACACAGGAAAACCAACAGGAATAGACTGTCCGTAAGAAAAATTGCCTAAAATTAACATTCCGACCAGGTTTATCAGAAAACACCTTATCATAATAGTTTTTATACTAGAGATTACTATAAATCGAATTAATAAGTTTAGGAGCCAGGCTTTTATAGGTTAAATTTTGCATTGCATATTCATAACCATTTCTTCCTAATTCATCCAAATAATCTTGTTGATATTTAGATACAGAATCAAAAGCCTTAACCAGTTCTTCAACTGATTCTGAAGGAAGTGAAATTCCAGCTTTGGCAAGCTTAACAATATCCTTTTTACCTGAATACGAATGAATTATTGGTTTTTTAGAACAAAGGTACTCTGGTAATTTATTTGCTCCTATACCATAATCATATAATTTATGATTTCTCCAACCTATATAGCAAACATCAAACCGCTGAAGCAATGAATAAATTTGTTCTTTGGGGATTGGATCAAGAAAAATAACATTTTCATTTCCCATTACTAAAGATTTTAGATTCTCCTTTTCTTTTCCTGTCCCTACGATCACAAAAAAAATTCGTTTATTATTCCTCAATCTCTTACTTGCTTCAATAAAAAACTCCATTGCATTTGCAGCTCCTAATGTACCAGAATATCCAATTACAAACTTATCTTTTGGTATGAGGTTATTCACACAATCATCTAACGGAGTACATTTACTCAATTCATTTAATGAAATGCCATTGGGAATCCACAAAAACTTTTTTTTATCAATATTAAACCTTTTCAAATATTTATAAGCATTGGATAAGTTCGATATTACAAAATCTGATTTTCTGTAAGCTAATTTTTCTATCAGAGACATTAGTAAAATCAGGGGATTATATGATTCAAAGCCGCCTATTTCTTTTAGAGTGAGTGGCCATATATCCCTTATTTCAAAAACTAATTTCGCCTTTGATCTTATTTTTATGTATAATGCTCCCAAAAATCCTATTAAAGGAGGAGAAGAATAAATAACTACATCTGGCTTGTGAGATAACTGTTTAATTAATCTACTTATTTTGAATGCAAATAAGAACCAATTCAAAATTCTTTTTTTACTATGAGCATTAGCATAAGAAGGTAATTTCAACCAAACAAAATTGAATGTTGATACCTTTCTTACATCAAATGCTTTCTTAACTTCAGGTGAGTTAAAATGAAGATGAGAAAACCCCCCAGCAATTAAATAAACTTTATGGCCAAGTTTAGACAATTCTTCAGACAAATAATAACTTCTTCCTGCATAACCCGTTTCAGGGGTAGTGGCATCCTGATTAATAATCCAAATAGTTTTTTTATCTCTCATTTTGCCTTAAGACAGTTCTGTATATATTCACCATATCAGCTAAATTTTTATTCCAATCATATAGTTTTTCAACTCTCTTTCTACCTTCTCTTCCCATATTCTCTCTTAAAGCTTTGTCCAAATACAACTTTTCAATGGCATCAGCAGCACTCTGAGGATCCTTTGCTGGAACCACAATACCCGTAACACCTTGTTCTACAACCTCGGGTAATCCCCCTACATTACTAACAACTAAAGGTGTCTCAACCGATGATGCTTCTATAGCAGAAACCCCAAAGCTTTCACTATTTGATAAACAAATGCAAATGTCCAATTGTTGATGAAAAAAAGGCACCATTGAATATTCTATCTTTCCCTTGAATTCACAAAATTCTCCTATACCTAATTTTTTTACTTTTCTCTCCAAAAAAGATTTACGAGATCCTTCCCCAACAATCATTAACTTAAGAGATTCTTTAGGATATTTATTCCTAAAAATATAAAAAGCATCAATCAATTGATCTATTCCATATTTTTCCTCTAAGGTTTTTATCGTCCCAATGGTGAATGAAGATTGTTTAACAAGGCCATTAGGTTTAAAAAAATCAAGGTCTATCCCAAATGGTGTAATTGCAAATTTTTTCTTAGTATATTTCGATGCCTCATCAGCCATGGCATGGCTGGTAGACATCAAAAAATCAGCTTTTTTGAAATTATATTTAAGAACCTTTTTAAATAAAAAATTAAAGTTGGGAAATTCAAATACATCGCTTCCCCAAACTGATAATAAAAAAGGTTTAAAACCAGACAAAGCACCTAACAATCCAAAACTTGAAGCATAATGAGCATGAATTAAATCAGGTTCAAAATCTTTAATTGCCTTTTTTAAAGAAAAAAATAAAGTTAGATATTTCAACTTAGCAATTATCCCAAACCTACTTTGATTTAAGTCTGAATAATAAATCTTAACATTTTCTAAACCATCATATAAACCTGAATTTGGTTTATTAATGGACCAGAGTCCTATGCTTAACCCTAATAAACTTAATCCCTTTACCCATCTTACTGTATGAATAGAGTTGGCATCGCTTAATAACAATATTCTCATTTACGAATTAATTAATGAGTTAGCAACGGAAGCAGCTCTGCTTTTCCAAGTGTTTCCTCTGGCTGTCCTTTGTACATTTTGGTGAAAAATATCCCTAAAATTATTACTTAATATATGGTAAAAAAACAGCTCCAATTGGTCAGGCTTGTAATCCAATACCCAGCCAATACCTTTCTCCTCTACATAATTTCCGACTGCAGTACCTTTAACGGCCAAAATAGGTTTTTTATATGAAATATATTCAAATAACTTAACGGGCATAGCAAAATTCCAATATTCAGTTGGCTTCACAAACAAACAACATATATCATTTTCTTCGTACAATTTAGTGAGCTCTTGTCCATTGGCATGAACCAAATGAATGTTTTCATATACAAAATACTTTTGATATAAATCTTTAAATTTATCATAATCTGTCTCCCGAGTACAAAGTGTAAATTGAATCCTTTTATTTTTTAAATTACAAAGGGTCGTTAAAAGCATTTGTAAATTATATAAATCGCCAATCCCACCTACATAAAGAATATTAACAGATTTTTTCTTATCAGATCTTTTAATATTTCTTATAGGGGAAATATCACAACCTGGGGGAAGTGATATCTTAGTTAGAGATTTTAATTCAGGAATGTACCCCCCCATTTCTGTGGATGGCAAAAACAATACGTCGAGAAGAAACCTATAGAATATCAAATCAATTTTGTAAAATATGTTTGTTACAACCTTCTTAAAACTGTTGATTTTATAATGTTCAAATTTCCAATGAATATCCCTGTAAAACAGTCCTATAGGTATCTGGTTCCTTTTTAAAAATGCAAAAAAAGAGAAATCTAAAAAAGGATAAGTAGGTAAGTGATGCGAATCTGTAAGCATTGTAGGCATTGTGGAGCTTTCTGAATACACGAAATCAAACTTCTCTCCATCTATAATTCTTTGCTTAATCTCTGTAATTTGTTTTTTTCGAGTACTAGAAGTTCCCAGAATTACAACTACCTCAAAGCCATTTGATTCAAAAGCTTCAATCATTTTGAATGGTCTTATTTGACTTGCTGAATGCCGGGACTTATCTGGCTCAAACGGTAAATGGAAAATTATTTTCATAAAATCTTATTCCTCAGATTTACTTTTCTAGTCATCTTCTTACTAAAAAAAAACTTAAAATATGAAGCCTGTAAAAAAAGAAAAATTATCACACAAGCTAAGATAAACAACCCGGAGTTATAAACATATTCATTAAATCCACCGCTCACCCCTCCCTTGTACGAAAAATAAGTTAAAAGTCCTAAGAATACAGGTGTTTTTTTCATCTTAAGAAAAAAAACATACATGGTCTGAATCAAAAAACCTACATAGGTTGGGGCTAATGCCAATCCTACTATTCCAAAATTAGCATAGGCCTCAGCAATAAAAAGGGTATTTAAAACACCTGCGGTACCATTTTCAATTCTACTAGAAAAATATCTTTCCATTAACAATCTTGATGAACGTTCGGAAGGGTTAATCCCAAAAGTTGCCAAATAATCAGAAAAAGTACTAATCCCTAAAAAATCATAATAATTAGGAAAGGAGTCAAAGGTTAAATATACAGCAGCACTTTGACTAAAAAGAATTCTTCCTGGAATACCATACCTTAATCCAAATAAAAAATCTAATTCAGTTGTACTCAAAAAAGAATAGAATGTTATTAATAGAATTAAGACCCCTCCTAATCCAAATATAAGAACTTTCTTATTCACCTTTCCGACTTCCAAAACTCTAAAAAAAATAAATCCCAGAAAATAAAGAACTATGGGTGCTTTAGAAATATTATAAGTAACTATAAGAATTGAAAAGATAAACATTGTGAAAAACCAAACAAAATCAAATCTGGTTTTAGTCATTCTATAATAACTAAATGCAATATAGGAAAGGATCGGAGTTATAGTAATACCAAAAACATTTCTTACAAAAAAGTTACCCTGAAAGCCTCTTCCTACCTCTTCTCTAGCAACCGCTAAATCAACCGCAGAATTGCCAGAAAACATATTGAAAAGAGGAATTTCTTTCATCACAAAAAAAGTATATAAAACAGCTGAAATACTAATTACACTTAGAAAATAAAGCGGAAATCTTAAAAATGAATCTTTACTACTATATAAAGGAATAATTTCCTGTTTAGTATATTTCAGGAAAAGTTCTTTTGGTTTAGCTTTCCAAATAAAGTTAGCTAAAACCATACCTGCAGGAAAAAAAATCATGGTATACATTATTGCCCAATATCCAAAGCGTCTTGAAGATTCATCATAAACCTTACCAATTAAATAATGCTCATCGGTTCCATGAATTACAAATAGAGACGAAATAAAATATTGTAAAACAAGCTCAAAATAAAAAATCCAAGAGATCATATTTAGCTTTAAGGGGGACATTGCCCCTGATGCTTTTTTAAACAGGAAAAAAGAAAAAGAAAAAACTAGTAAACTTAAAACTAAATGCACCTACTTATCCTTAATTGGATTATTATTATCAAATACAGTAACAATTATCTTCAAATTATTTCCGGTAAATGGAATAGAGATTTTATTGGTTACCAAATTATCTTGACCATCTAATACAGATATTTCATCGCCAGTATTTAGTGTGAAATTTTCTAAAACAAAATCCTCAATCTTATCTAATTCAACATCTTTAATTATAATAGATTTTATTTCAGTAGCCACAAAGTTGATATATATAATTTCCTTTTCCTTTCTCACGTAAATTTTGGGGGGAAGTACCTTAATATCAGAAGATCTTAATTCATTCGAATAATAAGATTCAGGTATCGTTTGTAATTCGTCCCAGCGAGGTTTTAAATCAATGATATTAAAATCTTCAAATTTAGAAACAATGAATTCCATCCATTCTTTGGCACGGTCAGAGGATATACCAGCTGCATAAAAGGATGGAATTCTCCCAAATAAATTAAATGCTGTAAACTGATCAAAATGATAGTCCTCCCCATCCTTCTTTGTATTCCATGGACGGTCTTCATCAAAGGATTTTTCTAACCATAGCCCAACCTTTTTTAATGTTGAAAGCCATTCTTGGTATCCCCAAATCTGGACAAGTTGGTATAAAATTATCGTTGAAAGACCTGCATAATTTGAGTCTCCAACCCCAATTGCATATTGATTCAAAGGGAAAAAACCATCATCCTTTACTAAACTCAAAGCAGCGTTAATTTCGTCTAGTGCAGATGCTTTAACCTCTTCATTTAAATAAAACTTACTATTTCTATCCAAATATAACTTGGATAAAACTAGTCCCATCTGTAAATTTTGATTAGGATTAATTTCAGAACTTCTTTTATTAAACAATTTAGCACTATAAGGATAAATATTGAAATCACTAACATTAACTTTCTTATTTCTTTCCATCCAGATAGTTGTTTGCTTATCTATTATATCCAATACAAAACTTTCATTTGTAAAGGTATATGCATCAAGCAAAAGTCTCATATTTCTCGCAAATGTCTCTCTATACCAATGACCTTCCTTTACTTCTCTACTTGTTAATATAACCTGATCAACTTTATATTCTTGTTCAACAAAACGAAGAGCCTCACTAAAAATTCTTAACACCTTTGAATTTTCAGTATAAAATGCATACCTTCCCCAACTAGAAAAGAAATAACCCCAATATTTTTCTTTTTCAAATATTTTGTTAAACAATTTCTTTTTTGACAAATTGCTCAATGAATCCCATTCTCTATAAATTTTCCTAACGCTACCTGGTAACTCCTCAACCTTTAACAATATATAATTATCGTTTCTTTCATTTGACGACCCATTGACAAAATTATCAAGACCAATTAATTCCATAGTTGAACATCTACCTTTGCTTTCGCCCAACGATAGAAGTAAAAATATTAGCAATATCTTTAGTAAATTCATAACACTATACTTTTCTCACTTTAAAAATTCCTGCAAAACACGCCCCCAATATTAGGTGTACAATGTAGTAACAAACATATGTAATCGATATATTAACTATCACCCCACTATGGTCTTCCGCTAAATAAAAGCTCAAAAAAACACTACAAGCAAGACCGATCATTGTCAATAGATTCCATATTTGCTTTTCAGCAACATAAATCATAAAGCTCAATGGGTTTGCAATAAACCTTAGACACAGGGCAGGAAGTAATATTTTGGCATAATCACCCGCAATTTGCCAATCTTTACCAAACACCCATACAAATAAATCATCGATTACTAAAAATAGAAATATTGAAGGAATTATAGAAATAGATAGCAACCACTTAAATGTTTTAATAAAAATTAATTTCGCTTGCCCTGTTTCCCTATAAGCTTTAGAGGCCTCTTCTTTAAAGACATCCAAAACCGAAGTAGAAATTAATGTAACAGGTGCTTGTAAAACTTTATGTGTCAAATAATAAAAACCAGCATAAGAGGCTGAAAAAAAAGTAGTAAATAAAATATTGGGTGCCTGTACAGCTCCAACATTCAAAATTGTTGTAGGTACGTCAAATTTAGGAAAGTTAATATAACGGCTAGCTAACTTTGAAAGTTGATTAAATTCCAATCTGTGAAAATAATTACTGTCCTCTTTTACAGTTTTCTTAGCCAAAGATACTAATGTAACCATTTGCCCTAACAGCGTACCAAATAAAAGCCCTATGCCTCCAACCTTCAATAACCCTAATGGTAATTGCCCCAATCCAGTGAAAGAACTTTGCATTACCCTGTTTTTGGCTAACCTTTTAAAGTCCTTTTTTCTATTAAACCAATAATTCAGACTTTGATATAAACCAGCTACAAAAATACTAACAGGTAATAAGTACAACCAATTACTGATTCCCGTGTTACCCAATAAAACGGAAATCTCCATGCCCCATATAAGGATAATAAGCAACACCGTTAAACTTATCAAGCAAGATATCAAAGATGATAATTTGACTATCTCAGCAGCATCTTCTTCTTTTTCTGGCAACATAATAGCCAATTCATACCTACCTGTAGCAATTACAGATAGTATCGAAGCTATTCCTGAGTATAATGCAAATAATCCAAAATCATCAGGAGAATATATTCTAGTTAAAACTGGGCTTAACGCAATTGGAATCGCTTGTGCTATGCTAGTACCTGTCATCAATGTAACTACATTTTTGACAAACTCACTTCTCCTAAAAAAAGAACTTATCATAGAAATGAAGTGAGTAAATGATTAAGTTTACTCACTTTTCATTTTTTATACGCTGAACGGATGATTAACAAGCTTAGCTTTAGCTAATGGATGAAATTCTCCTCTCAAACCAATGGGCTCCATATGCCTAATATCATGAACAATCTGAATAGAGTTTCTTGCTTCATCCAAACCAAACCCTTCTCCATCCAAAATATGCTGGTAACTGTGCGTATGTAATTCTGTAAATCCATCACTAAATTCTATTTCTTCCCCCTCCATAGTTAAAGAACGATAAGTTCTCCCCCCTCTTTCTTTTACAGCTTTTGGTAGTGTATCAGCATTTATGCTCAAGAACCACCGTACCCGTGCCTTCTCCAGTTCAAAATATCCAGCGGCCCTATCGTGTGTATGAATATGAACCACACTCTCTTTTACATCACCGAAGATCCAAGTCAACATATCATAAAAGTGTACCCCGATATTGGTAGCTATTCCGCCCGATTTGGTAACATCCCCTTTCCAAGAGGTATAATACCAATGACCCCTGGATGTAATATAAGCCAAATCAATATCATAAACTTTATCCTTGGGCCCATTTTGAATTTTTTCTTTCAAAGCAATTATAGACGGATGCAAACGTAGCTGAAGAATATTAAAAACCTTGGTTCCGTGTTCCTGTTCTACCTCTTTCAAAGCATCAATATTCCAAGGATTTAGCACGAGAGGCTTTTCGCATATCACATTTGCTCCTACTCTTAAACCAAACCTAATATGTGAATCGTGCAAATAATTTGGGGAACAAACACTCATATAATTTATTTTATCTGCACCACGCTTCAATTTTTCCACATGTCTGTCAAAGCGTTCAAATTCCGTAAAAAAATCTGCATTAGGAAAATGGCTGTCGATTATTCCAACACTGTCAAATTTATCATAAGCCGCCAAAAGCTGATTATTAGTATCTTTTATGGCTTTCATATGCCTAGGAGCAATATATCCAGCAGCCCCAATTAATGCAAAGTTTTTCATTACGATGTCTATTTTAATTTTATAACTTTATTATTTTCCAGTACATATATGTCACCACTTTCCTTACATACAGCTCTACCCAATTCATCAAATACCAAACGATGGCCAAACTCACTCATCCAGCCAATCCGTTTTGATGGATTTCCAACAACTAAGGCATAAGCAGGAACATTTTTAGTAACTACAGCACCAGCTCCTATAAACGCATACGCCCCTATATCATGTCCGCAAACAATTGTGGCATTCGCACCTATAGTCGCTCCCCTTCCCACATGGGTCTTGGCATACTCGCTTTTTCGATTGACTGCTGATCGTGGATTAATTACATTCGTAAAAACCATAGATGGTCCTAGGAACACATCATCGTCACAGGTTACTCCTGTATAAATTGAAACATTATTTTGAACCTTGACATTTTTCCCCAATGTAACTTCCGGACTGACCACTACATTTTGGCCAATATTACATTTCTCTCCAATTTTACAATTGGACATCATATGTGAAAAATGCCAAATTTTGGTTCCTTTACCAATAATGCAACCTTCATCTACTACAGCTGTTTCATGAGCAAAAAATTCGTTCTCCATTAGAAATAATTTTTGATGGTTTCAATAATAAATTTTTGGTCCTCATCTACCATTTCAGTATGAATTGGCAAAGAAAGCACCTTCTTACAAAGTGATTCCGCAACAGGAAAATCACCTTCAACATATCCATAATTCCTGTAAGCATTTTGTAGATGCACTGGTACTGGATAATACACCATAGAGGGTACTCCTTTTTCGCTCAGATAGTTTTTCAAATCATCTCTATCAGCTCCTTCTATTTTCAGTGTATATTGATGAAAAACATGTGTCGAATTTTGAACACGACTTGGCGATATGATATTAGTATGCCCTTCGAAGGCTGTATCATATTTTCGCGCAACTTCATTTCTTGCAGAAGAATACTCATCCAAATACTTTAGTTTCACCCGTAAAATAGCAGCTTGAAGCGTATCCAGTCGAGAATTCACGCCAATACTATCATGGTAATACTTTTGTTTTTGTCCATGATTAGCAATCATACGAAGTTTCTGGGCCAATAGGTCGTCATTGGTAAAAATAGCTCCTCCATCCCCAAAACATCCCAAATTTTTTGATGGGAAAAATGAAGTAATGCCAATATCTCCCATTGTTCCAGCCATCCTTTTTGATTTGTTCTTGAAAGTATATTCTGCACCTATTGCTTGTGCAGTATCTTCAATAACTTTTAAATTATATTCCCTAGCTACTTCCAAAATTGTGTCCATATTTGAGCATTGACCAAATAAATGAACCGGAATTATTGCTACAGTTTTATGACTTATCTTTGCATTCAACTGGTCTATATCCATTTGAAAGGTATCATTGGTTACATCTATAAATACAGGTTTTAATTTTAAAAGTGCTATAACCTCAACCGTAGCAATATAAGTAAATGCTGGAACAATTACTTCATCTCCTGGCTGAAAGTCAAAAGTCATCATAGCTATCTGAAGAGCATCTGTTCCATTTCCACAAGTAATAGTATATTTCACCTTATTATAATCTGCCAATTCACTTGCAAATGCCTTAACTTGTGGACCATTGATAAACGCTGAATTATCTATTACTTCCTGAATTCCAGCATTAACTTCACCTTTGATCTTTTCATACTGAGTCTTAAGATCAACCATCTGTATTTTTGCCATAACCCTATAATCTTCCATCAACTAATTCCTTGGCATAAAAAGCTTTGGTATCATAAAGCACCGTATGGCCATTTGTTTTAATACCTTCCAAGTCCATATCACAAAATTCTTTATGTCCAACCGCTAAGATAAGAGCATCATATTTTGATAGATCTTCTCTGTTCTTAAGTCCTAGACCATACTCTTCCTGTACTTCTTCTTTTGAGGCCCATGGATCATAGACATCAACCTCCAGTCCAAATTGATTCAATTCCCTATAGATATCTATAACGCGCGTATTTCGTATATCAGGACAGTTCTCCTTAAAAGTAAATCCCATAATCAAAGCTTTACTGCCTTTTATAGTTTTTCCTTTTTGAATCATGAGTTTAACCACTTTATTGGCCACAAACATGCCCATATTGTCATTTACTCTTCTACCTGAAAGAATTACCGCGGGGTGATACCCAACTTGCTCTGCCTTATGTGCCAAATAATACGGGTCTACACCTATGCAGTGTCCTCCAACCAAGCCTGGCTTATATTTCAAAAAGTTCCACTTAGTTCCGGCAGCTTCCAATACTTCACTAGTATCAATACCCAAACGATCAAAAATCAACGCTAATTCATTAACAAAAGAAATATTTACATCCCTTTGTGCATTTTCTATCGCTTTTGAAGCTTCTGCTACTTTGATACTAGAAGCCTTAAAGGTCCCTACTTCAATAATGGAAGCATAAAGGTTATTCACAAAATCTGCTACCTCCGGCGTAGAACCTGAAGTTACCTTTTTGATCTTTGTCAGAGTATTCACCTTATCACCAGGATTAATTCTTTCCGGAGAATAGCCACAATAGAAATCCTGGTTAAATTTTAAACCTGATTCTCTTTCTAAAATTGGAACACAGTCTTCTTCCGTACACCCAGGATAAGTAGTGGATTCATAAATCACCACGTCTCCTTTCTTTAATATTTTACTAAGCATTGTACTTGCCGCAATTAAAGGAGCTAAATCCGGTGACTTATGCTCATTAATCGGTGTAGGAACCGTTACGATATAAATATTACAGGATGAAATGGCAGTAATAGCATTAGTTGGTAAAAAACCCTTTTCCCTTTCCTCTAACTTTAAAGGAGAGTCAGTCAAGCTTTTCTTTAATTTATAGTCCTCTACCTCGAGGGTTATATCGTGACCATCTTCCAATTCCTTAATTCTTTTATTGGAGATATCATAACCTACAGTTGGGTATTTTTTTGCTAGTTCCACAGCAAGTGGTAAGCCTACATATCCTAAACCAATTACTGCAATTTTCGATTGATTCAGGGGTATAAGTTGTGATGCCATGTATTTTATAATTAATTGCTGAATTTATTTATTACCGAGTACTAAAGGTATCTTCATTATATAATTTGCATATATGAAGACTTTAATTTTCTAAGGTTTATCCATTAATTAGTAGATATGAAGGATCATTTTATTAAAATTCTATATGAGATTTCCTAGACTATTTTCAATTACATTTTTATTGGTGTATATCCATAAAGCTCGTCGATTCATTCATTTTTTTTCTAATATTAGTTAAGAATTCTCCAACGAAGACTAATCCAATGGCAACAACTACACCTAGAATGGTAAACATCACCAAAATAAGGGATCGATTAGGAGCAGACTTTTCAGCGGGAACTGTAACCGGTTGTATGACAGAAAACACAGGAGTATCCTTGCTGACTTGTAATTTAGCCTGCTCCAATTGTTTAGCCAACTCTGAATAAACAGAAAAAGCCAAATTAAACTCTGCTTCCAATTTCTCCAATTGGTTTAAAGCTACAGAACTGGAAATATTTTGGTTACGGTCACGAAATCTTGCCAATTTTGTTTGAGTTTCTTCAAATTCCTTTTTCCTTTCAAGGAATCGCTCTTTTGTAAACTTTAACTGCTCCTTCGCATTTTTGATTTTAAAAGCAATCACTTCTTTTTGAAGTAATCCTTCTGCATATTTTGCTAATTGAGCCGCTGCCTTTGCCTCTAGTAAAATTGTGGACAATTCCACAAACCCCTCCTTATCATTAAAAGAAATGTTGATCTGATTAGACAATCTTTTAAAATGGGCCAGTTCATTATGGGTAATTGTAATAATGTCTTCAGCTCCACCCTCACGTTTAATTTCTTTATGTTGTTCTCCCTTAACATCCTTCATAATTTCCCCCAATAACCCAATTGTATACTTTTTAACATCCCCTAATACTCCCGGGGAATAATGCTTCTCGTAATACTCCTGATAAGTAACTTTTTTATCAAACCCTTCAAATGTAAGAGGAGCTTTTAACATCTCCAGTTTAAAAGGAATACTATTAACAATTTTTGGATAAAGGGTTGGAGGAATTTCTGATCCTCCTATAGTGCCGCCATAATTAATTCCTGCCAAAGATGCAAGACCGGAGAGATTTCCTCCCGCTTTTCCTCCTTCTGAAGTAGTCGGTAGATAAGTCGCAGTAGCCCTATATTCATTTGGACTTAATAAGGCCACTAATAAGCCCAGTATTATAAAAAGTCCAACAGTTCTTAATACCAACTTGCGCTTATTCCATACCGTCTTGGCTAAAGCAAGAAGGTCAATTTCATCATCGATGTTTAGAGATGTATTTTTATTTGAATCGTTGTTCATGGTTAATTCGAAAGTGGTATTTTGCTACTCAAATAATGGTCGTTAAATATTTTAGTATTAGGCGTGCCTGTGAAACCGAATAGGTTAGCAATAAATCGAGATTGCTTCACCGTCCTTTCTCGGATTCGTGCCAAGGGCATCCATTACGAGTCAATGAAGGATTCTTATTGCGCCAATCTGTCTACCAATATCGCCAAAGTTGCTAAACTGGAAGCCACCCCAATCCAATTGGTAGCAGACATGCTTTCTCTTTGTGGCTTTTGTGGCACAATAATCTCAGCCCCCGGTTCTATCCTAGGATAATTTTTAAAGAAAATAAAGTTCTTCGTGCGCTTCACATCTCCATTGGCATAGACCACATAGGCTTTGCCTTTTCGGGCATTATCAGTAAATCCTCCTGCTTTGGAAATATAGCGTTTAAAACTGTTTCCATTTTCATAGCGTGCCGAAGTAGGGAATAGTACTTCTCCCCGCATTCTTACCGTTTGCAATTGTTTCGGAATACTTAATATATCTCCCTCCTGTAAAATTAAGTCTTGGGCAGATCCAGGATTTTCTAAAATATTGGTCAAGTCTATCCCTATCATTTCCTGTGTTCTGAACTCCACCTCTGCTACCCTGCTGCTATCTGAAGCTGCTACTTCCTCTACTCTGCTAATTTTATACTCTCCAGAAGCCAATCCTTTTTGGTTAGCTAAATCTCCTCCATTTTCACTGATTTTTTCATCAATCCGAGAAAGAATTTTATTTTCAGCTTCGGTATTTTCACCATCTTCCTTGATAAGGTGTTTTTTTACCTCCGTCAGATCCTGAGACTTAATATCATTATCACTTTTGGGAGTAAAAAATTCCGTTCTTCTGATCAATGTGGCTCCCTTAACATAAGCAAATTGATTCATCCCTCCAGCTCTTTTCAACAAATCTGAAATCCGTTCATTTGTTGTCGAAATGGTATATTGGCCAGGATAGATTACTTCCCCTTCTACACGAACTATTTTCTCCCGCTGAAAGCCCGGACTTCTACGGATAATGATATGATCAAAAGGTTCAAGCACCACTTCCTTATCCCCTTCATCTATTTCCAAGTTTTCATCGATATCAATGGTAAAGATTTCAGCGATTTGCCCATTGGTCCGGTCCTTTACCCTCCTGGCCACTTCAATATAGGCATCGGAAGCGGATTCCTTAAACCCTCCAGCTTTTAGCACCAAATCCTCTACGGTCATATTTTCTGCGTAGGCAAAAGCACCTGGACTATTGATCTCTCCTGAAATCTTTACATAGTATTCTTCTTTAAGGTCATATTTGCTCGGAATATGCAAAACATCCTCCCTTTGCAAAGGAAGGTCCTGTGCTGTACCGTTTACCACCCCTTGAACATTAATCGGAACAATCTCCAAGGTCATATCATCCTGCGTGCGATACAGGGTCGCTCTATTTAAAAAGGCTTCACCACGTAGTCCTTCCGCCTTATCAATCAGGTCCTTCACCGTCATCCCCTCAAATAAGGCAAATTCTCCGGGATGAAATACTGCACCGGAAATCTGCACCCTGTTCTCAAAACGCTCCAACTTCTTCCCTATCAGAAAAACGTCCCCATCCTGCACCTTAAAACTACCAAATTCCTCCTTGCTGACATCGGCCACTTTTCTGGCTTGGTCAGAAACCCTGCGTACAGCCAATCGTCCGGTATAGGCATCGCTTTTAAAGCCCCCCGCATAGCGGATCAGGTCGTTGATATCCTCTTCTGGTTTAATCTCAAAATATCCTTCACGCCTTACCGGTCCCTGTACTTCCACGCGCGTATCCACTGCCGGCACCATGATGACATCATTGTCCTGCAAGCGCACATTTTGCTGTTGATTACCGTTCATCAGGTACTCATAGACATCCACTTCTGCTATCTGGCGAGAATCCCGAAACACCCTGATATTCCTAAAGGAGCCTTGTTTATTGGGACCACCAGCGGCATATAGGGCATTGAATACCGAAGCAAAAGAAGGTAAGGTATAATCCCCAGGGCGCTGCAGTTCACCGACAATCTGTACCTTGATTGATCGGATATTACCCAAACGGATCTGCATAAAGGTACGTGGATTACTACTATTTAAGTCTGCATAGATACTGCTCAGTTCCTTTTTAAAACGGGCAGTAGCGGATTGAATACTGGCTCCTCCCAGATTAATAGGCCCCACGTTCGGAATATAGACCCGTCCTTCGGGGTTCACGGTCAGATCGTACGATTGTTGAGAATCCCCATAGATATCGATCAGCAACTGGTCCCCTGCTCCTATCACATAGCTTTGTGGTGTGGGGATATTCAGGTTGGGAGAGAAATTCAGCTTTTTATTGTGAAACAGCCCATAGCCAAAGATCTTTTTTTCCTCTTCCGACAAACTATCCTGCTCCCCCGAACTCATACCGACACTTGAAGCATCTGAAACTTGCCGTTGAGCAGCATTTCCGATATTCCCTTCCTCTCTTGTCGCTCCAGATGTATTCAGTTGGTTGATCCGGGTGGACAATTTACTTGCTTCCATGGCCGGCATACCTCTTTCCTCTGCCAAGGCCGGAATTTGTGACTTCGAAATCCCCTGCTCCTCCGCCTGTTGGACGATCGTGGCGAGCTGTGCATCCGACAGCTGATCCACTTTTGCATTTTGGATATCCGAAAGGGACTGCGCATACAAGGTTACCGAAGCGATAAACAGGATTAAAGTAAGGTAAAAAGCTTTGATATTGATGGACATACTTATTGTATTATTGTCGAATTGTTGTGTTGTTGAATCATTTTTTGTCATTCCGAGGCCACGAGGAATCTCCTTTCGATAACGTCTATAGTAGAGATGCTTCCTTACGTCAGCATGACAGAACGCCTGTCATTCCGAATCTACGAGGAACCTTTTTTCGATAACGTGTATGGTAGCGATGCTTCCTTTCGTCAGCATGACAGGACGCTTGTCATTCCGAGGCCACGAGGAATCTCCTTTCGATAACGTCTATGGTAGGGATGCTTCCTTACGTCAGCATGACAGAATGCCTGTCATTCCGAGGCTACGAGGAACCTTTTTTCGATAACGTGTATGGTAGGGATGCTTCCTTACGTCAGCATGACAGAATGCTTGTCATTCCGAGGTCACGAGGAATCTCATTTCGGTAACGTCTATGATAGAGATGCTTCCTTACGTCAGCATGACAATTCATCAGCATGACAACTTAACGTCCTAAACACAGCTTCGCCCGGTCAGTCACATTATGTGCTTAGCGGGATGATAAATCTAAGAAGACCAAGCAAGTGAAGTTTCTTACTCAGCGGCTTTGTTATATAAAATGATGCCAGACTGGGATTCTTGGCCCAGCACCGTGAAATTCACCTTACGGTCGATCATTTCTTGGATACGGTTCCCCAAATTGTCGAGGTATTCCTCATTGAGTGCATCCCCCTTTATACTGACATCAATGGTACCGGTATCGAGACCATTGGCATAATCCCCGGTAAGAATGACACTTTCCACATCCCCCATCCTGTTCAGGACTTCCTCCACCAGCGTATCCAATCCAATATATTTCCGAATAATACCCTGCAAGGGAAAAAACAAAGGGTGCCGGGTATTGGCCCTGTAACTGATCCTGTTTTTTTCGGATGCTTTTTGCAGGTAACCTGCTTCTGACAAATTGTTAAGTTCCTTTCTTATGGCGTTGGTAGATTCACCAAACTCCTCGGCCAGTCCGCGCAGATGGCTATGGTTGTCTGCATTGATAAAAAACTTTACCAACAATCGCAGTCTGGTCTTGGATGTGATCAACGAATCAAGCATAAAAAAGCAACTTGCCTTAACGAGCACCAAAAGTACTCGTTAGGCTTTACATCTCCAAAACTATTTGTTTTTTTTGTAAAAAATAACCTTGATACCGCATTTTGTAACATTCACGTAATATTATTAACCTCAGTTTCTATGTTACAATCGTCGCTACGAGCTTGTCTGCTGCCAAACAGGCCTGTCTGAAGCCAAAGGCAGGCCCGTCTGAAGCCAAACAGGGCTTAGAGAGAGATTTGAGGGAAGAAAGCCGCGGCAGTTCGCAACGTAGGAAAACCGTCATCGCGAACGGAGTGAAGCGATCTCATATCTTTGAAAACGAGATTGCCGCGTTCCCGATAGCTCGGAACAGGCTATACTTCCTCGCAGACGTAAATGTATATAACAGCCTCAGTAAGCTTACGCCAAAGGGATCCGATGTGCTAGGACAAGGATCATTATGTCAGCAAGTCCCCCCCCTCTTAGGGGGATAGGGGGTGTTTTTAGAGAGTTAAGGGGGTATCTTTAGGGATTGGAAATAGGAACAAAAGATTGCTTCACTCCGCTATCGCTCCATTCGCAATTACGTAGATGTATATGACCGCCTCAGTAAGCTTGCGCCAAAGGGATCCGGCTTTCTGGACAACGATCCTTTGTAACCAAGCTATCCCCGCTCTTAGGGGGATAGGGGGTATTTCAAGAGCCTAGGGGGTATTTTTTATAACCTGGCATCTACTATGTCTTTGCCCAGTATTCCCTTGACATCGTAGACCACCTGCTTATCGGATTTGGCAATGGTCCAGGTTTTAAATTCCCTGTGGGCTACGGCCAGGATAATGGCAGAATAACTGGAAAGGTCAGGCTGCTTTTCGCGGTCCAGTACCTGGACATGATACTCATGGGCCACTTCGGCTGCATTGGCCCAGGGGTCGTACACGTCCACATTGATATCAAAATTCTTCAGTTCCCTATAAATATCAATGACCCGGGTATTGCGCACGTCCGGGCAATCTTCTTTAAATGTAAAACCCAGGATCAGCACCTTGGACTCCATTACTTTAAGATCCTTGCGCATCATATGCTTGATCACCTCGGTGGCCACATGCTTGCCCATGGAGTCGTTCAGCCGTCTTCCTGCCAGGATGATCTCCGGGTGGTAGCCTACTTCCTGCGCCTTTTGAGCCAGGTAAAACGGATCCACCCCGATGCAGTGCCCTCCTACCAATCCGGGACGGAAAGGAAGGAAGTTCCACTTGGTCCCTGCTGCTTCCAGTACTTCCTGGGTATCAATGTCCAGCAGGTTAAAGATCTTGGACAGCTCGTTGACAAAAGCGATGTTGATGTCCCGCTGGGAATTTTCAATGACCTTGGCCGCCTCGGCCACTTTAATGGAGGAAGCCTTAAATGTACCGGCTGTTATGACCAACTTGTACAGCCCATCAATAAAATCAGCTGCCTCCGGACTGCTCCCGGAAGTCACTTTCAAAATCTTGGCTACCGTATGTTCCTTGTCACCCGGATTGATCCGCTCGGGCGAATAGCCCACATAAAAGTCTTGGTTGAATTTCAGACCGGATTCCTTTTCCAGCACCGGCACACATTCCTCTTCGGTAACCCCGGGATATACCGTGGATTCATAGATCACCACATCCCCTTCTTTTAGTACCTTACCAATCGCCTCGGAGGCTTTGAGCATCGGCGTCAATACGGGCCTATTGTGCTTATCGGTAGGCGTAGGCACCGTCACAATATATACGTTACAATCGGCTAGATCCTTATGGGAACAGGTAGGATAAAATCCAGTTGATTGCGTATTAAAATCTTCCTTTGATCTTACCAATACCGATTGTAAAAGCTTATCCTCTATCTCAAGGGTATGGTCCACTCCTTTGGAAAGCTCCTCCACCCGGGAATTGGAAATATCATATCCCGTCACGGGAAATTTTTTGGCAAATTCCACTGCCAAAGGGAGGCCTACATAGCCCAAGCCGATCACGGCAATGTTTGATTTTTCAAGCGGAAAAAGCAGCGTATTCATGAGTAGTGTTAATTTTAAAGTAATTAAAGTAAATGGTTTATTTTGGTTTTATTGTACCCCTACAAATATAGGGGATGGTACATGAATTCATTACACAAATTAATAATCGCCTCCCTGAAACCGCCATCGCGAATGAAGTAACCAAGCTTTAATATCTAACAGCATTAGATAGAGCTCCCTCTTCATTTTTAGTAATTCACCCTCTTAGGGAGCAAGGGGGTAAAGTTACGCAACCCCGTATAATGAACACTCCACCACATCCAGAAGGACTCGCCTTCGGAATAGGAGACTGCCACATCCTCCTTCGTCGGATTCGCAGTGACGTAATAGAAAATCGTCATTGCGAACGAAGAGCAACGGAGTTACGCAATCCCGTGTTGCTATAATTTCGTCGCGAATAGAATGAAACGATCTTCTATACCGAAAACGAGATTGCTTCACTTTGCTATCACATCCGTTCACTATGACGATAGGGGATATCGGAAAAACGCATGGCATTGAGTCATTCCTCTTTCAAAGCGACAGTACTTGCAATAAAAGAAGGATTCAATAAATTCTCCTTATTATATTCCAATGGTCTATTATTTTCTACCTGCACCACTTGCCCGCCCATGGCCAAAACCACTCCGTGGGCTGCTGCGGTATCCCACTCCATGGTGGGCGCAAAACGGGGATAAACCTGTGCCTTACCTTCTGCAAGCAACATGAATTTCAGGGAACTGCCCATGCTGATGATATCAGCTTCTGGATAATTCTCCATAAAGGACTTGGTTTCCGGGCTTTGGTGGGACAAGCTCACTACCAGGGTTTTTATCTCATCCTCCTCCGGAAAAGTTAATGGTATGGGTTCCTGGCCACCTTCCTGCTTCCATCCACCTTCTTTCCCATTTCCCCAGTACATCCACCCAAGGACCGGTGCATACACCACACCAATTACTGAGCGCCCTTGATGGATCAGTGCGATGTTTACTGTAAATTCACCACTTTTCTTGATAAATTCCTTGGTGCCGTCCAATGGATCCACCATCCAGAAGTAATCCCAATCCTTACGGGTTTCATACGGGATATCCTTTCCTTCCTCCGAAAGCACCAGTATTCCTGTGTCCTTCAGATAAGCCATGATGGCATCATGGCCTGCTTGGTCGGCTTTGGTCAGCGGTGAATCATCCTTTTTGTATTCCACGCCGAAATCAGTAGAACGATAAACGTTCATAATCTCCTTTCCTGCCGACTGAGCTGCAGTGACTGCTATTTTGGTCAGTTCCTCTAAATCAATATGCATAAGTGCAAATGTAGTACGGTTTAATACAAATGGTCCTGAAAATTAATTTAAGGTTATCACAAAATAAGCAAGCCCAACAAACCTACCGTTGATCCTTCAAAATACCTTTTGATCCAGATATAAATTCAAGCCCAACCCAATGGTCAACCTCCTGCTCCTCTAGGCAAATGCCAACTTTACAAAAAGCCTCATATGGCTAATTCACCAATTCAGGTTTGTCCTTCTCCAACTTTTCGAATACTTTTTTCACCTCCTGTGCGCTTTCCTTTTTCAGCACCAGGATCGCATCTTTTGTCTGTACCAAAATGGTATTTTCCAATCCTACAAACTCGGTATGGACATTGCTGCCGATGATCATGTTTCCGTTCTCATCTGGCTGGTAACCATGCTGCTCCATATATTCAAAAACAGATTCGAACGAGCCCATATCCGACCATCCAAACGAGGAGGGCACTACCTTGATCTTTTGGGTGCGCTCCATCACGGCATAATCCACCGAAATGGAAGGGATCTTCATGGACATTTCCTGGTCCAAGAAACCATCCTCTGCTGCTGCCATGGCTTCCTGGGAACGACGGAAAACTTCGGGTTCGTAACGCTCCAGCTCGGAAAGGAATACTTCGGCCTTGAAGCAGAACATGCCTGAGTTCCAAAGAAAATTCCCCTTTTCCAAAAACTGCTCGGCAGTCGCCAGATCCGGTTTTTCCCTGAACCCCTTCACCGATTCGCCATCTGCCTCTATATAGCCAAAGCCGGTCTCCGGCCGGGTAGGTTTTAGTCCAAAGGTCACAATATGATCTTCCTTCGCAAGGGCAATGGCCCTTTCCACACTTTTGGTATAGCTATCGCCCGTAGTGATCAAATGGTCCGACGGGGTGACAAAAAGAATGTCCTCTGGCCTGGAGCGGAAAGCCGCAAAGGCAATGGCCGCCGCCGTATTGCGGGGACAGGCCTCGATCACTTCCATATACCCCTCAATTCCAAGGCCTTTAATATCTTTTCTGGACAGTTCATAATTGGCCTGGTTGCCCACGATCATCAGTTGGTCACACAGCTTTTGGTTCCGCTCCACGGTCTTTTGGAACAGTGTCCGTTCCTCAAAAATTGGCAAATATTGCTTTGGACAGCTTTTCCGTGACAGGGGCCAAAGCCTGCTCCCTACCCCTCCTGACAATACAATATTTATTATTTCCATGGTCAATGATATTCTTTTCTGTTAAAAATACTCAAGATACTGTGGTATTGGTGTCTTTAAAACTATCCCAGTACCACTCACATGCCAATTTCAGCCCCTGCTTTACGGAATATTCAGGATCATACCCCAGCACCATTCTGCCCTTGGTGATGGATGCCAGCGAATGTGGCACATCCCCGGCACGCTGCGGTCCATATTCGAAGGGAATTTGTGCAATGCGCTCCTCATATTTGGCCAGCTCCTGCTTCAGGTAGCCTCCCAGTTCGTTCAGGTTTACCCGCTCCCCGAAAGCCACGTTGAATACTTCCGAGAGGACGGAGTCCTTGTTGAAGGGCTCGCCAATTTGGGCATAGTACTCCGCAAGGTTTGCCTTCAATACCGATGAACCGGTCGCTGCAGCTTTGATATTGGCCTGGATGACATTATCGATATAGGTAAAGTCCCTGGAAAAGGACCCATCGCCATTGATCTTGGGGGATTCTCCTGCTACCAGACAACGCACAAATTTAGGGATGACCGCTGCATAGGCCCCATCAGGGTCCTGTCTCCTGCCAAAGACATTGAAATACCTTAGTCCGATGGTCTCCAGGCCATAGGTGTCGGCAATGTTTTTGGCGAACAGTTCGTCCACATATTTGGTAATGGCATAGGGTGAAAGGGCATTGCCGATGAGGTGTTCCACTTTGGGAAGGCCTGGATGGTCCCCATAGGTAGAGGAACTGGCAGCATATACTACCCGCTTTACACCGGCCTCCTTTGCGGCAAACAGCACCTTGACAAAGCCGCCAATGTTCACATCGGTGGTGGTCATGGGATCGGCGATCGATCGTGGCACGGATCCCAATGCCGCCTGATGGAACACCACCTCACAGCCTTCCACGGCTTGCTGGCATGTCCGGTAATCCCGGATATCGCCTTCTATAAAGGTAAAATTGGCCGATGTAAGGGCTGCTTCCAAGTTTACAAGCTTGCCTGTCGAGAAATTATCAAGGCACACCACCTGGTTTCCGGCCTCCAATAATGCATCGATCAGGTTGGAGCCGATAAAACCGGCCCCGCCCGTGACCAATACCTTTGCTCCGGAGAGCCGATGTGTTGTAGTCGTTTCTTTCATGGTATATCCTTTCCTATTATACTTTTAACCCGGATTATGCACTAGGAATCGTAGTAGCCTGTCCCGAAAAATGTCGGGAAGAACTGAAAGTGCAATAAAATCAACTAGTTTGGAGGTGTGGGCGTAGCACCGCTACGGTTACACCGAAAACCAAAACGTAGCGGCTGATTTTGAAGCAATTTCAGGTCGCAACAGATAGGCTAATGCATACTTCGGGTTTAAGGTAAGCATTATTATATTCCGATACCATAATGGGTAAAGCCCATCTCTGCCAGGTATTTCCGGTCATAGATATTCCTGCCGTCAAAAACCACCTTATTGGTAAGCAGCTTGCCCAGGGCACTCCAGCTTGGCATTCTGAACTGGGACCACTCGGTCACCAACAGCAGTGCGTCTGCGTCCACACAGGCATCATAGGCATCGTCACAATAGGTGATCTTATCACCCACATAGACTTCCTTGGCCTCTTCCATGGCAATGGGATCATAGGCTTTCACCTTGGCTCCCGCCGCACGGAGTTCGTTGATCATCACAATCGCCGGGGCTTCACGCATATCATCTGTATTGGGCTTAAAGCTCAGTCCCCACATGGCGAAGGTCATGCCGCTGAGGTCATCGCCAAAGTGCTTTTTGACCTTTTGTACCAAGCGGTGTTTTTGGTCATCGTTGACCGCTTCCACCGACTGGAGCACGCGCAGGTCATAGCCATAGGTCTTGGCGGTCCTGATGATGGCCTTGACATCTTTTGGAAAGCAGCTGCCGCCATAGCCCACACCAGGGTAAATGAATTTATTACCGATCCTTGGATCCGAGCCGATTCCTGCCCTGACCATATTGGCATCCGCACCTACCAGTTCACAAAGGTTGGCGATGTCGTTCATAAAACTGATCTTGGTGGCCAGCATGGCATTGGCGGTATATTTTGTCATTTCCGCTGAAGGAATATCCATGTAAATGATCCGGTCACCGCTCAACTGGAAAGGTTTATAAAGGCGCTTCATGATCTCCTCGGCCCTTTCGTCCTCTACGCCGATAACGATCCTGTCCGGTTTCAAAAAGTCTTCCACAGCGGCCCCTTCCTTCAAAAATTCCGGATTGGAGGCTACTGCAAAGGGCAGGTCGCTCTTGCGCTTGTCCAAGGCATTCTGAATGGCTTCCTTTACTTTACAGCCTGTTGTGACAGGAACGGTACTTTTGGTGGCCACCACGATATAATCGGACATGGTTTTGCCAATTTCATCGGCCACGGCCAGCACATATTTCAAATCAGCGGATCCATCCTCTCCCGGAGGGGTTCCCACGGCAATAAAGGCCACTTCAGATCCCTGGATGGCCTCACCCAGGTTGGTAGAGAAGGACAACCGGCCGTCTTTATAATTCCTGGTGACGATTTCTTCCAGACCAGGTTCATAAATGGGCATGATCCCGTTTTTAAGCTTATCAATTTTCTTTTGGTCAATGTCCACACAGACTACTTCAATGCCCACATTGGCAAAACAGGCTCCAGAAACCAAGCCTACATATCCAGTTCCTACTACAGTAATTTTCATTTTTCTAGCTGTTATTTGTTAAATAATCGATTGTTATATAGTAAGGTTATGTAAAAATCCATTGTATTGACTTTTTTATGGTCCTCGACGGCCGAAAACAGCACCAGCATCTTCCTATATCAAACCTGGTACCAATTTGCCATAGAACCAACACCCTTTCTTACTGGTCAATCCCCTTTCAGTCCCAGGCTTCTGCCGCCATCAACCTTGAAGTTTTGCCCGGTAATAAATTTACCTTCTTCCCTGGTGAGGTAGGCCACCATTTCGGAGATATCCTCTGGTCGTCCATAGGCATTCATATAATTTGTCTTCTTCAGTTTGGCCATCTGCGCTGGCGTTATCGTTCCCCGTTGGACAATACCCGGCGACACGCAGTTGGCCGTGATGCCCAAGTTCCCCAGTTCCATGGCTATGGACTTGGTAAAGGCAATGATCCCTGCCTTTGCTGCCGCATATTCCGAAAACTTGGCCTTGCCATGCTCTCCAATTACAGAGGTTACCGATATAATGGCCCCACTTTTGGCCTCTACCATCATTTTGGAAGCCTCCCGCGTACAAAGCATCGTCCCCCGGAGATTGACGTGCAATGTATTGTCTATCGTCTCTGTCTCCAGCTCATAAATTGGCCTACTGGCCTGTCTTGCACTTCCGCCGGCGCAATTTACCAAAATATCCAACTGCTGGTAGGTATCTTTCAGCCATTGGTAGAATTCACTGATCTTTTCCTCGCTCGAAATATCAAGTTGCTTCATCACTGCCTGGCCGTCATTAGCCTTGATTTCATCTACCACCCCTTGCATCTTATCATGGCTCATGCCACATACCACCACCATGGCACCGTCGGCGGCGAGCCGACAGCAGATGGCCCTGCCAATGGCCCCGCTTCCTCCTGTCACCACGGCTACTTTTCCTTCCAGCAGTCCTGGTTTGGACACCTGTATAGTATATGGCACGGCAACGGCCATACCACCTGAATTGCCAGGAGCCATGCTCTTTAACTTATTCCTCATTCCTTTTGGGAGCAATCCCTTGATGAAATTTTTCATTTCTTACGTTTTCCCAATATTTTCTTGACAACGATATTATTGATAAAATTCCTTTCCTGTTTTGAAAGCCCAACCAGGTAGACGGCTGCAAGAACAGTGGCACAGGCACTAAGCACCTTGATAATAAAGTTCCCCAGATTCGCCGGTATGGCATAATAGAGGTACCCCGGTATGGGTATGGCCAATAATATGACGACCAAAGAAGGCACCAACACGCCGACCAGAAAATCCCTGAACTTAAATCCTATGGACTTTCTCAGGAACGACACCCTGATAAAACTGATCAATGCGGACAAGAGAATGGCCACTACCAAGGTAGATTCAGGCTCAAATCCCATGGTAAGCATAACATAACTGATCGGCAGGTTCAACAACCCTATTATGCTTAGCGTAATGTGGTAATTTCTTACTTTTCCTGTCGCCGACTGGGCAGTGGCCACTGGATTGGCATAGGATTCGATCAATGCTTTGACCATCACCAGCCTGACGAACACCACAGTATGTTCGGGCACCTCCCCCAGCCAGAGCTTCAGGATAAAAGGTGCTTCGATGAATATCGGCAGCGAGATCAGCAGGATCAGGAAAAAGGACATCTTCACACTGGTGACCAGTAGTTTTTTCATTCCCGTCAGATCACCGGCTGCATATTGCTTGACGATCTGCGGGTTCACCGCCTGGGTAAAGTTCCTGGCAAAGGTCGTTACCACTGTATTGATCTGATTGGATATCCCCTGGGCCGCGTTCACCACTGTTCCGAAGAACATGTTGAGCACCACTGCAATCCCCTGGTTACGGAGCACTACCGAGATACTGCTCAGCATCGTCCATCCGGAGAATCCCAACATTTTTTTATAGAACGCATCATCCTTGCTTACGCCTACCTGGCATTCTTCAAAATTCTTCCTGGAATACCACCGCACGGCCATTCTGACCACAAAGGTGACACAGAAGGTCAGGAACCCGTACAGTATCAGCTTGTCCATCATAAACAGCTGAAGCAGATAGACAATCAACAGTTTCAGTACCACGTCTATCACACTGATGTAGGCAAAGGCGGTCATGCGCTCGTTGGCAATGATGGCCGCATTATAGGGCACATTGACCACGGTCAGCACAAAGGACAGTATGGAAAACTGATAGACCCAGTTGGCGGCCACCATCCTTCCCTCCGGGATGTTCAGCCGGGTATTCAAAAACCAAAGACCTGCCGTTTCTGCCAATACCAATACCACCAGCGCAATAAGGTAATGGATATAAAGGCTGGTACTGAACACCTTTTTCAGGCTGTTGTCATCCTCGGTACCTTGCTCATAATTCAAAAACCGCTGGGTAGCCGAAGCCATTGTGCCGCTCAAGAAGGAAAACATCGTTACCACTCCACCGACTACTGTATTCAGCCCGTAATCACTGACCCCCAGAGTCAGCAATACCACCCTTGCGGTGTAGAGCGAAACGCCCATCGTTATCAGCATCCGAAGATACAGGGACAACGAATTCTTGGCGATCCGCGTATTCTTTGATGACATCTATACCTTACCCTTAATGGTTTTTATTGACAAACTTATCGATCTTCTGGGATACCTTAAGCTTCGCCTTATCAAATTTTGTTTCCCTGTTCAAGCTGCCAAAATACTTTTTGAGGATCCTGATGTCCACCTCTTTTTTGGTAAAGACCTCAAGTACCATTGGTCCCTGTTCATTGGGATCCGACAGCCATTCCACGGCAGTGTTACATTCCTCCTCTGTTCTGACGGCATTATATTTCATGCCCAGGGATTCTACCCACCCCTTGGCAGATGTCTGATGTCCGGCAGAAATATGCTTGGAAAGGACATCGGCAAGTGAATCTTTCAGTGGCAGGTGCATGATGGCACCGCCTTCGTTGTTGAGCAGCAATATTCTCAAATTGGAAGAAAGGTGTCTGTTCCACAAGGCATTCATATCATAGAAAAAGGTCAAATCACCGATCACCAAATACACCGGTTCGTCTGCTGCTGCGGCAAAACCTACCGCTGCGGACATACATCCATCGATACCGTTGACCCCACGGTTACAGTAAGCGTTAATGGATTCATCGGTCACAAATAGATTTGCCATTCTTGCCGAGGCACTGTTGGCTATGTGCAGGGAAGCTCCCTTCGGCATTGATTTCATCAATTGGCCCACTGCATACAGCTCACTGAAGGGCACTTGCGGTTCAATAATCCGTTGTGAGATGGCCTTCAGACTGGCCAGGTAACCAGTACCACCTTGGTAGGACGGGGTGGCCATTTTCCTGAAGAAGAAGCCTTCGTCCATTTCAAATACATCGGTGAGCTTGTGGAAAGGATCGATGATGTCCCCGCTTGGTGCCACGCTCCAGTGCTCACATTTCGGAGAGAACCTTTTGATGTACTTTTTGATATTATTGTTAAAAATATAATTGGCAAATACGGTAACCACCACATCCGGCAGTCGCTTGGCCCCTTCGTCAATGGAAAAGTTCCGTAAGGTGACAAAGGCATTGTCAATGGCATATTCATGACGGCAATTGGAGGTCTTGTCACAAAGTATTGCGCAGTTGTAGCTTTCACAAAAAGCATCCAGTGATCTGCGCAATTGCTCGGACATGGGAGCTGCCTGGCCCCAAATGATCAAGATCCGCTTGTTTTTCAACCGCTCGGCATATTCTCCCCACTGGAGATCCTCGAGGTCTGCCCGCGTACGGGTAATCTTCCTTACTTTGGGCAAGGTTGCCGTACCGAAGGTATCACCTTGGTGTGATTCGATCGGGATGTTCAGGTGGACAGGTCCTGGGCCACGGGAGGTCAATGACAATAGTCCCTCATTGATCACACGGTTACAATACCATTCGTCAAAACCGTTCTTGATCTCTTTTAGCTGGCCTTCAAATTTGACGAAATTCCGGAACACATCATCCTGCTTGAACATCTGCTCCTCCATTTGGTTTAGCAGTTCGGGAAGACGGTCTGCTGTCAGCAGCAGCAAGGGCAAATGCTGGTAAAAGGCCTCGATTACCGCAGAACCGTAGTTGATCGTCGATGTACCAGAGGTACAGGCCACTGCAACAGGTTCATTGGATTGCTGGATCAACCCCAATGCAAAAAATGCCGCACTCCTTTCATCTACCACCGAATACAGCTGAAAAAAGCTGTCCTTTTCCATGGAATGGATAATGGAAAAATGCCTACTTCCCGGCGAAACAACTATTTTCCTTACATTGAATTGTTTTAGGAGAGACAATAATTGAAGAACTAACCTATCATCTGAATACATACTTTCTATTTTTAGATGCCTAATATTTTTTGTTATACTATTTGCTTGGTCGGGAAGGTAAAACAGCATACAACAGCCTAGACTGGTACAAGGTTGCCACCCGTTTTGCTCCAGGTCCTTCTACAGGGAGATCTTTGGGATAACCCGAAAAATGGACCTGGCCTCCTGACGCTTGGTTTCAAAAGATTGATTAAGGTATTCTGGGTTCGTTGCATTTTTTTTAGCATGGCCATCTTCCTTCCTACAAAATCTACCGTTACACCTTTCTCTCCACCAGGTTCCAGGCCATGGATTACCAAACAATAATTCCGGCATATCAAAAATTCCCTCTATTGGACTTTCTCTGGTATTGGCAAGTCCAATATTGCGGAACTCTCCCTCCATTGCATTCTATGTTGGGGAATACCTCATCCTTCGGGTCAACTCACTTCATCTTTACTTCATTTACGCCCTGTTTCATTTGATGTTCTAAAAGTAGGTCATTTTATTTTAAATACAAAAAATTGTTTTTAAAAATTTGATTAATGTATTTCAGATATACAAAAAGCTGTTTCACCTTTTCTTTTCCCAGCCTCACAAGACCGGGGCCCATTTGGGTAAATATGGCCATTTTAGCAGCTGTATATGCCCAAAGGATCGCAAAAAAAGCTTGGTAATGCCCCGATATATTAGCATTTTTGAATTTTTAAACATAAAATCAACATGAATCCAGATAGTAATTGGTACGTCATGTACACCGCCCCAAGAGCTGAGAAAAGGGTGGCACAACGATTGGAGGAAAAAGGAGTGGAAGTCTATCTTCCCATGATCGAGGAGGTTCGGCAATGGAGTGACCGAAAGAAAAAGGTCAAACGCCCACTTTTCAATGGCTATATCTTTGTCCGTTCCGAAAAAAGCAGGCTTTGGGAAGCCTTACAGGTACAAGGAGCGGTCAAATTCGTCAACTTTTCCGGCGACCATGCCGTGGTCAGGGACACTGAAATAGAAGCGATCAGGCGAATTGTGGAAACCGGCGTGGCCGTAGAGGTGGAAACTACCCATATCGACGAAGGCCAGCAGGTAAAGATCGTCGGCGGTCCGCTGCAGGGCTTCGAAGGGGAATGTATCCAGAAGGGCAACCAAGACTTCTTTATCATCCGCGTGCCGAGTATCCATCAAACGGTCATGGTCAATATTCCCATGAAATTCCTAGAAGTGGTCCATTAGATCTACCGGCCTATTGAAATGGGCCATTGCGGATCGAGCAATATGTATGGGGTAAATAAAATTCGTGATTCTTTTTAATCCAAATCCTCCGAAAAGCTGGAAAAAATGTATTTGCGTAAAGCTACCCAATCAGTGGTACCTGTCCCGCCGAGGGGGATTCGTCCCCACTCAAAACCGACTTCGACACTAACTGGTGTTTAGACAGGTAAGCCACGACCTCCCAATTTATCGATTGGTCCATCATTGCCTTTACGACTGAAAGCCAGCCAAAAAAACCATTTCAGGCCTTTCTGGCAAAACTGGAAAGGGATCATTACCGGTCAAAATAATATGGGGTGCTACGCTCGAATAATTTACGGAACCTGTTGCCTGCAAGGGCACTGAACCCACCGATCAAAAATCCCAGCAAAGCTGTTATCAGCATTAGCACCTCTCCCTTGCCCATTCCCATGATGGTGGCCATTTGGTCTGGCAGCTGCGAGGTGGTGTCCACCGTAATCCAATAACACTGTCCCAACCAACCCAGCCCCACTCCGAGCGCCGCAGCAAAAAACACATGGCTGCCCTTTCCCCCTATTGCCGCTCCCATGACGGCCCACACCAACATCATCATCCAATAGGTAAGCCATGGCCCCATCAAAACCGTTGCAATCACGTAAATCAATAGCCAAAGTGTGAATTTCATATCAATCAATGGGGTTTAGGGTGGTGGTAAACAATACATTTGCTGCATCCTGCTTTGACCTTAGGCCAATGTCAATATAATCCCCCTCGGCCCAGGTTTCTAAAAGGTTGTCATAGAACCTGCTCCCGGGATTCCCGGATTGGCCTCCCGGATAGATTCCCTGAGCCTTGATTTCTGGTCCCAGCTCCACTAGCATCCTCCAGCTGGCACCATGCCGTTCACTGGTAGCATTGACGATGCTGCGTCCGCCGCCTGTAAAAATGCCCTCTCTGCTAAAGGCGGTGAAATTGGGCACCAAATGCCGGATGGTGGTGTTCTTGTATGATGCCCAGACCAGGTCTTCGCCCTGATCTGCTTTCATGGCCTGATACTCCAGGGAAGCCTGTTCAAAACTGGTCTGCAGATGGTGTACGACTGTTTCTGTTTGTCCCGTAGTGCCTGGTATGTCAAATATGCTATCGTTTGGCACCTCCCGCATGAGTGAGGTGGTCATAAAATTGTCAGGGTAGACAACAGGCCTGTCCCCTTGGTCCAGCCAGTTCCAAACACTTCCCTTAAAGGCCTCCCACCATAGCCCAAAGGCCACGGGGCCCTTCACATCGGGATCGGCATAGTAGTCCCATTTTTCCAGCACCACCAAAAAGGCCTGCTCTTTGGCATCAAACTTCCTGGAAGTATCCTGTTTCAGCTTTTCCAACATGAGGGGAAGCGCCTCGGAGGCATGCAGGTCGAAATCGTCAAACTGCAAGGCCTTCATATCTTCCAAGGTAATGTTCTCCATTTCCCCTAGCCGGCTGTTGATCCTTCTATTACGATAATCCTCAAAGCTGTTGTCAAAGATATAATAAGGGTAGCTTTCCCCCACCGAATACTGGTTGGCAGAGCTTACAAAGCCCCGCTCCGGATTCAGTGTCGAGGGATTATGCCCAAAAGGGATATAGCCGCTCCACTCAAATGCGGGGTTGTTCCCATCCATGAGGTATTTTCCCTGCTCCGGCCATTTCAGGGGGAACTTCCCCTGTACCTTCATGGCGATATCTCCCTGTGAAGAGGCAAAAGCAAAGTTTTGGGCGGGGGCAGTATAATGGTCAAGTGCAGCGAGGTAGTCATCATGGTTGCGTGCCACATTCAGGTCCAGAAAGGTCTGCTGCTCATTGGAACCCTCATGGGCGGTCCACTTGAGGGCAAAATTCATCTTCTGGCTATTGGGATGGAAACTTTCATCATAGACTACCGGTCCGTAGTGGGTATAAATCACCGTGTCAAGATAGGTCACATCCCCTTTCACGGCAATCTCCTCTACCCGCACCGAACTCTGGATCCATTGGTCATTGTATTGGTACTCCAGCCGGCTGTGGTCCTTAAAGGTGATGGCATACCAGTCCCTGACATCCCGGGTGGCATTGGTCACGCCCCATGCCACTTGCTCATTGAATCCACTGATGACACCAAGCGCCCCGGGAAGGGTTGCCCCTTTCACGGTATATTCCGGTGTACTCAACTGCATGGCATACCATAAACTCGGTAAATTCAAGCCCAGGTGAGGATCATTGGCCAGGATGGGATGTCCACTTTTGGTTTTCTTGCCCGCTACTGCCCAGTTGTTGGATCCTGTGCCGGGCTCCGGGGCAGGCACGGGATCGATGAGCAGGGAAAAATCAGGGTACACCGCACTGTCCGGTTTATGGACAGGCAAGGGGGCAAAATCCCAAACATGGTCCGCTTCGATCACCGGATCATTGCTTGCGGGAATATCGGGAAAGAGCCGGTTGATCATGGACTCGCCCAGGACATGGCGCAAGTTGGTGAATTCGATATCCTTGTCGCCGACCAGCATATCGGCCATATACTTCAATAAAAGCACGGTCTTATAAGGTGTCCATTGTTCGGGCCTGTAGTCCAAAATCTTGTATTCCACAGGTAACCGGGAAAGGCCCAGTTGGTCGATGTACTGGTTGACTCCTTTGGTATAGGCGGTAATCAGCTCCAGGGTAGCCGGTTCCTTCTCCTTAATGTACTGCAGTCCCATTTCGGCACCATAGCCCAGCCCTTTTCTTCGCTGCATCCTGTCAAAGTCCAGTGCGGCACTGCCCACGATTTCTGAAATACGCCCTGCCGCCGCCCTTGTCTGAAATTCCATTTGCCAAAGGCGGTGTTTAGCGGTCACATAGCCTTGGGCCATCATCAGGTCGGCCTTGTTTTCTGCAAAAACATGGGGGATCAGGTTGTTGTCATAGACCACTGTCACGGGTGCCCGAAGCCCTTCCAATGTCAATGTTTCTTTGGCAAGCTCATCCTCACTGTAGGCATTTTGCCAAAAACCGTGATAGGGATCCATCAAATATCCCAAAGGGGGGACTTGGCCGAGATTAACCGAAAGGCCTACTGCCAACACAAGGGAAATGATAAATACAATTAAAAAACCAAAATATTTCATAAAACAGGCTTCAAGGAGGTAATATCAGGGCAACAATTCCCGAATTTAAGCCTTAAAAGTGTATTTTCAATTTATCACAGCGGTAATATTTGTAAATCATCAAATTCACTGTGTTTTTACCTGGTCAAGTGATATTCCCACAAAAAAAGCCCCGGTCTTCCGGAGCTTTCTTTGTGCATCATCACCGAGCATTGCTGCTTCCTATTGGATGGCAATGGGCAAGCGGAGCTTTTCCCAGCGAATGACCATCCCAGGATCTTCCACGGTGATTTCCAGTTGCTCCTGATTTTCGTCCAACCATTCCGGCGTCACCTGTACCCTGAGCACATCATGTTCCTCTTTATACTGGTAATGGCCATGCTCAAGGTCCCATTCGGAATTGAAGATCACCGTCCAGTCACCTTCCTTCATCGGTACGGTAAATATGGAATACTTTCCTGCCGGCAATGGCTTGCCCTCGACGGTCACGTCATCAGAGATTTCCACAAAGGTAGCTTCATTTGCCCCGGTTCGCCATACTTCTCCATAGGATTCCAAATTTCCCCAAATCTGACGTCCGTTTACCGATGGTGCGCCGTATTGGACGGCCAATGTCTTTTCACCGACCTTTCCCTCCGCTTTTTGGAGTGGGCTGGGCCGCTCCTCTTCTTTCATTTCCATCGCCTGGGCCGCCTCTTCCTTGGCCGTTTCTTCTTCATTGTTCCCAGAACCTCCACAACTTGACAGCAACGACGCCATCAAAACGCAACCCACTAAAAGTAAATTGTCAAACTTTTTCATAGAGAATACAATTGTTGATTTAAGACGAATTTATACATTTTTTCCACTATCGCTTATTTTTTGCGCAAATAATTCCACTTCTCCTGCTCTTGGAGCCATTCACCTCCTGTCCCGACTCCTGCACCCATTGCCTTATCCCTCAATGGCTTTCCTCCTTTAGGTCCCAAGACTTCTTTCCGGAATAGCCGTTCACCGATCGGAATAAATCCGATATCCCTACCAAAGCCCCTGCTTACGCACAAGCTAATTGGACTAATTTCATTGATTTTGTTCCTATCTCCTGTAAACTTCTTGATATTCGTTTAATCTTCTGCTATTTTCGCTATCCTTTACTTAATGTATATATGAGGTTTCTGGTATCTGTTGTGTTTTTTGTTTCGGTCGTTTTGTTTTTTGGTGTAAACATCTCACCGGAACAGCTTTCCTATGCCGGGCTGGTACCTGTGCTCATCCCTGTATTTCTCCTGATCAATTTCATATTACTGATCATATTGATCCTGTTGAAAAGAAAACTCCTTGTTCTCCCTATTGTCGCCATACTCCTCGGGTGGCGGTTCATTGGAGTAACCTTAACGTGGAATACTCCTGCTGACGGCGAAGGCCTTTCGGTCATGAGCTATAATGCCCATATGTTCAGTTATGAAAAATACAAGGCCGATGATCCCAAGGTCACTCCAAACATCTACAACTGGATCCGGGAGCAGAATACCGACATCATAGGCATTCAGGAGTTTTACCAGGACAATACCACTCCATCGAGAAATGCCATTAAGCTCATTGGCAAGGAGGGGAATTACCATTGCTCCGCCCATTCAGTCGAAGAGCGTAAAGGGAAGCGCTTTTTTGGCCTGGCCATTTTTTCCAAGTACCCTATCATCAATGAAGGAAAACTGTTTGACAACCGAAAGACCAACGGGGCCATGTTTGTGGACCTCAAAATACAGCGCGACACCATCCGCGTTTACAACGTGCATTTGGAATCGATGAGCATCCCTGCCGACCAACTGGACAATATTGACGGCATCAAGGAAAATTACAGGGAGACCTGGAGAAGACTTAACCGTGGCGTGGTCAGCCGTGCCAGCCAGGTGGATGTATTGGCCGAACATATTAAAAACAGTCCACACCCTTCCATCCTGATGGGGGACTTCAATGATGTTCCCTATAGCTACACCTATTTTACCATCAGGTCGATCTTAAAAAACACTTTTGAAAACGCAGGCAAGGGATTCGGTTTTACCTTTAACAAGGTATTGTTTTTCCTGAGAATCGACAATATCTTTTACCATCCCTCCCTTAGGCCGCTACGCTTCAATACCCTCCGGGAAGTGGATTATTCCGACCACTACCCGATCAAAGCGGTATTTGATATGGATCCGCTTATTGACAGGGTCCCTGCACCATAGCGCCCTCCACCAGGCAGGAAAGTCCTTGCCCTTCTTGGCAATACAAGAAGATGCTTCCCTAACGGATACGACACTACAACAATGGAGAGGCCTTGTCAAAACATACGAGATCAATCAACTGGTCTTTACTGTCCCATAACTTCATAATTGGCCATAAAAGAAGCACAGGATACTGAACCTCCTGTGCTTCCATGCCCTGTCCTTCGGTCCATTACCAGAACAGGCGAAAGGACATTCCCCATTTCCCCATACGGCATTGATGCTCAAGGCCAATTCAGATTGGGAACCATTTCCAAGCAATGAGCAGCAATGGTCAGTAACCCCTGTTTTGCATCATTTCGAAATGGTCATCGATCACCACCTGGGGAATGGGCAGGTAGGTGTTTTTATTGGCATTAAATCCACTGTGGTACAGGTATTCATACTCCTTTTCCCATCTGCGGATGGCCGTAAACGTGCTTCCTTCCCGGGCAAGCTCCTGGAACCATTGCTCCTCAAAGACCTTTCGCAGTCCCTCTGTTTCAATAACGGGAGACTGACCGGACCTGTCTCGGAGCAAGTTGATAATATCCATGGCTTCCAGGGCGTCCTGGCGGGCAAGTCTGCTTTCGGCAAGCATCAGGTGTATCTCTGTCAACCTAATGGGCGCCCAATACTCCCTGCCAAAAAAGTAATCCTGCACATAGGAGTGGTTATAGTTGCGTGCACTCCAAATATTCTCTCTGCTGACTGGATTAAAAAGGGCCAAACCCTGTTCAAGTTGAAACTGTTCACTGCCCAAAATCTCCCTGCACAGGTCGGTGGTTTTCCGGGAGTCCCCTTGTTCCATGCTTATCCGGGCAAGGAGGGTTTTTGCGCCATAACGTGTCATCAGCCCATATCCTTCCATTTGCCGTGGCAGTAACTCTGCCAATTCCCCAAGTTCCTCAACCAGGTAATCAAACATGTCTTCTTTGGGGACCTGATTGGCATACTGCCCTTTTTCCAACATGGGGACATTTCCAAAATATTGGCTTAGCTGCAAATAGACATAGGCTCTCCAGGCCCTGGCCTGGAGGGCTTCCTCAGCTGCTCCGGCCCCGGCATAGGCAATGGTAAAGTCCAGTAAGGTAATGGAATCATAGGCACGTTTCCACACCTGGGCTATGGCCGGATCCTGGGGACCAAAACGAAATCCCAAAATGGAATGGAAAATGGACGGCAGGCCATCGTTGGTTGCCTGGTTCACCATCAGCCCATCGATGATGGCCAGGTCTTTCCAGAACAGTTCAAGGGAGACTTCGCCCAGCATTGCCTGGGCCTCTTCTTTGTCCAGTTCCAAACGGGGGTTGCCATCAGGGTAGCCGATATAGATCTTGGCATCCCAATTATGGCCATTATAATAGCCGAAATATTGTCCGGGCATGGAAATCCGGTCCTGATCATCTATAGTACCGTCCTGGTTCTGGTCTTTCCAGCGAATCCCTCCCAGTTCCATGGATTTTTGGCTGGGATACCTTTGGATCTGGTCCAGGTTACTGAATATTCCTGCGGCCTCCAGGCCCGTAATCCTTTCCCATTCCGGCCGTGAAACCGGGTCGAAGATATTGGATTTTTCCCCATGGACCACTTCCACATAGTGGTAGCGGTTTTCAAGTCCCCTGATGGTACAGTGTCCTTCCTGGTTGGTATAGGATTTCAGGATGTACTCACCGTTAAAATAATCGGATTTGGACCGGTAAACACGCACTTCGGCACCGGAAACGGGCAACCCATCCAAGTTGATCGGGCTCCATTCGGTAGCATCCATTACGGTAATGTTCATGACCGTTTCCCTGATAGGCAAGTTGATATCAAAATCGGTCAGTGGAGAGGGAAGCAGAAAAGCCTGGCTTTTGGGGACCTTTGTGCTAAGGGGAGCGATCACCTGTACACCATTTAGGTAAACCAAATCGTCCTGACGGGAAACCCTTACCTGCTTTCCGCTCAGGGCGGTGAGCAAATGGCCGTCTTCAAGCGAGAACAGGTCCACCTCTCCAGAAATGACATGGTCTTCCACCGAAAAATCAACGCTCACCCGTGAAGATTCTCCTGTTGCAGCCTGTCTGTCTTCTTCCGACTCGGTCTGCTGATCGATCGGAACAATCAAGGTCAGTCCATTTATGACCTGATCATCATCCAACGATAGGGAAGAAAACGATCCGGCAAACTGCTGGATACTGTCCACTTGGGAGAGGTATCCCATCAGGTCTTCGGTGGTCTGCTTGGCCGTCCTGATGTTGTTGTCCGTGGGGGGATCTGTTTCGGTTTCCGTAGAGCAGCCTATCAATATGACCGCAAAGACCAGCATGATGAGCGGCCCTTTCAAATAGAGGAATAAATAGTGTTTCATTTCTTTGGATACTGAGTAAAAAGATAGGTGCGGTCCCATTAGGGAACCATCAACCACAAATTTCGGGGAACTCGGCTTATAAAAAAATACCCTTTTTAGGGGATATTTATCCTTATGTCAATAGCGTCCTAAATAAAAAATGAGAGGTTCTATTTTTTGCCCAAAAAAGTTATTTTGGGTTTGCACCAAAAAACACGAACCTCTCATGTGTAATATTACATTGTTTTCACAGATTATTAAAAAGATAGACCGATCAATTTTCAAGAAATTGGTCAAGGAAAAGCAAACCGATAAGGGCTGCAAGGGATTTGACAGCTGGACGCATCTTGTCTCGATGTTGTTCTGCCATTTTGCCAAGAGCACCTCGGTAAGGGACATTTCCAACGGACTCCGGTCTGCTACCGGGAACCTTAACCATCTTGGTATTGCCAAAGCCCCCTCCAAATCAAGTATCAGCTATCAGAACAAACGAAGGGATTCGGACCTGTTCAGGGACCTTTACTATTCCCTACTGGGAAGTTTAGGACAGCAGGCAGCTGTCAAGAGGTCCAAACTCAGGATCAAGGTCCCCGTTTACCTGCTCGATGCCACGGTGATCAGCCTTTGTCTTTCGGTGTTTGACTGGGCTACTTTCCGTACCAAAAAGGGAGCTGTAAAGATGCACACCCTGCTGGAATATGACGGGAAACTCCCTGTTTACGTGAACATTACCGAGGGGAGTGTCGGGGATAATAAAGGAGCTTACGACATTCCCTTGGAAAAGGGCTCGGTGATCGTCGCCGACCGGTATTACAATGACTTCCCCATGCTCAACGTCTGGGACAGCAAAGGGGTGTTCTTCGTGATCAGGCACAAGGGAAACCTTGCCTTCAGCACCGTCGAAGAACGGGAGCTGCCCGAAACAACCGCCCAACATGTGCTCAAAGACGAAGAAATCGAACTGACCAACCCACAATCCAAAACCAAGTATAAGGGAAGGCTCAGAAGAGTGGCCGTGTGGGATGAGGAAAACCGGCAGACCATTGAACTGATCACCAACAACTTTGCCTGGGCGGCCCAGACCATTGGGGACCTCTACAAATCAAGATGGGAGATTGAGGTGTTTTTTCGGGACATCAAGCAGCTATTGCATATCAAAACCTTTATCGGAACCTCTAAAAATGCAGTAATGATCCAGATATGGACGGCTTTGATCACCATCCTGCTGATCAAAGTCATGAAGGCAACAGCTAAATTCGGCTGGCACCTGTCCAATCTGGTGGCCTTTATCCGGCTCAATATATTCGTGAAAATCGAACTGCAAAAATGGCTTGATAGCCCATTTACGGAACCCGAAAAACCACCCCTGAAAATAGTACAGGGGGATCTGTTTGCTCAAACTCCTTAATATGTCCCCAATTTGCTTTCAAATACAGACTAAAGGGTAAATCAAAAATTATTTAGGACAGCATTGTCCTTATGTTATTTGAGGAACAGTCCAAAATCCTTATTTTGTTCGACAAATTTGTGTATCAACAGATAATAATGGAAAAACTAATTCTTGATGAGGCCAGGCAAATCTGGAGGGAAATTGCCCAGCACAAAGCCCCTGGAAAGCTGGAACTGGAGGTAGACTTATACAAAAAGCTCATCAACTTCTTTCAGGTCGGCGACTATTACTATATGGTCTTCAATCCACCTGAAATGACCATTGAATTCACCAGTGAATCCATTGCCGATATCCTGGGTTATCCACCGGAGGATTTCACCCTGGAACTACTTACAACCATCATTCATCCGGATGACCTTCCCCATTTCATCAACTTCGAGGCTACCGTCACCCAATTCTGGGGAAAACTATCCCCTGATAAGGTCTTCAAATACAAAAGCCGCTACGATTACCGGGTAAAAAAGGCAAACGGAAAATATATCAGGATACTACAACAGATCATCACCATCCAAAGCGATGAACAGGGAGCTGTGTTAAGGACCTTTGTGGTACATACCGATATCAGCCATTTGAAAAAGGACCATAAAATGGTCCTGTCCTTTATCGGCTTGGAGGGAGAACCCTCCTATTTGGATGTCCGGCCTATCGAAAAACTAAAACCCGCCAAAACCGTACTTACCAAAAGGGAAATGGAGGTCCTCGGATTGTTGGCACAAAACCACCGTTCCAAGACCATCGCCCAGCTGCTGTGTATCAGCAAGGAGACCGTTTCCAGCCACCGGAAAAACATGCTGAGAAAAACCGGCACCCATACCGTGCTCCAACTTGTCACCCATGCCCTTGAAAGAGGCTGGATTTAACCCACAGCACATCCCTGAACTTCCCGCCCTTTGGGAAAAAAGAAAATGAACACACAGCGCTTGACTGAATAGCCTCCTCCTTCCGTTTCTTGGCTCACTGACCTTCCTTAGGAGTATTTTTCGGCAATTCCCTAGAAGTTCTCCATGCATAATTCCTGAAAGCTCCTCCAGAAAACGGTCTCCGGTTTTTGAAGTAAGATTAGCGGCAACTGCTCTTTGGGATGTTTCAGGGCAATGACCTCTAATTTAACATGTTGTCTGTCGGTTTCCTGACAGGCATAAAAATGATGCAGGGAAAAGGCGAACACTCCTGCTCTTTGGCTCGAACCATCCATTCCATTGATCAGGCTCAGTTCAATTTTGGGGGGTCCACAGGCATTACTAATGGTACGATAGCACTTGGGGATTTCCCTTAGCAAAGATTGTTTGGGCCCGACCAGGATGGTACTGAGCAATTTGAGGTCCTTTTTCTCCTCTCCAACAGGGAAATGGCCCTTTCTATCTTTAAAACCCTGCAACAGCGCCTGGTACAACATTAATTCACTGTTGGAGCTAGATACTGACATGAATGATTTATTAGTAGGGTGAATGACTGTTTTTTGGAATGACGGACAGGTGACACCGACATCCAGGATTATTAAACCTTTATCCATCATCATCTTCATCAACCTTCTCGACAAAGCGAGGCCAGTATCCGGGCAAGCACAAGCCTACTGGGTGCCTGATTGCCAATCCTTTGGCTAAGTCGGTGAATTCAACAATCGTGCCTAAAAAAGCCTAACGGGGGCGATGGGTGAAACGCCCTTTACAGACCTGAAGTGGTTTTGGCAAGTTGGATGATCCAATATTATCCCAAAGCAAACTTAAGCCCTTTGGGTGAGCGGGGCTTTCCGATGGGCTACAACTGCGTGGTGAGGTGGTTTTGGCGGCTCACCTCGGCCACGCGCTGCAAGGAATCAAAGGAAATCAGGATTTCTACTGCTGTGGTCAGGGGAACTAGATACCGGTAGGTACTGTCCAGACCGTTTGGGACCACCTCATCGGGGCTTCCCATTACCCGAATGGTCTCCATTTTATCCGTGCCCACGTGGATATCATATGATTTGGCAACGTTCCTCCACTCCACTTGCCGCTTTAGGTGATAGCATTTCCAGGCAATGGCAAGAACAACCGCACATAGTATTCCCAGCGGTAAGGGGGCAATTTTTATCATAAACAAGGTTGATTATCGTTTAAACAAAAAAACTCCAGGTGTGAGGGAATTGTTTAAAATTGTTATAAAAAATAACTGCAGGCCAGCAATCACGGTAAAACTTTCCCTATAACCTGTTCTTGGCTGCCTCTGGCAGCATTTCTTTTCCCCCATTCTTTCTCACGCCCGGTTTTTATCCAGATACTGCCCAAGCTTTGATAAGTGGTTTAGGTGTTTTTTAGTTTTTCTTTTACTTTTGAGAAAATTTATAACTATGAGATTAATACGTTCAACCGCTTTATTGGCTTTCGGTTTATGCTGTACGATAGGCCTGAAAGCCCAGACTACCCGCTGGCAGCAGGCCGTAAACTATGAAATGGACGTCGAAATGGACGTCGACAAGCACCAGTATGAAGGCCGCCAAACCCTTGAATACACCAACAATTCACCGGACACCCTCACCCGGGTCTTTTACCACCTATATTTCAATGCCTTCCAGCCCAATTCCATGATGGACGTGCGGTCACGGACCATTGCAGATCCGGACAGACGGGTACAGGACAGGATTGCAAACCTCAGCCCTGAGGAGATCGGCTACCTTAAAGTCAACCGACTCAAGATGAATGGCAAAAAAGTGGACTATGAGCATGTAGGCACCATATTGGAAGTATCATTGGAAGAGCCTATCCTGCCGAACAGCACGGTAGAATTCTCCATGGACTTCGAAGGACAGGTACCATTGCAGATCAGGCGTTCAGGCCGTGACAGCAAGGAGGGCGTACGCTATTCCATGTCCCAGTGGTATCCCAAAATGGCCAATTATGACGACCAAGGCTGGCATGCCAACCCCTATGTGGGCAGGGAATTTTATGGCATTTGGGGTGATTTTGACGTAAAGATCACCATCGATAAAGCCTACATCCTTGGAGGCACCGGCTACCTGCAAAATCCCGAAGAAATCGGTTATGGCTATCAAGAAGAAGGCCAGAAGGTGAAAAGACCAAGGGGCAAAAAACTCACTTGGCACTTCAAAGCACCTCAGGTGCATGATTTCATGTGGGCCGGCGATCCGAAATACACCCACGACAAAATCCAAATGGACAATGGCATCACCATCCACCACTTGTACATCAAAAACAGCAAAACGGCCGGTAACTGGGAGAAGCTCAAGGAGTATTCCCCAAAATCCATGGCCTTTTTGAGCGAACATTTTGGTGAGTACCCCTATAAGCAATATTCTATCATCCAGGGCGGTGATGGCGGCATGGAGTATCCCATGGCCACCCTCATTACCGGAGAGCGTTCCCTGCCTAGCCTGGTCGGAGTAACCGTCCACGAAATGGCCCACAGTTGGTTCCAAGGGGTATTGGCCAGCAATGAAGCCCTTTATCCATGGATGGACGAAGGCTTTACCACCTATGCCACCAACCTTACCATGGCCAATATCTTCTCCGAAGAGCCTTCTGATTTCCCACAACGGGGCGCCTATGCGGGCTATGAAAGATTGGCAAAATCCGGTAAAGAGGAGCCGATGACTACCCACTCTGACCATTACCACACCAACTATGCCTACGGTTCTGCAGCCTATTCCAAAGGTGCGGTCTTTATCGCCCAGTTGGGTTATATCATTGGGGAAGAAAACAGGGACCGGGCCATGCTGAACTACTTCAACCACTGGAAGTTCAAGCATCCCAAGACCAATGATATCATCCGTGAAATGGAAAGACAAAGTGGCCTTGAACTTGATTGGTACAAGGAATACTGGGTAAACAGCACCAAATCCATTGATTATGCCGTAAAATCCGTAGAAGCTGCGGGTGACGGTACCAAGATCACCTTGCAGCGTGACGGTCTGATGCCCATGCCTGTCGACCTGGTGATCACCTATCAGGACGGCAGCCAGGAAATGGTTTACCTTCCCCTGGTCATCCAGCGGGGAAGCAAACCTGAAGAAGCAGGCATGCCTAAACGTATCCTGACCCAACGCTGGCCATGGACAAACATCACCAAAGAAATCACGATCGAAAAGCCATTTTCCAGTATCAAAAAAGTGGAAATCGATCCAAGCCTGAGAATGGCCGATATTGATCGGGAAAACAATACGTTCTCCACCGAAACCAAAGAGGAATAATCACGACCGATTACAAAAGGCAAGCAGAAATGCTTGCCTTTTTTCATTTCCATCCGCAGTTGTCATCCATCCATTTTATCCGCCTTGATCTGGAAACCGAACTGGTCCAACCATGAAATCCATTTATTTGCATTGAAGGTCGCTCTCGCAAGTTCAAAAAGTTGGAAGATTGATCCATTTTAAACCCAAAATATCCCTTAACCTATCTACGCCGCGGCGCACAAGTGTTGCGGCCTGAAACTGGGTCAAGTGAAAAAGTTGGGGAGGGGGTTAGACTTGATTCCGATAGCACGCAGATGGCGCTTGTTAATAAGATTTTTGCTGATTTTTTTTTATACTTGAGCACGCATTCCTATTGCTAAATTAGATTCTATATGATTTACTATTATGGGTAAACTGAGCGCTAGCGGGCTATGGAGATCGAAGCATCGCGTGGACGGATGAATTTGGGTGCCCATGCTCCTGATGCAGTCGATAATCATATGTTTTCCTTGCCCATGGTCAGTACCTACGGCACTGTTAGGATGCTGTATCCAATTTCTGTTAACAAGCTAATGCTCCTAACGGAGCATCCCTGCGGACACTTCTGTCGGGTAAAATAGTGAGAAGGGAGTCCTGGCCAATGCCACTAGGCATTTAAGCCTGGTAAAATCAGGTTGCCTCCAGGGGGCTTTGTGCCGTAGGAACAAAACTATTCCCCTGATCTATCCGCACAAGTGGGACAGTCCTGTGAATAATTTACCCACAGTATTCCATATAGAACCAAAAATTAAAGAGAAATATGCCTACCATAGCCACCTAGAAATCTCTCATCCCACAGAAAAATTGCTTGGTCCCTGAAACTGCTTCAACATTAGCCGCTGGTAAAATAAAAACCTCCGGGACATTGCCCCGGAGGTTTTAACACTTAAAAAACCACCAACCTTTAAATAAATCTATACAAACTATTTTCTTCGAATAGCTATATTGATTTTGTCTGCCAGTAAATACATGACAGGTACAATTACTAACGTTAAAAAGGTCGCAAAGGTTAACCCAAATATCACGGTCCAGGCCATTGGTCCCCAAAAATCTGCGTTATCGCCACCTACGTAAAACTGAGGATCGAAATCCGACAGCAGCGTAAAGAAGTCAATGTTCATTCCGATCGCCATTGGGATCAATCCCAGAATGGTCGTAATGGCGGTCAGCAGCACGGGACGAAGACGGATCTTGCCCCCTTCCACGATACTTGCCATCAGGTCCTCATAGGTCAGGTGTTCGTCCTCGCCCAATCCGCGATCCGAGCGCTTCCGCTCCCTCACCAAGTTGGTGTAGTCGATGAGTACGATGGCATTGTTTACCACCACCCCTGCCAGGGAAATAATACCGATACCGGTCATGATCACCACAAAGTCCATATTGAAAATCGATAGCCCGATAAATACCCCGATGGTACTCAGGACCACCGAACACATGATGATAAACGGTGTCATCAGGGAATTGAACTGTGCCACGATGATCAGGAAGATGGCCGCTACGGCGATCATCATCGCCCGCATAAGGAATTCCATGGATTTGGCCTGCTCTTCCTGCTCTCCGGTAAATTTGATATCGATACCATCCGGCAATTCATAATCCTCTAATCTCGACCTGATCCTGTTGTTGATCTCCGTCGGATTGAATCCTTCGTTGACGTTGGAGTAAATGGTGATCACTTTGTCAAGATCTTTCCGCTTTACCGAACCGTAGGTAGAACTGTATTCAAAGTTTGCTACAGAAGTAATCGGTATATGCCTTTTATTGCCGAATTTGTCCATGAAATAGATCTTCTTGTTGACCAAGGCATCAACATCATAGCGGTATTTTTCGGCAAGCCTCAATTCGATCGGGTAGTCATCCTCTCCTTCTTTGTATTTGCTAACTTCCAGCCCAAAGATTGCCGTTCTCAGCTCATTGGCAATCGTAGAGGTGGACAGGCCAAACCTACGAGCCTTTTCCCTGTCGATGTTGACAATCAGTTCCGGTTTTCCGGTCTGCAGGTCCATCTTCAGCTCTTCGATTCCTTGGATGTTAGCCCCTTGGATAAACTCCCGGATATCTTCCACCTCTGCGACCAACTTCTCATAATCCTCACCGTTCACCTCTATGTTGATCGGTTTTCCTACAGGAGGGCCATTTTGCTCTTTGTCCACGGTGATCTGTACGCCGGGGTATTTTGCCATAGCCTCCCGGAGTTCTTCCATGATCTTTGTGGTGTTCTTGCCGTCCCGGTACTGGTATTCGACAAAACTCACCGTCAGCATCGCCTTGTGCGGGGTTACCCCCATACTCGGCCCTTCGGAAGGATCGCTCGTGCCTTCCCCTACCTGGGCGATAAAGGCTTCCACAATATCCCGGTGCGGCTTGATCAACTCCATCACCTCGTCCTCCACTTTTTTACTAAATTCATTGGTAGCTTCAATGTCGGTACCAATGGGATATTCTATAAAAATATTGACATAGTTAGGATCACTGCTTGGGAAAAATTCCACCTTAGGTGATCTTACCATCAACAGTACCAGTGAAAATATCAACACACCGAACATGCCAAAGAAAAACAGGTACGGCTTTCGGCCACGGAGGGCAAAAGAAAGCAGCATTTCATATTTCTCTTCCAACCAAACCAAAAACACCTGTTGAAACCACCTGATGGCCTTTTTCATGAAGATGGCATTGACCAGCGTGATGATGGCTGCGATCAGGGCTATATTGGCCATGGTAAACACCTGGGCGATATAGCAAATCGCTGCAATGGTCAACAAAGTCCCTGCAATGATAAAGGACCGCTTCTTGGGCTTGACATTGTCCAAATCCTGGATTTTCATTAACATCGCCGTCACCACCGGATTGATCACCAGTCCCACAAACAAGGATGATGAGAGCACGATGATCAAGGTAATGGGAAGGTATTTCATAAATTCCCCCATGATGTCCTGCCAGAAGGCCAGCGGGATAAAGGCCGCCACGGTAGTGGCCGTAGATGTAATGATCGGCCAGGCAACTTCACCTACCCCTTCCTTGGCCGCACGGATAGGGGTCTTCCCTTCCTGCATGAGCCTGTATACATTTTCGACGACCACGATACCGTTATCCACCAACATCCCCAGTGCGAGGATCATGGAAAACAGCACCATCATGTTCAGGGTCACTCCAAAGGCATTGAGGATCATAAAGGAGATGAACATGGAAAGCGGAATGGCGATCCCTACAAAGAGCGCATTCCTAAAGCCCATGAAAAACATCAGTACGATGATCACCAGGATGATCCCCGAGATGATACTGTTCTCCAGGTTGGCCACCATGCTGCGGGTCACTTTGGACTGGTCATTGGTGATGCTGACCTTCAGGTCGGAGGGAAAATGGTTATTTTCGGCTTCCTCCAGGATTTCCTTGATCTTATCACTGGCCGCCAAAAGGTTTTCCCCACCTCTCTTGATCACATTGACGGTAACCACGGGAAGCCGGGAGGCGCGGGCATAACTTTCACGCTCCTTATACGTGTCCCTTACTTCGGCTACATCCCTGAGGTAGATGATATTTCCTCCTTCGATCTTGACGATGATGTCGTTGAGCTCTGAAGGATCTTCAAACTCTCCTGTAATCCGCAGCGCCCTCCTGAAATCACCGCTGAGGATGTTCCCTCCTGAGATCGTCACGTTTTCCGAAGAAATCGCATCGGCGATATCCCCAAAGCTCACCTCCATGGCCTCCATTTTGAACAGGTCGGCATTTACTTGGATCTCACGGTCGATGGTACCGGTAAGGTCCGCACTGGATATCTCGGGCAGGGCCTCTATTTCATCTTCCAGGTACTCGCCAAACTCCTTCAGCTCTTCTTGTGAGTAATTCCCCGAAAGGTTCACAAACATGATCGGCATTTCCGAAAAGTCGAGCTCAAAAATATTCGGATCCTGATCCAGGTCGGTGGGCAATTCGCTCTTGGACTTGTCCACCGCATCCTTGGTATCCTGCAGGGCCCTGGAAATATCCACTCCGGGATTGAACTCGATGATAATGGTGGAGTAATCCTGTATGGAAGTAGACTCAATGGTCTTCACATCCTTGAGCGATTTAAGCTCCTTCTCAATGGGACGTGTGATGAGGTTCTCCATATCCACCGGGGAGTTTCCCGGATAGCTGGTCCCTATATACACGGTAGGGATGACAATTTCGGGAAAACTCTCCTTGGGCATCGTCCGGTAGGCATACAGGCCCATAAAAGTGATGATCAGCGAAAGGATGATCACACTGGTCTTGTTATTGACCGCCAGCGAGGATAGCCCAAATTCCCTGGTTACATTCTTATCTTGTTGTTTTTCTGCCATGATTAACTTTCAACGATTTGAACTTTGGAACCTTCAGCTACTTCTCTGAATCCTTTGTCTATCAGCACTTCCCCGCCTGAAAGTCCTTCCTTGATTTCGGAAACCCTGTGATAGGTCTCTCCCTTCGTGATGTATTGTTTCTTGGCCTGTCCGTTGTCCACCACAAAGACGTACTCGCCTTTGTTATCACGTTGGATTAGGTTGGTAGGAACGGTCGTCGCCGCTTTATTTTCATAATCCTTGATCCGGAGCACCGATATCATATTCGGTTTGATATGCTTCACGCTCGGCAAGAACACCTCCACTTTGAAGGTTCTGTTATTGGGATTGATGATGGCTCCCACTGCGGTCACTTTGGTATTAACCTCACGGTCCAGTGAAGGGAATTGCACTTTTACCGAATCTCCTTGCTCCAACACCCCTACATAGGCCTCGGAAATATCCGCTTCGATGTACAGGTCGCTTTCCCCGACAAAGTTGATGATCGGCATGCCCGGCTGCACCAGCTCTCCCAGTTTTACCATCACCTCTTCCACAGTACCATGGTACGGAGCACGGATGGTGGTTTTATCCTTCTGTGTTTTTAGGGTTTCCAGGTTCTTCTCCAGCGACTCCACCCTGTTTTTTGCTTCGAGGTACTGCACTTCGGTGCCGATTTCGCGTTCCCAAAGGCGCTTCTGCTTTTCATATAGGGTAGTGGCCAGGTCCAGCTGTGTCTCCAGTTCGGAGATATTGTTATCAATGGATTCCCCATCAATGCTCACCAATACCTCTCCTTTGGAAGCCCGCATCCCTTCATGCACATCGATCTGCTCTATCCTTCCGGACACTTCGGAACTGATGTTGACATTCTTTTTGGAAAGTACCGATCCGGTCACTTCCAGGTAATGTTCAAAGGCTTGGTTCTGGGCCTTGACAGTGGTCACCAAAACGGATTTTCTATTGCTCCTTGCAAAAGTAGAGTCCTCTGCGGAAATCTCCTTTTCGAGCGCGGAGATATTATCCTTCAGCTCATGGTACTGATCCTTGTATGCTTTCAGCTGGGCTTTTTTTGCCTCCAGCTCAGATTCTTGCGGGCCGCAGGAAAAAGTCATTGCGGCCGCTAATGCCAATGATAATCTGGAAAAGGTTTTCATATTGCTATAATGGTATATGTATTTTTTCATCTTAATATTCCTAATGCTTTTTCAAGATCCACCTTGGAGATCAAAGCGTCGTACAATGCACTGTAATAATTGATCTCGGCTTCCACAAGGTCGGAGTCCGCCTCCACTACCTCAAAGTTGGAGCCCACACCTTCGGTATACTTGATCCGGCTGATTTCGTACACTTCGCTGGCAAGCTCCATGTTTTCCCGCTGGACATCCAGTGTTTTGAGGTTGTTCTGCAGGTTTGTCCTCGCCTGGAAGCGTTCGACCACAATGTTATCATCCAGCATGTCGATCTGGTTTTCGATCTGCTGCAGCTGGATACGGTTTTGCTGGATCCGCTTGGCCTTGGCCAGTCCATCAAAAATGGGCACGTTCAGCGTGAGCCCGACAAAGGCACCCGTAAACCAATTTTCACCATCCCATAGCGTGTTGAACTGCTGTCCTGCACCGTTCCGCTGGTAGGTGAAGTTCGCGTTGAGACTGGGCAGGTACTGTACCGTATTGTTTTTCAGGTCCAGTTTCACCAGTTCCCAGTTGGTCTGTAGCTGGTCCATTTCTACCCTTCGGTAACCTGGGTTGTCCAATAGATCCGTAATTTGCTCCGGCTGGTTCAAATCCCGCAAGCTTTCGGTCATGCGGATCTCATATTCAATCGGCAGGCCCATCTGGACCTTTAGCAGTTGCTTGCTGATCTCTGAGGCGGCATTGATCTTATCCAGCTCGGTCCTGATGTTATTGTACTGCACCTTCACACGGGAAACTTCGATCTTCTCGGCAAAGCCTTCCTCATACAGGGCCGTAGTTTCCTGGAGCAGCGTGTCGATCCTTGCCAGATTGGCCTCGGCGAGCTGCTGCCGCTCCTCGTTGACCAGCACGGTAAAAAAGGCCTTTTTGACATTCTCGATGACATCATTTTCGGTTTTTTCCTTATCAAACTCGCTGAGCTGTCTGTAGGTACGTGCTGCCTTTAGTCCCACAAAGTACGATCCGTCAAAGATCATCTGGTTCACCGTTACCGATATGCCACTCTGGTAGTTGACGCCAAACTGTACCGGAATCACATCCGAAGGGTTGTCCGGATCTGCAAAAGGTCCCTCGTTGGGCAAAAACATCACCGGAATGGATACGTTCTTGGTAAAATCAAAACTGCCATTGATCTGGGGCAGTCCCTGAGCCACCTGCTCTCCTACCGAAGCTTTTGAAGCAAAAGTCTCCAGCAAGGCATTCTTGGCATCGGCGTTGTTTTCCAAAGCGTACTGGACGCTTTCCTCTAAAGTAAACTCCAATACTTCCTGGGCGGATACCCGACCTGCCAGCAGGCAGGTGAGCAGGACGCCAAAAAGGGAGAATCTGGTTGTTAAACGCATGAATTAATCCTGATTATTGATTTTATAAAATAGTTCTCTTCCTTTATCGGTCAAAATACCGTGGATAAAATGATCCATGATCGCCATCTGAACTTCCATAACATTGAATTTCGATGGCGGGAATTTTTCCGAATCAAATGTACTGGCAATCTGGTCCATTCTGACCAAGGCCAGGATATTTGCATCAATTTCCGGCCTGAAGTACCCTTCTTTCTTACCTTTCTCCAAGACGTCAGAAATGGTCTTGATGGCACAGTTTTGCCTAAAATCCTCAAACAATTTCCAACAACTGGGATAATACCGCTGGATTTCACTGAATACCACAGGGTTGATATTGGAAAACCTTGAGCGGATGTATTTGGACACCTCCACAAAATGCCATATCGCCCCTTGGTTTTCATCATAGAGATTCATAAAAAACTCCTGGTCCTCCAGCATTTTGTTTTTAAAGGCCTCCAGCACCAACTGCGCCTTATCCTTGAACTCCTGGTATATCGTCTTCTTCGAAACACCAGCAGCCCGGGCTATATCATCCACGGTCACATACCTTACCCCCAAACGGGCAAATTGGTCCATGGCGATTGTCAATATCTTTTCGCGTGTCTCCAAAATCTCAGTCCACTTCTAAATTTCACTCACGCAAAACTGCGGAAACTTTATGAAACCTCAAAGTTTCCGGCGTTTTATTTCCACTCCCTGGTGCCTCTCATCAAAAACCCTACAAAAACCAAAACCACCCCGGGTAGGGTATCCCGGCCACTTCGAAAGACCGCACTGTACGCATATGGTCAATGCATTGTCCATAACCGGACGACAGACTAACCTTTTATTCTTCATCAAAGGTATTGGGCGAATAGCAAAAGTCCCCACGTGTTTAGGTTATCTTTATTAAATACTCGGTGAAGCCCCCGCTTTTATCGGTAAGGCTTTGATCCCCCGGCAACTTTCCTGAACCACCTCTCCTCGACGGTGTTCTCCCCTCTGATATAACGTGTAGAAAAACTCCAAAACCATTGTGCTGACAAGCCGTTCCCGTACAGCCAATATAAAATCCAACGGGCTCTTCCAAGTTTTCAACCATTTGCGTACCTTTGCTCCTTAATTTATGGTCATCCAATAACAGCGGACATGATTCTCTTTTTCCAATCCCCACAAAAAAACACCATCTACGCTCTAGAAGCCAAACAACCTGTCGCACCTGAGGACCTCCAAAAGCTTTCATGGCTCTTTGGCGAAGCCAGCCAGCTCGCACAGGAAAAGGTGGAAGGCAGCTATGCCGGCCCCAGAAAAGAAATGATCACTCCCTGGTCTACCAATGCAGTGGAAATCACTGCCAATATGGGCATCTCGGGAATCCTTAGAATTGAGGAGTTCAGTCTCCTGGAGGAAGGCCAGGAAATTGACCCTATGCTCCAGGCCAAGTACGATGGACTTGGGCAGGACACCTTTACCATCGACCTGAAACCAGAAGAAGTGCTGTCGATCACCGACATCAAATCTTATAATGTACAGGAAGGCCTTGCCCTGAGCGATGAGGAAATCGGATATTTGGAAAAGGTCAGCAAAAGTCTTGGCAGGCCACTGACCGACAGTGAGGTTTTCGGCTTCAGCCAAGTGAATTCCGAACACTGCCGCCACAAGATATTCAATGGCACCTTTGTCATCGATGGAGAGGAAAAGGAAAACACCCTATTCCAGTTGATCAAAAAAACCTCTATCAAGCATCCGAATAAAATCGTTTCTGCCTATAAGGACAATGTGGCCTTCGTTAAGGGACCAAAGGCGCAGCAATTTGCCCCCAAAAGCCAGGATAAAGCCGATTATTTCCAGCCAGAAAGCATCGACACCGTCCTTTCGCTAAAGGCGGAAACGCATAATTTCCCCACTACTGTAGAACCTTTTAATGGCGCTGCCACCGGTTCGGGAGGAGAAATCCGGGACAGGCTGGCAGGAGGAACGGCCTCCATTCCACTGGCCGGTACGGCCGTATACATGACCTCCTACTCCAGAAGCGAGGCGGGAAGAAGCTGGGAAAAGGATCTCAACGAGCGAAAATGGCTCTACCAAACCCCAATGGACATCCTGATCAAGGCCTCCAACGGTGCCAGTGATTTTGGCAATAAATTTGGACAGCCCTTGATCTGTGGAAGTGTCCTTACCTTTGAGCATGAAGAAAACGATAAGCAGTTTGGCTTTGACAAGGTCATCATGCTGGCAGGTGGTATTGGATTTACCAGGGAAAAATACAGCCTTAAGAACACCCCGGTAAAAGGCAACAAAATCGTCATCATGGGCGGCGACAACTACCGCATTGGCATGGGCGGAAGTGCCGTTTCTTCGGTAAACACCGGTGAATTCAGCAATTCCATCGAGCTGAATGCCATTCAGCGCTCCAACCCTGAAATGCAAAAAAGAGTGGCCAATGTCATTCGAGCCATGGCCGAAAACGACCATAATCCTATCATCTCCATCCACGACCACGGAGCCGGCGGACACCTTAACTGCCTGTCTGAACTGGTAGAAGATACGGGAGGAAATATCGACATTGATAAACTTCCCGTGGGCGACCCTACCCTATCTGCCAAGGAGATCATCGGCAACGAGTCCCAGGAAAGAATGGGATTGGTCATCGGCGAGGAGCATGTGGAAACCTTGAAAAAAATATCCGAACGTGAACGTGCTCCATTCTATGTGGTGGGTGAAACCACCGGGGACATGCACTTCAGGTTTGAAAACAAAAACTCGGGAGAAAAACCGATCGACTGGGACTTGTCCCATATGTTTGGCAGCTCTCCCAAAACCATCCTTACCGACAACAAAGCAACGACACAATATGCAGAGCCTGTCTACCAAACCGCTGATCTGAAGCAGTATATTGCCGAGGTTCTCCAATTGGAAGCTGTGGCCTGTAAGGACTGGCTCACCAATAAAGTGGATAGATCGGTAACAGGTCGTGTGGCCACCCAGCAGACCACTGGCGCCATCCAGGTACCCCTGAACAACGTCGCTGTCATGGCCATAGACTTTACCGGTAAAAAAGGCATCGCTACTTCCATCGGGCATGCTCCCGTGGCGGCTTTGACCAACCCGGAAGCAGGATCCAAACTGGCCATCGCAGAAGCACTTACCAACTTGGTATGGGCACCGATAGAGGACGGGCTCAGCGGTATTTCGCTCAGTGCCAACTGGATGTGGCCTGCCAAAAACGAGGGAGAAAACGACCGCCTGTACAGGGCCGTTCAGTCGGTGAGCGACTTTGCCATTGACTTGGGCATCAATATCCCTACCGGAAAAGATTCCCTGTCCATGACCCAAAAATACCCTGACGGCAAGACCGTCTACTCACCCGGCACGGTCATCATCTCCAGCGTGGGCGAATGTGCCGATATCCGCAAGACGGTCACTCCAGACCTGAAACCGGTGACGGGCACCAAACTGCTTTATATAGACTTCTCCAAGGACAATGCTCAGTTGGGAGGAAGCAGTTTTGCACAAGTGGTCAATAAAATAGGCAATACACCGCCTACTGTCAAGGACAATGACTACTTCGCAAAAGCCTTTATGGCCGTGCAGCAATTGGTAGCAAAGGGACTGCTCCTTTCAGGACACGACATCTCCTCTGGTGGTTTGATCACCACGCTACTGGAAATGACCTTCCCTACCAAGGCTTGCGGACTGAATGTCAAAACGGACCAACTCGAAGAGAAGGACATTATCAAAGCCCTTTTTGCTGAAAATCCCGGCGTGGTCGTCCAGGCCAAGGATGCCAAAACTGTAAAAGCCAACCTGGAAGAACTTGGCATTTCCTACATCACCATTGCAGAAGTCACCACTGACGGCAAGGTAACCCTGGAAGGAGTGGACATGTCACTCGATGTGGCCTCACACCGGGACACTTGGTTCAAATCATCCTACCTGCTGGACCAAAAACAAAGTGGTCAGCGGCTTGCCAAGGACCGATTTGACAATTATAAGCAGCAGCCATTGGAATTTACGTTTGGCAAGAACTGGGAAGGCACTTACGATGCCTTTAAGCTAAACCCTTACCGGCATGAAGCCAATGGCACCAAAGCCGCCATCATCCGGGAAAAGGGGGTAAATGGAGACAGGGAAATGGCCTACGCACTATGGCTGGCAGGGTTTGATGTCAAGGACGTCCACATGACCGACCTTATCACTGGTCGTGAGACGTTGGAAGATGTCAATATGATCGTTTTCGTAGGAGGTTTCTCCAATTCCGATGTGTTGGGATCCGCCAAGGGCTGGGCAGGAGCTTTCCTGTTCAATGAAAAGGCAAAAACCGCTTTGGACAATTTCTATGCCCGTCCTGATACGCTGAGCCTTGGTGTATGTAACGGTTGTCAGTTAATGATAGAACTTGGGCTGATCAACCGTGACCATGACGTGAAGCCAAAGATGTTGCACAATGAAAGCCATAAATTCGAATCTTCCTTTGTCAATGTGGACATTCCTGAAAACAACACCGTGATGTTCGGTTCTCTTTCCGGCCAACGGTTAGGGGTATGGGTGGCCCATGGTGAAGGAAAGTTCTCCCTTCCCAAAGAAGAGGAAGCGTACAATATTGGCATGAAATACAGCTACCAGGCCTACCCTGGCAATCCTAATGGTTCGGATTACGCCGTAGCCGGTTTGGCCTCACGTGATGGCCGCCACTTGGCCATTATGCCACATATCGAACGCTCCCTGGCACCTTGGAACTGGCCTGATTACCCCGAGGAACTAATAGATCAGGAAATCACGCCGTGGGTAGAAGCCTTCGTCAATGCCAAAGAATGGGTAGCTTCCCACCAATAGTGGATCACCCCTTGGAGTCAGTACTTTTTTTTTACTGACTTCAAGGGACTTACAAAAAACCCTCAAAAAAACTTTAAATCAGGGTTTGCATTAAAAAAAAAAGCACATACCTTTGTGTCACATTTAAGGCAAACACGGCCTTAAGCACATAAAAATGACCCATGGTGTAACTGGCAACACGTCTGATTTTGGTTCAGAAGAGTCTAGGTTCGAGCCCTAGTGGGTCAACAAAAGCAAAAACCGCATTACGAAATGCGGTTTTTGCTTTTTAAAAGAAACCAGTTTTCAGTTTGCCTTAAATGCCATCTATATTCATATTTTTTATGACCCTTTCTTTTTATCTCGAATTATTTCATTTAATAGCTCCCGAAAATTTAAACGCTTAACTTTTTTCTTGAATTAGGTCGTTTATCTGACCAATGATTCTTTCTAGAATAATATTTGTTACTTACATTAAGTGCTTTAATATAGAATTCATATGAAATCCATAAAATCAAATACAGCATATCCAAACCTACCTCAAAGGTTGTTCTGGGATTTCGATTTCGATAAACTGGATTGGGATAAAAGCTATCGAACAGTCATCGAAAGGGTAATTGAGCGGGGTACTAAAACTGAATTGACTGAAATGACGAGGTATTATGGCAAAAACTTAATTAAGTCTGCTTTAAAAGACGAGATCAATTATCTTCCTGAATATGCCATTGACTTGGTTGAACAAAATTTTGGCTTAAAAAGAACCCAACTCAAATGCTACAAAAAGACACAGTCTCGGCATCAACATTGGCTTTGATTAATGAAAGATGAGAAACGTCAAGGATTTCTATTTTTAGCAGGCTATGCCGCCACAGCTCTACGACTTTGATCTCCTATATCTTATCATAACTTTTCTTACCCTCACCTGAATTCCTTCATTCATTTAATAGTTTACATTTTGTAACAATATCAAAAGATAATCGGATATTTTTCGATTATCTTATTTATTTTATACATTTATGATATGGATGTAAACCAGCAAATACGTAATCATTCCCATGCGCCCATTTCCCACCAATTACTTATCCATTGGTTAAAAGGATATAAAAGGCCAAATGATAAAATCATGCATTTAAAGACCAAAGGAATATTGAGCCAAATAAAAAAAGGGCTCTATACAGCTGGTCCAGGATTGACCAATGATAAACCTGACCTGATCCTGCTGGCAAACCACATTCTTGGCCCAAGTTATGTCTCCATGGAAACCGCCCTATCACATTATGGAATGATCCCCGAAAGGGTCTTTGAGATTACCTCCATGTGTACCAAAAGCTCCCGGGAATTTCATACTCTCTACGGAACATTTTCCTACAGGCAGCTACCACTTACCTACTATGCTTTGGGAATAAGATCAACCCCTGTTTCAACGAACCAGTTTGCACTAATGGCCACTCCAGAAAAGGCTATATGTGACAAAATCGTCACTACTCCAGGCACTATCAGAAGCATAGCTTCGGCTTATAATTTCCTTGTTGAGAACTTACGAATGGACGAATTCCAGCTTAGAAAACTTGATTTAGAATCAATCCGTAAATGGTTGGTAGTATCCCCCAAAAGCAGTAGCATTTATTACATAATAAAAATGATTGAGCGGTTATGATCAAAGATTGGTTAAATACATATAATCCCGGAAATGAGCAAGAAGCTAAAGACGCATTGAGGGAAATTATGCAAGAAATTGCTCTTTCAGGGCTCTATAGATCAGGGTTCTTCGAAAAAGCGGCTTTTTACGGAGGGACAGCTCTTAGGATATTCTATGGCTTGGACAGGTTTTCTGAGGACCTCGATTTTAGTCTTTTGAAGGAGGACACTTCATTTTCCATTGCCAAATACGAAAATGCAATCATCGACGAATTCGCATCTCTGGGAATGAACGTATCGATAAAGGAAAAAAACAAAACAGCAGACAGCAACATTAATTCGGCCTTCCTGAAATCGGAAACAGTGTGGAAGGAACTTATTTTGGAAGGAATAATCCCCCAAAACGGACTTAAACAAATGGCAAACATAAAGATAAAGCTTGAGATCGACACCAAGCCACCATTGGGCTTTGATACCGAAGAAAAGCTATTGTTAAAACCCTTTTCCTTTTACGTCAAATGTTTCTCCATTTCCGATCTGTTTGCAGGAAAAATGCATGCTCTTTTGTTCAGAAGATGGGGCACCAATGTAAAAGGGAGGGATTGGTACGATATGGAATGGTATATCCGGAGAGATACCAAATTGAATTTATCTCATTTTGCCGTTCGGGCAATGGATAGTGGTGACTGGAAGAAAAACCAAATATCAGAAACTGAGTTTCTTGAATTATTAAATAGAAGAATAGACACTGTAAATATGGATTATGTCAAAAGGGATATACGTAGATTCATAAAAACACCAAGCGTTTTGGATATCTGGAACAAGAATTATTTTAAAGATTTGATAAAGCATCTACAATTCACCACCTAAAAACCAAATAACAGCTAGTTGCATCTACCCATCTCGATCCAATCAATAGATCTTTATTGAAGCTGGAATTTGAATCAATTCCAATGCCATTTCCAAATCCTCCACAAACCGGTTCGAAATAAGTACCAAGTGGTCAACAAAAGCAAAAACCGCATTATGTAATGCGGTTTTTGTTGTTTTATAGCCTATCAGTTTTTAGTTTGCCTTTAAGGTAACCATTTTCCCACCTTACTATAACTTGGGATACAACTATTTCTTTACTCATCCTTCAATACATTGACAGGATTGGTAATCGCAGCTCGGTAACTCAAGCCGCTGATGGTCAGCAATGCCACGCAAAGGGTAAGCAGGCCCGCCAATCCAAAAATCCACCAGTCCAATGTGGTCTTATAGGCAAAGCTTTCCAGCCACTTGCTCATAAAATAATAGGACACTGGACAAGCTATGGCAAAAGCCACCAAAACCCACCTTACAAAATCCGCATTGAGCAGTACGATAATTTCCCTTACCGTGGCACCATTGACCTTGCGCACACCGATTTCCTTTACCCGCTTCTGGGTATCATCCAATGCGATCGCAAACAGCCCAATGCATGAAATCAAAAGGGCAACTAGCGTAAACAGGATAAAAATGGTACTTAACTGCTTTTCCTTCTGGTAAAGGGCTTGGATTTCATCCTCAAAAAAACGGTAATGGAATGTTTGCCCAGGGTTTAATTCATCAAACAATCCCTTCACAAAAGCCAGTCCTTCCTGCTCCGCTCCATTATGAAACTTGAGCATAAAATCCCTCTCAAAATCCTCAAAATACAACATGATCAAAGGCTCCGGTTTCGCAGAAAGGTGTTGATAATTAAAATCCTTGACCACTCCTAAAATCCTATACTCGCCACCCCAGCTGCTACTTTCTAACGTGGTGGTAGCGATGTCATCAATTTGCCAATATTTTTTTGCCATCTCATTAATTACCACTTTTTTTGAACGTTCCTTATCTTTTTCATTGTCAAAAAAACGCCCTTCAGATAATTCCAATCCAAAAACATCTTCATAACCAGGCCCTACCGCAAGCATGTTTACCGTCGAAAATTCCCTTCCTGCTTTTTCCGTTTTCCAGTCCATTGACGACGGCTCCAAAATAGTCCCTCCCTGTGAAAAAGAAGCAACAGCGGAGTGGGATACAATTTCATTTTTGACATACTGGAATTTCTCCTTAACCTCCTCATATTTTCTGACCATCTCCTCCCTGTTACCCTTAAACCGGGGCATTTCATTAAAAAGTTTTGTCCGCAGTATATTTTGGGACTCTATGCCCAAATCCTTGTCAAGCATAAAATTCAATTGCCTGGAGACCATAAAAGCTGAGATCAACAAGATAAAAGTCAGCGAAAACTGTACGACGATTACCAACCTTTTACTGAGTAAAAATCTCCCTCCATCAAATTGTCCCTTCAGACTTTTGGTAAGGGACATTCGTAAGAGAATTGTCATAGGGTACACGATAGCCAGCGCCCCCATCAATAGCAGTACCACTCCATTGATAAGAATAATTTGCCCCAATGAAGGCAATAACCCTGCGCCAGTCAGCGCATTGAAAAATGGCAACACCAAATGATAAGCGCCAATGGCCAACGAAAAGGCTATGACTATTAATATCATTATATTTACCAGCTTTTGATAAACCAAATGCCTGCCTTCTGCTCCGTAAATCAGGTTGGTAGCAGCTTGTTTTATGGAAACATTGGTCTCTATTACCTGAAGGTTGGAAAAATTCAAGACAGAAATCAGCAAAATAACCCCTATCATAATCACTAGGACATAAACCTGAGACCTATCCCCCTTTTTGGACACTCCTGTAGTCCACTTATCGGAGATCTCTGTTGAATAATACAATCCAAGAAAGGGCTTTATACTGCTCTCACTGTCCTTAAACTGGTGATGTTCCTTTCCGATATCCTTTATTATTGCCTTAAACGCACCTTCATCGAAACCGGACTTGGTAAGAATATAATCTGTTTCGGACCGGGAAAACACATTGGGATCCTTATGTTGGGGCAAAACAAAATCAAACGCTATGGAACTATTCGATGGAGGATTAGCTAAGATGCCTTTTATAGTATATTCCATTTCTCCACGTACATCCACTTTGATCACTTGACCGATAGGATCCTGATGCCCAAACATTTGTTGAGACAACTTTTCTGTGATCAAAATACCATCTTCCGACCTCATGGCCTCCTTTCCTTCTCCACGCTTTACCTCAAAATCAAAAACATCAAAAAACAAACTGTCCGAAACAATGCCTTCCGGCATATAGGTTCTTCCTTCATAGATCAACTTTATCTCTTCCTCCCTATATTTCCTAATGGATGTAGCTTTTTCTATGGAAGGATAATTACGATAATCAAAATTAAAGAATGAACTGGCTCCAATTGGTGTCCATTCGCTTCCCTCGTTGGCCCTGTTGACTATCGCATAGATATCTTTTCCTCTACTATGGAATTTATCCATAGAGAGTTCATTATAGACATAGGTAAAAAGTAGGGAGATACAGACCGTTCCCAACAGTAGGGTCAATACACTGCCCAAAGACACGGACAGTTTGTTCCTGAAATTGCGAAAAGCGTACTTAATGTAATGAAAAATCATACGGATGCTGTTTTTTGTTGATTTTCGGTTACAATTTTTCCATCAAAAAGGTTGATCACCCTATGGGCAAAACTGGCATCATGATGGGAGTGGGTCACCATGACAATAGTGGTTCCTTCCTTGTTCAGCTCTGTCAAGAGGTTCATGACTTCCTGCCCGTTTTTGGAGTCCAGGTTACCCGTAGGTTCATCAGCAAGGATCAGCTTGGCATTGGCCACCAAAGCCCGGGCAATGGCCACCCTTTGTTGTTGGCCTCCGGAAAGTTGCTTTGGGAAGTGCTTCATGCGATGTCCCATTTCCATTCTTTTGAGTACCTCGTGAATTCGCTTTTTCCTATCTGCTGCACTCAGCTTCAGATAGATCAAGGGGAGTTCTACATTCTCATATACATTCAGCTCATCGATCAGGTTAAAGCTCTGAAACACAAAGCCAATATTTCCTTTTCGGTACTTGGTACGGTTATTTTCTTTTAGGTTTCCCACCGATGTACCATCAAAGTGGTAAGTCCCGGAACTGGGATTATCCAAAAGCCCTATGATATTTAACAGGGTAGACTTTCCACAACCAGAAGGTCCCATAATTGCTAGAAACTCACCTTTTTTCACATGCAGGTTGATATTGTTAAGGGCAGTGGTTTCTATTTCTTCTGTTCGAAAAACTTTCGATAGGTTATTTGCTTTTATCATGTATTTATAAGTTTATGTTTATTTTTTTTCTTTCAACCCGCATATGCATTGGGGCTTCGTTATAGCCTATCCCGAAATCCTTCGGGGAATGTAGAGAAGAGCCGAAAGCACAATACCGGACTTTAAAATATCAGGAATTTACAATGCCCCCTTCTTAAGCTCAGTGGTGCAAAAGTTTCCATCTTCTATTTCTTTTCCTTCACTGCAACACCAATTTTTCATTATCCCCAAAGGCTTCATAGCCCGAAATAATCACTTTTTCTCCAACTTCTAACCCCTCCAGTACCTCATAGTATTTGGGATTTTGCTTGCCAATTTTAATGCTTCTCTTATATGCATATTCCTCAGAAGGGTCCAAAACATAGGCCCATTGCCCGCCTGAACTTTGAAAAAATGCTCCCTTCGGTAATAGTAATGCCTTTTGTGGATCACCCAATTCCAAGTTGATGTAATAACTCTGACCATTCCTCATTAGGGCAGGTTTGTTTTCCGTAAAGTGCATATCCACCCTAAACTTCCCTTCTTTGACTTCAGGAAATATCTTTCTGATCTGTAATTTATAAATGCTATCATTCTTGGTGATCCTGCCCTTCAAAAAAGCATTGACCCGGTCAATATAATGTTCGTCGATCCAGGATTCTATCTTATGGCCGGATAGATCATAAATTTGGGCGATGGCACTGCCTGAGGCAATTTGCTGCCCCAGTTCTCCTTCGAGCATCGCCAGCTGACCATCCACAGGTGCTTTCACATTAAGATTGTCCAATCGTTCATAGACCATGTCCAGCGTTCTTTTCATTCTTGCTAAATCGGCATCCAGCTCTTTGACCGTAATCAGTTTGGCCAGTGAGTCTTGCTTGGACTTGATACGGCTTACCTCCATCTTTTTTTGGGCCAATTCATAATTTTCCTTGGCCTCAATATAATCTTCCCTCGAAATCAGGTTCCGATCAAACATATATTGCTCTTGCTCGTAATTCCTCTTGGCCTTCCTTAATAGATATTGGGCTTCTATTTTAGTGGTCTGACTAATGACCAGATCAGATTCGAAATTGAATTTAGTTTGTCTCAAATCATTTTGTTTGGAAACAAAATCTGCTTCCACATTGAGAATCTCCATGTGAAGCACCCTATTCTCCAATTTCATGATCGTATCTCCTTTCTCCACCATGGCTCCTTCTTCCAAGTACTTTTCAACAATTCTCCCTCCCTCATAGGCATGCAAGTAATACGTACTTATTGGCTTTACCTGTCCAGATATGTTGATATAATCATCAAAATCCCCAGAAATGACCTTGGCAATACTCAGGTTCTCCCTGTTGACCCGATAGGTAGAAGCCGAACGACCATACACAAGCATCCACACAAGGACCAAAAAGACCAAACTACCAAGGCTGGTCAAAACATGGGTTAATTTCAACCCTTTCTTCTTTTCAATCTTCCTATCCATATACTTGTCTATACGAAGTAACTTTCATTTTTTAACTGTTCGCCAAAGCATGCGGAAAAACAACACTTAAAAGCCTCTCCCCTGGATGAAATCTAAAAAGTGGTCATTAGAATCCTTCAGATCACTTTTTTTAAGACCTGTTTGATCCTCCTATATTCCATCGCCGTGCCAAACCATGATACCCACTGAACAACAACTACTTACAAAACTCCCTATACTATTTTTTTGTCGTTGCTGTAAAATATATTGACGAAAGTGTCAAAATATTTTACACTCCAACCAATTCATTTCACATTATTCATAGTTTTGACCATGGACCAGATAGATGGACGACATGGAAGGAAAAATATTGATCGTCGATGACAACAAGTCGATATTAAATGCGCTGGAGTTCTTATTAGAAGGTGAATATGCCTATATCACGGCAATATCCAACCCGAATAAGATCACAGGAATGGGAGACATGAGCAGCTATGACGCCGTTTTGCTAGATATGAACTTTTCGGCAGAAGTCAATACGGGCAATGAAGGGCTTTACTGGCTCAGGCAAATCAAAGGCAAAGCCCCTGAGCTCCCTGTGATTATGATCACTGCTTACGGGGACATGGATTTGGCCATCAAATCCCTAAAAGAAGGAGCGGTCGATTTTGTCCTTAAGCCTTGGGACAATCAAAAATTGCTCGCAACTCTCCGGTCAGCTTTCCAACTCGGTCAGTCCCGGAAAGAGGTAAAAAATCTCAAAAAGGATCAGGCCAACCTGAGGAGCCTTATCAACAATAATGACCAACCGATCATTGGAGAATCCATTGCGGTCAAGAATATGCTTACCATAGTGAGAAAAGTAGCCAAAACCACGGCCAATGTCCTCATTACAGGTGAGAATGGTACTGGAAAAGAACTCATTGCCAAAGAAATCCATCGACACTCCCCACGAAACAATGAGGTATTTGCGGGAGTAGACATGGGATCCATTCAGGAAAGTCTTTTTGAAAGCGAACTATTCGGTCATATAAAGGGTGCCTTTACCGATGCCAAAGAAGACAGGATCGGAAAATTCGAAGCCGCCAATGGAGGCACCTTATTTCTGGACGAAATAGGCAACCTTTCTTTTCCACTGCAGTCCAAACTGCTAAGTTCCCTTCAAAACCGTGAAGTGATAAAAGTGGGCAGCAACAAACCTGTCGCCATAGACATCCGCTTGATCAGTGCCACCAATAGCAATTTGGACGAAATGGTGGACAACGGTGATTTCAGAGAGGATTTGCTCTACCGTATCAATACCATTCACATTGAGATTCCACCACTTCGGGAGCGTGGGGATGATGTACTGCTGCTTGCCGAATTCTTCATAAAAAAATACGGGACAAAATATGGGAAAGGAAAACTCATCATCCATAAAAATGCAAAGAAAAAGCTCTTGGATTACAGCTGGCCGGGAAATATCCGGGAACTTCAACACACCATAGAACGGAGTGTGATCTTATGCGAAGGAAGCATCCTTCAGGACGATGACATCCTGTTAAAAGAGAGGTCACACCCTGCTCTAAATGAACTGGAAATGACCTTGGAAGAAATGGAAAGGGATATGATTGCCAGTGCCTTATCCCGTCATGATGGAAATTATACGGCCGCCGCTGAACAATTGGGAGTAAGTAGGCAAACGCTCTATAACAAGACCAAACGTTTTGGCCTTTGATTTTTCACCAGTTTAAACAAAAACACACATTGATTATGGCCAGCAAGCACCTTTATTTTCAAATCTGCCTAAGAGTACTCTTGCTTGTAATAACCTCACTTGTATTTGCTCACTTGTACCTAAAGGAGGATTACATTTTAAGTGTTTATATAGCTATTTTACTTATAACTCAGACGATATTGATAATCAGGTTTTTGAATAAGACCAACCGCAAAATCGCTTATTTCTTCAATGCCATAGAAAACAATGATTCGACCATAAGCTTCCCATATGACATTAAAACAGCCTCTATCCGTGAACTAAACTCGAGTCTAAATAGGGTAAACAACCTGCTTCGGGAGGCCAAAATAAGTATCAAAGAACAGGAACAATATTACCAAACCATTCTGGAAGAGGCTGAAACTGGAATCCTGGTCTTGAATGAAACAGGGCATATTATCCTTTCGAACAAAACGGCCAAACAGCTGCTCAATTATCAGCACCTCACCCACATTCAGCAGCTTCAGCCCATCAGTGAAAGTCTTTTCCAAACCCTCAAAAAAAACCATGGTTTTGACCAAAAATTGATCCAAATACCCAATGAACGAGAAAGTATTCACCTCACTGTCAAGGCAAGCAAACTGATCATAAAAGAGAAAAATATGCTCATGGTGGTTATTCAGAATATCCACAAAGAACTGGACAACCAAGAAATAGATTCATGGCAACGCTTGATCAGGGTGCTCACCCATGAAATAATGAATTCCGTCGCCCCGATTACCTCTATGTCTGAAAAACTCTTAGGATACTTCAAAAACAATGGCGAATTAATCAAACCCGAGACAATCACACAGGAAAAGATTGTCCAAACAGCTAAAGCCCTGGACACTATCAACAACCAAGGCAAGAACTTAATCAAATTTACCGATTCATATAGGACTTTGGCAAAAATTCCTGAACCTGACAAAAAACTGTTAAAGGTTCAAACTCTTTTTGAGACAGTAAGGATATTATTAAGTCAGGAAGAAGGTATCGATAGAATATCCTTCAAAACATCCATTTCCCCTAATGATTTGGAAGTTTATGCAGACGAAAACCTTATTACTTTAGTCCTCCTCAATCTGACAAAAAATGCTATTCAATCATTTATACACCAAAATAATGGGCTCATCGTGCTTTCTGGCAAGAAAAACTACTCAGGAACGGTTACGCTAAAGGTAAGTGACAATGGTCCTGGAATCCCTGAAAATGAAATGTACAAAATATTTATTCCTTTCTATACTTCCCGAAAAAACGGGACAGGAATTGGCCTTAGTTTATCAAAACATATCATGAAACTCCATCATGGCAGTATAGAGGTTAAGTCTAAGCCAAATGTGCAAACAGACTTTTCATTACATTTCCAGCGTGGATTGGGAGGATAAGTTCTATTCTTTTTCATTGGCGTCCGAGTAAAGGTTTTGCTTTCGCAGGAAATTCGTCAAAATCTATTAAACCAACATCCTAGCAGTAGAATCAGACAGGATGTTGGTTTTTCTTTTTTTATCTTCAAGAAATCGATTCGTTAAAAGATTAAGACGAACCACTTGGTTAGTTATATATAATTTATTTGGAGCTAATTTCTAAACAAGCATAAGGCTGAAAATTCATTAACGGATTATCCCCTTCCCAGTTGTCGGAGCATTTTCACGTGGTCAAAAAGCGCCATTAGGAACGTTCTTTTCACTAAATAAGGAACATTATATTCCATTGCCGTTTTAGAAACTATTTTGGAGAGCTTTCTGTAATGAACGTGGCAAATATTGGGAAACAAATGGTGCTCCACCTGAAAATTCAGTCCTCCGATCAACCAGGAAAAAAACCTGTTATTTGGAGCATAATTACTAGTTGAGGCCAATTGGTGAAGCGTCCAGTCGTGGGCTATAACTCCCTTATCATCAGGTTTGGGGAAAGTAGTGTTTGATACCACATGTGCAGTCTGAAAGACCATGCTAATACTGATCCCGGTCACAAAATGCATGCTTAGAAAGGCCAGAACAATCATCCACATAGGCAGAGGAACCATAATCAATGGTAAAACCAATGCATATGAGTAATAAAACAACTTCCAGCCTCCAATCTTCCATATTGCTTTTCTGAACTCCCCCTTCTTATTGAAAAAGCCCAATTTCCTATATCGGTTCGCCCTGATAAAATCCTTGGCGGTAATCCATGAAACCGTAGAAAGTCCGTAAAACAGCCATATATACAGATGCTGAAAACGATGTATCCAATATCGTTTGGCATTTGGGGAAAATCGCAGGAAAAAGGGCGCGTTAATATCATCATCCCCCTGGTCAATATTGGTATAGGTGTGATGGAGCACGTTATGTTGTATTCTCCAAACGCTGGAATTGGCTCCTATAAGGTTCATGGTATAACCTAAGTACTTGTTGACCAAAGGTTTTTTGGAATAAGATCCATGGATGGCATCATGCATTACTCCCATCCCTACTCCGGCCATGCCAAAACCACTGGTAATGTACAATGCAAAAAGCAGTAAAGGATGGGAAACTGCCCCAGTCCCTAAAATGATCAGGGGAACAAAGAAAAGCGTAAGCATAGTAATGGTTTTCACCACCATACTTACAGTTCCTTTTTTGCTTTTGTTATTTCTCTTAAAATAATTATTCACCCTTGTTCGCAGCGTATCGGCGAATGCAGTATTTTTATTGGATGTAAATTTTAGATTTTTCATGGTAATCGTCATTTTTGTTCCCCATACCACCTTTTCCCAGGTTAGCAGTTGAAACCGTTGTCCTTTGCCTCGGCGATTCGCCATAGTGACCGAAAAAAAACACAAACAAGTGTGCTCATTTTTTCGGTCTACGCAAACACTGAGAGACAGCTTCCACTACTGGAGAGAAAGTCAATATCACCTAACGTAGCATATCAGTCTTTACGTAATGGCGAAGCTCATTTACGGCAGTGGATTATTTCCATTTCATAAGTGGCCAGTGACGTCTGGTAGCAAACTTGATTTTTGATCTTCCCAATGAGGGAAGGATCATTTCATTATTCTTTATTTTAAATTTATTTCCAATGTCGGTAAGGACAGGCTGGCCAATGGCAACATATTTGGTAAATTGTTTTCCCAATTCATTTGCCATTAAATGTATTGTGTTCATAAGGTATGAAACCTTGCGATTTGTTGTGGTAGTAGCGGTCATATCTATTTGATCATTTTATCTTAGTTACAAAGGTGAAGATTCTATGGTTACCATCCGTTACATATCCCTTGGCGGGGATTGCAGATATCCCACATAATTAAAGGCAGGTGCCTCAGGGTGGTTGTAGAGCGGTTGTTTTAGAATATTAGCCTTTGGATGCTAGGTCACCATTCTGGCGGGAGGCCGTCCCATTCCACTGGTCTACTAGTTTCATCGATGGTTGGCATGTTGATATATAACGGGTAAAAAAATGCCTGGACAAACGGTAAAAATGGTCTTCATTATTGCGCCAACGCTTTTATAATGGTTGAGACCAGGGCATTTAGATCAATAAATGTAATGGAAGGTTATTCCTTTTCATTAATTCCATAACGTCATTGGCTCCAATATCCAGCCGTTTGGCTATTCTATCTATTAGTTCGTCCTCCTTGCCAAATTCAAAGGATAAATCCATCTCTGTAAGTTGTGGATAGGATTTCTTCATTTGAAAGGCTTGATTAATCCAAAAAACTGTTATGTTAAATTTATCCCTGTTCTCTAAGCCCAGTACTTCCATAAGCGTTTTTTTTACATGCCAAAACTGATTTCCTGTGGATTGTCATTTAGCTAATGACCCTTACATTACTTTCATGATCTACCTATTGGTAAACATAGATCTGCCATTTAAATCGCTGCGCTGACCATTCATCATTGACAAAGATCAACATTTCATGGAATTATCTCCTTACATAACTTCAAGGAAAAATTGTAAATTGACTACCTTTTTTTAAAAAAATTACCTTGGTTTTTTGGTAATCTGTGATATGTGTAATTTAATATTATCTATGTGTTACAGTGCTATGGGTACATTCCTCTAAATTACGGCAACTTAATTTAAGTAAATCATGAAAAAAACACACCTTATAGTATTTTCCATTATGCTTTTTTGGCTTTCTCCAAGTATACCTGGTGCAAATGCAAAAAGCAATTACACCCCCATAGTGGTGGAAACCAACGGTATTATCGGGCTACACCACCGAGCTGATAGCCTCCAGGTAAAATCCCCCGAAACAAAGGAGAACAAAAGAAATAAAAAGGAAGCAAAAAAGAAAAAGGCCAAAACAGGAGGGATCCTAGCTATAGGAGTTCTTTTGATTGTAATAGTATTACTAATTGCCATTTGAGGCAGCATTTAGAGCAGGATAATTAATGATAAATAACGCAGATAAAATATACAGTACAATCACTGACAAACAATCCAGCATCTTATAAAGTAACAAAAAACAAGGTCCTCATTCCCTCTTTTCTAAAATCCAAAAGGCTGTGGTGAGGCCAACGAAATGATTTTGGAGGGATGCTGGTTTTCACCAACACCGGACAGATAACGGTTTGGTCGGGAGGACGACTATCAAAGACAGGGATTTACACTGCATTCTTTTTTCAAAAGCTCGGGACGGATTCTCTAATATATTTGCCATTTATCCTAATAATGGCTACATCTCTTTTATCCGGTTTCCGTTGATGATCTAAATTTATTGGCCCAGCTCCACTTCTTCATATCCACTTTTGAAAACAGTAGAGATCATTTTAAATCTATAATTTGCTCTGATAATACTGGACCTATAAGCCGGAATAATTATAGATTGACCTGACTTTATCACCTTAGGTTTGCCATCTATGGTGATTTCCGCATTTCCTTCAATAATCTGGACGAAGTTATCATAAAGGTGTTTCTTTTCTGTCAGTTCCTCCCCCGAATCAAAGGAAAGCGCTGTGACGTTCCCGGTTACTTTTTTCATAATGATCTTCCTCAGAATTGCATGTGGGCTATACCCAATCAATTCTACGAGCATCAATACTTCTGATTTTTGCATCCCTAATTGTCTCATAATAGTTAAAATTCAATTGAAAACCAGGTTATACAATCGCAAGGCAAGACTCGAAAGCGTTACCAAAATCTACTCCCCTACGCTGTTACCCTTTTTATCATGTACTCAATTCATCATTTAGTGAATAATAAGTATATATAAAGATGGGCTAACCCCACTGCTATTGTGCTATAATTGAAACATCATTACTTATACATTTCTCATGTTTTACTGTGTGGAAAGACCACCGTTAAGCGCCAAAAAAAATGCTTTATCATCGGCAGATTTAAATCAGGCGTTAACGTTTATCTTCAGGAAGCAGGTTTTGCTGAGAGCCTTAATATTGACCAAAATATCCCCAACAAACCCCTGTATTGATAAATATAAAGGGTATCTTTAGTTTAACCATTAAGGGGATGAATATTGACAAAATGAAAGTATCGGTATGTAGAAAAAACTTCAAGTTTTTACCCGACTCCAGCAGAGTTGTGGCCAGGTTTTTCTGGAACGGGCAAGACCGTACAGAAAAAATGATCAACAGGGTACTTTCAATGGACGAGGAACAGGTCAGCTTAATTTTAGAGCAAACTTTACGGGATTTCGCCAGCCGCCATCGAAATATTTCCAGGATTTTCTCCAAACATTTCAGAAGGATCCAGGAAATGATTGGAAATGAGGAAGGGTTTCATGAAGGACTCAGTGAAGCTCAAAGAATGCTGATTGGTTCCTACTGTACCATGGAATATTCCATTGAATCAGCAGCCATGTTCAATCCATCCATCGTCAGGGACTTTGACCAGTCCTATCTTGAGGAGGGAGAGATGAGAGTGATCCTGTCATTCAGGGCCACTGGCGAAGGACATATTTCCTCTATTGTTTTCCGAAGGGCCATCATTGACAAAAACAACGACCTGCATGTCATGAAATCGGGAGACCAGATCGACCTGGCAGAAGTCACCCATAAAAGGTTATATGACAAAAAGCGTTTTATCAAGAAGCTTTCTGAAATGAATATTCCCAAAAAATATTCCGATACCATCATGGAAGACCTTCCTGAAAGCTTTGAGTACTATGCGCTAACCACGGCAGTAGCAAAAATATTAAAGGACGAAACCATCAGCATAGAAAGGAGAATGGCTCTGAACGAGATGACCTGGCTTGTTGACTCTTTTTATGATGTCCAGTTCTCCATGGATTCTGATCTTACAGAAAGGGTCCTTTTCCCTATATCGCATTCGGAAAGCAAGGGAATTGAAGATGCTCGATTTGTAAACTTTTCTGATGGCAATGGTAATGAAAAAATATATGCCACCTATACGGCCTATAACGGGCATACTACCCTACCCAAACTGCTCTCAACAGAGGATTTTTATACTTTCAGGGTTATGCCCCTTCATGGTGAAGGGGCCCAAAATAAAAACCTTGCCCTATTCCCAAAAAAAATTAAAGGACAATTCGCCATGCTGGCCCGGATTGATGGAGTCAACAACTACATCATGTTTTCTGATAAAAGTACACTTTGGAAGGCCCCTATAAAAATCCAGGAACCCCAATTTCCTTGGGAATACACCCAAATCGGCAATTGCGGATCTCCATTATGGACAAAAGAAGGTTGGTTGATCATAACCCACGGTGTCGGGCCCATGAGGCGGTATAGCATCGGGGCATCACTTCTTGATTTAGAAGATCCTACAAAGGAAATTGGAAGATTGAAAGAGCCTCTTCTTGTGCCCCTGGAAAAAGAACGCGAGGGGTATGTTCCAAACGTGGTCTATTCCTGTGGTGCCATCATTCATAATGAGAATTTGATTTTACCTTATGCGGTATCCGATTATTCATCGACTTATGCTGTGGTTTCCATGAAAGAGCTCTTAGGTGCACTAAAAAGCCCTAAAGTATGGTGAGAGCTTATTTAAGCACACCCTTGTAGACTGTGATGTAATTTTCCACCATGGAATCGAGGCTGAACTTTTCCACTGCATGTAAACGGCAATCAATAGCATTAAGATCTTTTAAATGCCCAACCTTGTCTATAGCCTCCTCCACATCATTAACCAAATAACCTGTGACACCTTCTTTTATTAACTCTCTCATACTGCCCCTATCAAAAGCAATGACAGGTGTTCCACACATCATGGTTTCTATCACGCTCAAACCAAATGGTTCCTCGAAATTGATAGGGTGAAGTAAAGCCTTGGCTCCCGCGAGTAGTCTCCTTCCTTCATCCGGCCCAAGATTTCCCCAATAACTTACCGAATCATCATCGATAAAAGGCTTTACTTTTTCTTCATAGTAGCCTTGATCTTGAATCAAACCGGCAATAATTAAACGATGACCAGCTCTTTTGGCTATTTCTATTGCGACATGCGTGCCTTTCTCCGGGTGGATCCTTCCAAAAAACACCAGGTAATCTTCTTTAATTTCCTGAAAATCAAAAACAAGGGGATCAATCCCATGATAAACAGTGGCCAAATAATCCAGTTCTTTTGACCTATCGGCATCGGAAATGGATACATAGCCAGTGGTTGCATTGTATTTTTTATACACAGGGAGGATTTGAGGAGATGAAAAGCCATGTATGGTTGTAAGCATCGGTGTTTTAATCAATGCTGCGTATGTAAGTGGCAGGAAGTCGAAATGATTATGAATGATATCAAAATGATGGGCCTGTTCCATTAGATTGCTGATATGCAAGCATTCTGCTACCTTGGGGTCAACGGTCCTGTCCTCTTCATAAGGAAATGTACCTGCTGACTGTAGTTTTCCTTTTGTAAGGGAATCCACCGTAGCAAATAGCGTAACATCTAGGCCCCTTTCCACGAGCCCTTCACATATATTGGAAGCCACCTGTTCCCATGGCCCATATTTTTTAGGCGGTGTTCTCCAGGCAATAGAAGAGAGCATGGCTATTTTCAAAGGTGTAATTCTTTATTTAGCCAATCAGTTTTCTTTTTGGGCACTTCTGGTTGTTCGCTTTTGTAAAATTCCTCATGGGCCTGCAGTACAACCAAGTGTGAAACCAGATAAGCCAGGGAACTCTCTGCTCCTTGGTTCCTGTTCACTCCATAACTTTCAAAACCGTCACAACAGCCTTTTGTTTCAAAATCATAAAGGCTCATTCTAAGGTCATTTTCTCCTAAAAACCACATAAATGATGTAAATAGTTTTTCCAGGTATTCATTTTCCCTGGTAAGCAAGAATGCCTGATAGTACATTTGGACCATTGCCAGGGCATCAATGGGTTGTTGGGCATAAACTGATCGATGACCATCTTTTTCATACCACTCTTTATTTCCAATAATGGATAAAAAACCATCCTTCATGGTATGCTCGGTCAGAAACTCCATGGTCTCCATGGCAATTTCCAGCACTTCATCATCCTCTAATATTTCAGCAGCATGCATCAAGGCCAGGGGCAGGATTCCATTATCATAGGTCAAAAGAGACTCAAACCATTTCCAATCAGGTGTGGATTGTCGCTTATATTGTAAGGTCAGCTTATTTGTCAGTACCCTTAGCATTTCAACCATTTGTTCATCAAGCATATTGGTTTTCAAATAATAGCTTATCCCAATAATCGTATTGGCAATACTTCTGATTGATCTAAGGTTTTGAAAATTGGGCACCGCATCAAAAAAAAGCAATCGGCCTGTTTGGAAATAGGCATCATTTGGGGCATTTCCCAAAAGGTATCCCAATGCCAAAATGGTTCTTCCAAAGGAATCTTCAGAGCCTACTTCATCCAAGAACATTCTGTTGAATCCCAGAAAGTTCTTGAAAGTACCATCGGGATTTTGCATATAGTGAATATAACTCAGGTAAATAGGCATGTACTCCAGTGCCAGCGGGTCACGTTTCTGCTTATATGCCATTAGCACCATAAAAAGTGCCCTGGAATTATCATCCAGGCAATATCCCTCTTTGAGATTGGGAATACCGTATTTTGCATGCTGGATAATCCCTGTGTCATCGGTCAGCCGCTTGATATGGGCTAGTGAAAACTTGGGCATTAACGGAATATTCAGGATGTTTTTTATCTTATCTGCCTTTATTGGCTGCTCCTCTATAACGGAATTAAAAAGACCTTTGTACTTTCTGCCTATCTCGGGCCATATTATTGTCTTTCCATAGTCACCTGCCTTTTCTTTCATTGCTTTCAGTTCGTCTGGATGATCAAACAGCCCATTCAAGACCTTGGAAAGTTCTTCATGGTTTTTAAAACCGAAAATTTTTCCTTTACCATCTGCAAGAAGTTCTTCTGCATGCCAATAGGGCGTAGAAGCGACCGCACACCCGGCTCCGAATGCATAACTGAGCGTCCCACTGGTTATTTGGGTTTGGCCAAGATAGGGGGTAATATAAATATCACAGGCAGTGAGGTACCTTATCAGTTCGTCTTCATCAATAAACTCATTGATAAACATCACATGGTCCTGTACATCCAGGTTTCTCGCTAGGCGATGAAGAAAGTTACGGTACTCTTCGCCTGCATGTTTGATGATATTAGGATGTGTTTTTCCCAATATTAAATAAATGGTGTTTGGGTATTTTTTGATTACCTCAGGAAGGGATCTGATCACCGTTTCGATTCCTTTATTGCGGCTGATAAAGCCAAAGGTCAACAATACCTTTTTTCCATCAAAACGAAACGTTTTTCTCACAACGGCAGAATCGTATTGGATATCGGGTACACCGTGTGCTATTAACTTTATTTTTTCTATGGGTACAAGGTATATCTCTTCGAGTAAGGTAACGGCCTTATTACTCATGACCACGATCTCTTTGGCCATTCTGCATACCTCTTTTAGGATGATCTTTTGATTATAGGAAGGGGTATCAAGAACAGTGTGCAGCGTAACGATAAATGGCATTTCGAGCTTATGCAATAAAGGAAGAATGTACACTCCACTTTCACCTCCAAAAATTCCAAACTCGTGTTCAAGCACACAAAGGTCCAACCCGCTCAAGTTTATAAAATCAGCAGCTTCCAGGTAATCAGCCTGCTGGTCCTGTTGCAATGTCATCTTCACCTCTTTGGGATAGATATAGTGATCATTATCATCGCTGAGTGCTATCACAGATCCTTCGTACTTTATATCACTATCTTCAAACGCCTTTTTTATGGCGAGCTGGAGATTTTGGGTAAAGGTTCCAATTCCACATTCTCTTGGCGGGTAAGTACTAATATATCCTATTTTCATGCTTTTCTTCCTACTAAATTTAAAATCGGTTGAGTAATATTATCCTTCATTGCATATCAAAAAGTACATAATGGACTAAAAAACACCATCTCCTCCACCGAACAAGAACGAAGAAATATTAATCGCCAATCGAGCGAGTTTTCTGACGCATATTTTTTATTGCAAGAAAAAGGAATATCCATTTTTCTTAAACCGGATCATGCATTAGGACCGGCTGATAAATGTCGGAAAGTGCTAAAAATGCAAGAAAACCAGCTAGTTTGAAGGTGCTGGCGTAGCACCCTGTCTGGCCGTTAGATAGAGTCGAAAACTAACGCATGGTGGCTGATTTTGAAGTACTTTCAGGTCGCAACATTTGTTCGCCGCAGCGTAGATAGGCTAATGCATATTTCTGGTTAAAACGGCAGGTGACCGTAGGGCCTACAAGGCACCAAGGAACTATCCACCCAATAGCGGTCCTTAGCTACTATTTTTAAAGGTGGATAGGACTACATTAATCATTTTCCTCTTTTTCCTTTCTCTTTGCTTCCTTTGCAGCCCTTTTCTCTTTTAAATTTTTCGCAGGCTGTTTTTTATCGGATTTCGCTTTACCATTTTTTTCCTTTGACATCTTAGTTGATTTTAGTGTACAGATTAATCTTAGTTCGAAATCTATAAATATCTCATTGGATTAACCTTACAGTAAAAAAAACAAACTTGCAAATATCACACTTCCTCTACCATCCTAAGTCATTGATTATAGACCGAGTAGGTAAGATGGCAAAAGCTTTAGAAAATACAGGTTTATCTAAGACAGCGGTTATCTTTCACAAAGAGACATTAAAAATCATCACAAAAGCCCAGTTTCTTAGTCCACCCTTTACCTTATATGTTTTCCAGGTTCTTATCCCTTTTTTGTTTTAGTTTCTTATAGTAGGAAGGGGTAAGACCAGTTATTTTTTTGAATTGATTAGAAAGATGGGCCGCACTGCTATAATGCAATTTGTATGAAATCTCTGAGAGACTTAGTTCGTCATAAAGCAACAGTTCTTTAATCCTTTCTATCTTGTGAAGAATAATATACTGCTGTATGGTTACCCCTTTTACCTCTGAAAAAATATTGGCCAAGTAGGTGTAATCATAGCCTAGTTTTTCACTTATATAATCCGAATAATTGGTTTTAGGCAACTCATCTTCATAATGAACCATTTCAACTATTAAATTCTTGATTTTTTCAATAAGTATACTCTTTTTATCCTCCAGTAGCTCCAATCCGGATTTTAATAAATTCTTTCCGAACTGATCCCGCTGTTCTGCGGACATTTCTTCTCGGATTTCTACAGTACCCAATTCGACCAAAAAGTTCTGAAACCCTAATTTACTCAGTTCTTCTCTCACCAACATTTTACATCGTAAGCTGACCATATATTTGATAAAGAGTCTCATTTTATTATTTATGTATGCAATGATGAACAAATGGCAAAATGGAGGGGCATGGTCTCTTTTCCAATATGCAACCTACTTTCTATTGCCTGGTTTTTCAATGGTAGCCTTATCATCCATACCCTTTGGTTTTTTAATCCAAAATAGAGGCTACATTTAAAAAAATACACTTTCCAGTCTTCTTCACCTAGAAACTTTTAGACACCCTTGTTTAAAGTAAAGTGGATAAATCATCACGTTAGGGGCACTATGAAAAGGCTTATTACCTGTAGACATGTTGGCCATGAAGGGATTTCCATTTAACCATTTCCCTTTCATAAACTTCGCTAGTTTAACCTTTGATATTATTTCGTTGTGGAAATGCTCACTGAGTAAAGCAGCTTATACCTGCTTGCTTTGTTTGTGTGATCCTTGTAAGTTATATCAAGCCATTTACAGCATACGTTCAGTTAAAAATATACAACTTTATGTAATTAAAAAAAAATCATGCGCAAAGAATTCATACAAAACAATTATCATCCCGGGGATATAGTTTATGCAAGGGTAAATCCCAGCACAAAGCTGGTTATAAGAAGGTATATCGATCGAATATATTACTGTCAAGTGCAGGAGTTTCCCGAAAGAAAAGACTTGGTCTATTTCGAGCGGGAATTTGTGCCCGATCCAGGTTTAATCGCTAAAAACAAAAAAAGGTAATTAAATCAGGGAGCGGCCATAAATTGGCACAATGAACTGTTGCCAGTCCGGATTCCAGACCTTCCAAGGGTACTGATTCGGTAGCCACTGCCCTGCTGCATTCGAAAAACCTACCATAGTCAAACCAATAGTGGCGGGTAATCATATTGTCCCTTTCAAAACATCACGCTTCGCTTATTAAACCCAGATTTAATGCCGTGATAAGAGCAGACAGTGACAAAGTTGTCATCTCGCCGCGGCGAGGGAATCTCGCTTATGAATGAAAATATCCTTTCCCGAGCTGTCGGGATCAGAATAGCCTGCCCCGCATGAGGTCGGGGACATACGTTAACGAAACGACATTGATTTCGGATTAAATCTAAATTCGTTGGCCGTCTTTGAGCATTTTCGCCCTCAACTTATCATATGACAGATCCTGGACAGCTTCTTCTGCATCAATTGCCATCGCGGCAACCGTGGCTGCAGATTGCCCCAGCACCATGAACACGGGTTCCATACGAATCGATCCAAATGCGATATGTGAAGCACTTAAGCAGACAGGAACCAGCAAATTTTCGCACTCTTCCTTTTTGGGCACGATGGACCGATAGCTTATGGGGTAAGGTTTGAAGCCATGAGCTTCGACATTACCTTCGTTCTGGACATACCCATTGGCATCCACATAGCGCTGCACGTGATGGGAATCCATACCATAAGCAGCCATCCCAACGGGATCCTCCACGACCTTTAATCCCTCACAGTTCTGCTGCGTCATGACATAGTCACTGATCATCCGCCTTGCTTCCCTGATATACAGTTGTTGCTGCCATCCATCAGCACTTTCAAACTCGTCCTTTGCCGTACCCCACATGGAGACTTCTTCACGGATATCCTGGGGAATTCGTGGGTGGTTGGCCAAAGTCCACATTAATCCCATTTGATAGTTTTTATGTTCTTTAATGATCTTTTCCCTTTCTTGGTAAGAAGCTTCTGGATACGCATAATTCCCTCCGATATAATCGGTGGAAAACCCAAACCTATTGTTTGTATCGGTCTTCCGGTTCGGCATTTGTGAATTTATCCAGGGGATTACTCCACCATAACTGTACATATCTTCCAAACTTCCCTTCCTGGCTTCATAATTTCTAAACAGTAATTCGTAATTTTTTTCATCATAACCGGAAGGTTTCTGAAAAGGAATACGGTTTTCCGGATGGTCAGTCAGGCACATTCTGAAACAGTAAGCCTGGATCTTTTTATCTGCCTCACCATCAAGCCCCGGCTTTTCATTGATATTGGGCAATAAACCACTGGAGGGATCTCCTTTGACCACATAAGGATCCACACTTGGAATCAGGTTGTGTTTGGAAGCGTTATGGGATACCAGACCAGTCAAAGACCTATTGATCTTATCCAGTTGTATTCCATTTAATGATTCCCCGTAAGCAGCATTGCTCTCACGCCCTACCGTATAGCTTACCCCTGTTGCAGCCATAAGATCCCCTTCGTAGGTGGCATCTATAAAAACCTTTCCCTCAAATGTTCTTCCTCCTTCCATCGTGATAGCGTGTATCCTGCCTTCAACTATCTCAACCCCGGTTTCCCTGTTGAGCCTTTCGTTATAAATGACTTCAATATTTTCTGCTGCGATCATTTGCTTGTATACGGCCAGAGCCGCTGAAGGCTCAAAGGTCCACATGCTGTTTTCCCCTTCCTCCGTTCTTGTTTGTCCACCATCGGAATATTCCGACTTCTTTTGCCATTTCCAGTGGTCGTGATCATCATAGTATTCTTTGATATTCTCATAAAACTCCCTTGAAATCCCCCCTATGACCTGCTTATTACCGATATCAGTCTGTCCTAGGCCTCCGGTGGTGAGACCTCCTATTCTGTTTGTCGGTTCGATAAGCATAACGGATTTCCCCATTCTACTGCTTTGAATGGCGGCCGATATTCCTGCCGAGGTCCCCCCGTAAATAATGACATCCGCTAGGTTATGATCATTAGTTTTCCCTGACCGGGAAATGAGCGCTGTCCCTGTTAGCAGGATGAGAAAAATCAACAGTATAGACTTATATAGCTTCATATTATTGGTTATTGAGTTTATCATTATATTCTAGAGCTGTTTAAAATTCAGTGGGCCGTTGAACTCCCGGCTAATATTTTATGTAATTCGCTTCTCATCTCCCTGACTTTACCAGGATACTGCTCGGCAAGATTATTGCTTTCCGAAGGATCGTCTCGAAGATTATAAAGTTCGTAATAAGTGTCCCCGTTTTTTCCAGGAACCTCAATGATTTTCCATTGCCTGTCCCTCAATCCATAAGCCTTACCACTGGATTGCACTACAATGGAAGTCCTTTTGTTTTCATTTTCACCTTGAAGCACGGACAGAAGGTTGAACCCGTCTGTTGTTGATCCGTTTTCGAGTTCATAGCCTGCTACTGGTGCCAGTGTAGCCATGACATCATTGAGTCCTAATAACTGATCGCTTTTTCCACCGGCAGGAAAATGACCCGGCCAACGGGCGATGAACGGCGTCCGGACCCCTCCCTCCCAGGCCGTGCTCTTTACTCCTCTCAGCGTTCCGTTAGGATGGTGCACCGAAAGATCCCCAGGCGCACCGTACCTGTTCAGGCTATCCCGGAAATGACCCGGAAGCCGGTTGGTAGCACTGGATGCGTCCATGTCCCTGGAGGTGGTAAGAAACTGGGAACCGTTGTCACTTGCAAAAAGCACAATGGTGTTTTCCGTTAGTTGTAGACTGTCCAGCACCTGCAAAATGCTTCCCACATAGTGATCCAGTTCACTTACATAATCTCCGTATGCCCCGCCTTCGGTTGTTCCCAAAAAATCCTTGCTCACCGCAAGCGGTACATGCGGCACATAGGGAGCATAATAAAGAAAAAAAGGTGCTTGCTGATCTACAGCTCGGTCTTTTAAAAATTCGAGTGTGGCCCCGGTGATCATCGGAAGATAGCTATCCATGGGGATCATATTGATCTGGTCGCTGCCCGGAGCCTGCTCCACAGTATAGAAGTCATGCTCAAGAGCGCCAATCACCTGCTTGTCTTTCAATACCCATCCCTCCGATGCACAACTAAAACCTAGCCATTGGTCGAAACCGTGGTCCAGCGGACCGTCATAAACCGGTTGGGCAAAATCCAGGTTTGCCCCATTGTCTTTGGCATAAAACTTCCCATGGCCTGCAGGTTGCTCCCCGTCGATAGTGGGAAAAGAAGTCCCCAAATGCCATTTCCCAAAACCGGCCGTTTCATAGCCTGCTTCTTTGAACATCTGGGGTAAAGTAAGTTGGTCCGGTGCTATCATCGAACGTTCATAATTCTTCATCACCCCGGATTTGTTCCAGCTTCTCCAGGGATAGGTTCCCGTCATCAGCGCATAGCGCGAAGGAGAACAGACCGCCACAGGACAATACGCTTCTGTCAACATGATTCCCTCTGATGCCAGTTGATCGATATGGGGTGTAGGAACCTTCGAATGCCGGTTATAGGCACCCACATCTCCGTAGCCCAAGTCATCTGCAAGAATGACGATTACATTGGGTCTAGAGAATTTATCCCGGGAAGCAGAGCCGCAGGCTACGACCAAAAGTGCCCCAAGCATTCCCAAAGCCCATGTCACTGGAGAGCATGGTGCGAATTTCAATACGGTAAACCTCATATTTCTGATTTTAAACTCATTTAACTTTTTCTCTATCACTTATTAAAATCCCCCTTTTTTGTTCGACAGGTCTGCACCTTCTTTTTCTCCCGGCATCTGCCCGCGTTTCCCGAAATTCTCTTTGATCCTGTTACCTGTATCCCGGGTATACCAATCTTTGGTAAGTTGCTCAGGAACACTGTCCCCGGTTTCTTCCATCCATTCCATTAGTACCTCCCTCAGTTCATCGCGGGTATCCAGGATTTGCGTTTTCCTGAGGGGATCATGTAAGACATTGACCACCTGTCGTGGATCATCCTTTACCATAAAAAGTTCTTCGGCAGGACGCGGGACCATAAAAACATCCGATTGGGCAGCCGTCAGGCTACCTGCTTTGTTTGCCCTTACCAGGGATCTGAAGGAAGGACTGTTGATCGCATCAGCAGGTCCCTGATTGGGCAATTCCGGGCGGAAATTGATAATATAAAGATAATCAGCTGTCCGCACCATCCGCTCATGGGCTTCATGGTCGTGCCAGTTGTGCTCGGCAAAAGCATAATTCCTAAAATCCTTCTGCGGATCGTTCAATATCGCTTTAAAGCTTCTCCCCTGGAAAGATCCGGGTGCCTTGATACCGCAGATGTCCAAAATGGTCGGTGCGATGTCAATGCTGCTGATTAAACTATTGGATTCGCTATTACTTGAAATCCCTTCGGGCCAATGGACAATCAACGGGGTCTTGATTCCCGAATCATATACCCTGGTCTTATCCCTTGGAAAAGGTCTTCCGTTATCAGCCATCACAATGATGACGGTATTGTCATAGACTTGTTGTTTTTTCAATTCCCTGACAACTTCGCCAATGTAAAAGTCAAATCGCTTGATTTCATCATAATATTGGCGCAGGTCTATCCTCGTACTGTCATCATCAACAAGTGTTTTCGGCACTTCGATTTCTTCGGAATCGTGGGTATTGGAGAATTTATTTTCTCCCCATACTCTATGGGCATCCAACGCTGCAAACCAAAAGAAAAACGGTTTATCCTTATCTCTTTCCTTTAGGGAGGGAATCCACTTTGCTTCACCTCCGTCACCGATCTCCTGGTGTTTTGTATAAATCCGGTCAAATCCCCGCTTTAACAACTTCCCCATATGCCATTTTCCGGCCTGCCCAGTATAATATCCTTGCGCTTTAAGTCTGGAAGCAATGGATTCAAAATCGACTTCCGGCTGGGTATGCAATTCTGCCGCTCCTGTATTATGGGGATACCTGCCTGTGATAATACTTATCCTGCTTGGGCTACAGGAGCTGGCCGTTAAAATAGCATGGTTGAATTTTATCCCATGCTTTGCCAAGTTGTCAATGTTCGGCGTCTGAACAAAAGGGTTCCCATAAGCCCCCAGGTCATCGGCACTTACATCATCTGCTATAATAAGCACTACATTTGGAGGAACGGTTGTTCCTCCTTGTCCCAGTATATTTCCACTATACATGCAGATCAGAAAATAAAGAAACGGCCGGATTTTAAAACCTATTTTTTTCATCATTATATTTTTTAGCATCAAACTACCGGGAGACCCAAATAGTACAATGTTCTCCCTCTATTTCCCCTTCTCGCCTGACAGGTGATCAAGGTATTTTTTTAGATATTCTTCCTGAATTTCATCCGAATCTCCATATTTCGCTCGCAGGGCATCCAGCTTTCGGTGCAGTTCTGCTTTTATGTCTGCGTATTCGGGGTCATCATATATATTTTTCATTTCATCGGGATCCTCCTTGAGGTCATACATTTCCCATTCGTCTATATCGTAGTAAAAATGTATGAGCTTATACCGCTCGGTAGAAATCCCATAATGCCGCTTCACCATATGTACTGACGGATATTGGTAGTAGGTATAATAAACAGCATCTCGCCATTGTTCCGATTTTCCGGCCACAAAATCCCGGAACGACAGTCCCTGCATTTCGACAGGAACAGGCACTTTGGCATAATCCAACAGTGTCGGGGCCAAATCCAGGTTCTGCACCAATTCGTCAATAACGGTTCCTGGCTTTATTTCCTTTGGATAGCGCACCAATAGAGGTGTACGCAGGGACTCCTCATACATAAAGCGCTTATCAAACCAGCCGTGTTCCCCTAAATAAAATCCCTGGTCGGATGTATAGATCACAAGGGTATTCTCTGCCAGATCATTTTCATCCAGATAATCCAACAACTCCCCCACACCATCGTCCACAGATCTAATGGTGCGTAAATAATCCCTCATGTACCTGTTGAATTTCCACAGCGCAACTTCCCTTTCCCAAGTTTCGACATCCTGGAAGATTTTCTTTTCCATAAAGTACTTTTCGATAAAGGCCTTGTTCTTGGGGCCATAAGCTGCTTCCAATTGGGCCCTTTGTCTTTCATTGAGCCGGTTGAGAGCCTTTCTATAGGTGGTTTCATTTCCATAAGGATCTGTCAAAAACTTAAAATCATGCCCCCATCTGGCATCACGGGCTATTTCCATTTCCTGTGTTTTGGCAGCAGTACCCCGTCCTTGATATCCAGTTTCGGGATCAAAGAAATTTGACGGGGGAATAAAATCCACCCCATCGTATAAATTCAGGTATTCCGGCGCCGGCAACCAATTGCGATGCGGTGCCTTTTGATTGTAGACAAGCAGAAAAGGCTTTTCCTTATCGCGATCTTCTTTTAACCACTTAAGGGCATGTTCTGTAGTAATGTCGGTCACATAACCATCAAATCGCCTCATCTCACCATTGACGATAAAATCCGGATTATAATAATGTCCCTGTCCAGGGAGTACCATGGAATAATCAAACCCTTGGGGTAGGCCATTTATATGGATTTTACCTATCATGGCGGTAGCATAGCCTGCTTTTTGCAGGGCTTTTGGAAAGCTCTCCTGATCCCAGTCAAAGGGTTGGATATTATCCACTTTACCATTGATAAAACTGTGTTTGCCCGTAAGTATGACCGCTCGGCTCGGGGCGCAAATAGAGTTGGTTACCATGGACCTGGTAAACAATGCTCCCTGCTCTGCCAGTTTATCAATGTTGGGAGTTTTGTTTAGACCATGGCCATAAGCACTAATTGCCTTATGAGCATGGTCATCACTCACCATCAAAATGATGTTTGGTCTTTTTGTTTCTTCCTGGCACATCGCCTGAAATGACAGTTCAAACACCATGAAAAGTAAAAACAAGAATAAGCCTACTGATCTCATCATTAACTGTTTAATATTTAATGCTAATGTTTACGCATTTATAATTTTCCATCGCACCTCCTCAAATCATATAGACCGTCCGGAACAGTCTTTTGATAGTTATTCCATTCCAATTTCCATTACTTCGTTATATACCCCAGGGAAACAAGAAATTCCGCTGCCTTCGTTATTGTTTTGTCATAATATTCCCGGTACTTAAAATTGAAAAAGCCATGTGGCTGTCCTTCATACAGGTATAAATCACAGCGGCTCCCAATTCTCTCCATTACTTTTTTATAATACTGTGCCGTTTCCACCGGGATCAAATGATCTTCTGTTCCCAGGAACATAATGGTGGGCGGGGCACCTTTGCGAAGATTGTGAAGCGGGGAAAAACAAAGATATTCCTCTCCTATCCGTTCATATCCGTAACCGCCAGGTCCATTATCTATCACCGGATTAAAAAGTACCAGGGCATTGGGTTTTGGGCTGATTCTCATATCATCCCTGTCATCATTGTATTGGTCAACCGTTGCGGTAGCCGCTGCAAGATGCCCGCCCGCAGACCCGCCTGAAGCAATCACCCTATCAGGGTCAACATGAAATTTTTCGGCATTTGAACGCAAAAAACGAATGGCCGACTTGGCGTCTTCCAAGGCCTCAAAAGGGGTTGTTTTATGCCTTGACCGAACCCGGTAATCAACCAGTACACTGATGATTCCCCTTTCAGAAAAATACTCCGCATGGGGCTTAAATTTGGATTTATGGCCCATTACCCATCCCCCTCCAAAAAAGAAAACCAGTACCGGGTAGTGCTGCCCTTCAACTAAATTATCGGGATAATAAATATCCATTGTCAAAGATACCGTATCGGCTGTTTTATAAATGACCTCCTTCTGGGCCGAGACTTGTTGAAGACCCAGCAATAGAAAAAGTATCAGGCCACTTAGCAAAATGCATTTACACTTGTGTAAGAACTTAACTGTCATTTTTTTTTCAATTCAAGGTTGCGCATGTTTTCAGTCTTATTTACAATGATTTTCTATCTATAAATCGGAAATAATTTTGTACGGTCTCTATCTTTTGTTTTTGAATCATATAAGCGGCCGATTCGGCCATCACTTCAAAATCCGTTGACAGAACGGAAATTTCCATTAACTCTTTTAGCGCTGTATCATTATATGATACGATCCCAATATCCTTTCCCTGTACATATTGTTTCCCGCGTACCTGGTGCAGCAGATTGACCAGATCATTCTCTTTGATGACCATGTAGGCATCTTTTTCTATTAATTCCCTGTCAGACAATACTTCATCAATGATTTCATATTCAACCCCATAATTACTGCAAAAGGAAAGGAATCCCATCTTGATCTCTTCTGGGTAAGGACATACTGTGCTTGGGGGAAAGACCAGAATTAGCCTATTGTATTTTAAAAATTGTTCTTTTGCCTCCTCCATTGACTCGATAATATCCAGCCCAAAGTCTTGAAAAACACAGGCAACCTTCCCCTGAAATTCAGGCAAATATTTATCCATCAGGACCAATTGATCTTCAGGGATTGACTTCAAAAGCTTTATTGCCTCTTCCTTGCCCCTGTTGCAATTAAAATGGGGCATCACTACAAAGTAGTCGTACCCTTCAAGGTTTTTAATTAATATTTCAGATAAAACCCCCGGATCATAATGGAAGACACTCAGGTCAACCTGGTAATGCGGGCCAAGGCTATCGACAAAACAATTGTATATCTTAAGCTTATAGCTGCTCAGCTTATTCAGTACAAATAATACTTTGCTTTTCCTGCCACCTATATTCTTGGCTACATAATATCCTTTGCTGACAACGGCAATGATGATCTTCTTCTCCCTCAATTGGGTAAATGCTTTAACAATCGTGTCCTTTGCAAGTCCTGTTACCTTACTCATTTCGTTAATGGAAGGCAATTTTTCACCGAGGGTTAATTCTCCCTCATCAATTTTTTGAATGATGCAATTGACCAGTTGCTTGTATTTTGGGACGCGGGATTGATAGTCTATGCTTGGTTTAAAATAATTGGTTGCTATATTCATGATTGGCTATTGGGTTAATTAGGTCATTGAGATTGTCCAGTTATCATAGTGGCACTATGCTTTTTATTTTTAAAAATCCATTCATAAAGATTCTCTTTCGATAAAATGGAATGGGTTCTTACAGGTTGCCCTATTAAAATCAGGGGAATTGATCAGACTTGCTCCAGATTCTCCCATTTGCCGCACATCAGTAGTAATCACTGAAATACCTGACATTTTCTTGAGAGGGCTGTCGTTATAAGAGATGATCCCAATACCGTTTCCCGGCCTGATATTTCTTTTCTTTGCCAGTCCATTGATACGGACAAGGTCCTTCTCTTCGATGATAACATAAGCAGTGCCTTCTTCTATTGCTGGATGTGGGACATCAACCACTTCAAAATCAAATTGAAAATCCAGGCAAAACTTTCTAAATCCGGTCTTAATTTCCTCAGGATACGGATAAGGTAGGTTATCGGGAAATACCAGAACGATCTTCTTGTATTTCCTAAGCTTTTCAATGGTCTGTTTCAAGGCCGCAGAAATATCGGTTTTAAAGTCTTGTACCACTGCATCCCAATGCCCTTCCCATCCAGGAATCAGGTTATCCAGAAACCCGATTTTTTCCCTGGGGATTTTATTCAATACCCAATCGATTTTTTTATTGCCACTTTGATGACGTAGACAATGATCCTTAAAATGCGGCATGATCAAATAATAGTCATACCGCCCGGCACACGATAAGATATGATTTACAAAAAGATCGACATCATAATGATAAACGAAGAAATCAACCTGCACATCCTTGTTCAGCGAAGTGACCAAGGTATTGAAAACCTTCAGTTCATAATCACTGAACTTATTGAGCATCAACAGCACTTTGGGCCTTACTTTTAAAGATGGTTTGGCTATAAAAAAACCCCTTCTTTTTTTTGATTCGATGACCCCTTTTTTTCTCAATAAACCATACGCTTTCTCCACCGTATCCCTTGAAACATCATATTGCTCACTCAGGTCATTTATGGAAGGTATCCTCTCTCCTTCCTTCAACTTTCTTCTCAAAACATCATCGATAATAGCAGCCACGATTTGGCTGTATTTAGGAACTTGCGACCTTGGGTCTATACGAATAAATTCTTTCATTTCATCCATGTCAATCAACGTTCGATAACTTCAAACCCCTCTGGGTTCTCAATCTTCACCGTATATTCTTCCGGCAATTCCAAGACATACTTCAGCTTATCACCGGACCTTTCCCATTTCAGATAAATTCTCTCTTTTCCCACTGGGATGCTTCCCTGGCAGGCGGTCAGGTAGGTTTCGTCAAACCTCACCGTGACTTCCTTCCTTATATAGTCGATGTTCCTGATCCCCAGGGCTCCCTGATAAAGAAGATGTCCCAGATAGGACGCGAAGCCATGATTACAACTGGCATGGGTATCCATATGCTCCCATAAGGTACCCGTCAGTTCGGCCATGCTGAGAAAATACCCTTTCATCTCCTGTAGCATCTGATCACTCAGTCCATAGCGATAGAGGATTTCCATTCTCAGGTAATTGCCAATGAAGGCATTGGCCTTGAACACATTTGGATAAATAGATATGTCATTTCTATCCGGGCCAAATGCTGTCACCAGTTTCTTCCACAGCTCGGGATATTCTCTTGGAGTGGCCAGCTCAAAAAAGAACGCATAGTATTGGCCAACTTCTGAAATATTGGATGTGGGCTTTAGTTTACCTTCCGCATCCCGGATGGCATTGTCCACAAAAAATTCCCCGTTAAACGACTGCTCACGGATAGCCTGGGCGATCTTTTGTGACTTTGTCCCCAGTTCAGGGGTATCATACAGCTTGGATGCTTCCATCAAGGCTTTGCTGTACAGGGCATTGGTCGGGTAATTGACCCCGTTTACGAATTCGTTGGCCTTTGACCACTCCACAAACTTCCATCCTTTAAGGTTCTCCAGCAGCCCGTCCTCATTTTCAAAGGGCGCAAAATAATCCAATAGCTCCATGATCCGGGGCCTTAGGTCTTCCACCAGCCGGGGATCACCTCCCCGCTCAGCATATTCGCTCACCTGTATCACAAACCACAATGCCCAATTCGGAATAAAATTCCCGTTCCGGTTATCAGCCGGATAGACCATCGGGATCATGCCCTTTGGCAAATTATCGAATGGCGTATAAAGCCTATAATTCTGGTAATAATTATAGGCAATATCGTCCCTTCCCGTGAAATCTTTCTCTACGATGGCCATGAACCGGCTATCGCATAACCAGCCAGCCCTTTCCCTGGAAGGGCAGTCCATAAACAGATCGACCGAATTCTGCCTGAATGTCTGCTTACAGGCTTCATATATCTTATTGAGCGCCGGATCATCACTTTGGTACATCGCACTTTCATTTTCGGGGTAGGCGTATTCCCGGATATAAGCGTCCTGGACCTGGCAGGTCCCCTTGACTACGGTCATTCTCAAAAAACGGAACGTGTAGGCCTCAAAGGATTCCAGCTCATAGGTTCCCGGTTCCAATTCGTAAACAATGACATTGTTGATACTTGGCATTCGCTCTTTCGGGTTTACCTCTCCGTCCAGCAAGAGCTCATCAAATGTAAAATACACGGTGGACGGTTCGGTGCACGTAATTTTGCTGCCAATGAAACCAGAAAGGTTGGTACCGAAATCCAGGGTATAAAATTGGTTGGTCCCCAGAGATTCGGTGATGTCATCCTCATCCACTTCTTCCAGCGATTGGGTATGCATATCCTGAATAGTCAATGAAGGGGTGACCGTGTGAGTATCCTCGGAAAACCCTTCAATGAATTTCCCTGTGGCATTTTTACGATATTCCTCCTTTTTTTCCCATCTGATGTGACCCCGATAAATTGTACTCTGGGGCCGGGTCACCCTGAAATCAGGCAACTCCAAATTCCTGTAAAGCAGTTTTTTAACCGAACAGACAGCCAACCCCACCTTATTACTGGAGGAATTTGACACGGTTTTCCAATCATCAGAACTTTCTTCCAGTCTATAATATTCCATAAAAGGCCGCTGGGAACTGTACCTTCTCACCTTTTGTACCCGACTGTCCAATTCAAAGGCTTCAAAACTTCGACTTCGCCCAGTAACCTTGCTTTTGCTCCGCTCAGTAGCCAGGAGCACTTTGTCCCCGTTCAGGATTTCGGCCTGTAAAAAGGAAGGTTGGTCCAGCACATAGAGTGAGTTGACATTGTATCCGGTCACTTCTATTGCTATCACATTTTCTCCCTTTTTCAGATAAGGGGAAAGGTCGTATTCATCCACTCTATAATAGCCATGGCTTGCCCGCGCAGGGCCATATCCCAAATACTTACCATTGACGGAAACACGGTACAGTGTGGATCCGGTAATCTTCAGTACCGGATCGTCCGGATCGATCATCTTGAACGTTCCTTTAAATCCTAATGTCAGGTTCATTTCCGTTTCCCTGCCTTTGGCCCATACGGGCTCCGCCTTTTTGAAAATGGTAGGCTGATGGACAGCTTTAGCCTCCACCTGCTTTCTTGAACAGGAGCAAAAAATTAATGTTACTAAAATCAGTAATGTAATCCTCATTGTTTGGTTATTGAGTTGTCCACTAAATGCACGATTGCTTTCTGTGATTGAATTGATTATTGGGTTGAGAGGCAGTTAGGTTTTAAGGTGTCATGTCCTGCTTTCTTTTTCCATCTTAAGATATGCGATAATCTGCTCAACCAGTGTCATATGCGTTCCCACGTTGTCCCGTCGTCTCTGACGCGGGACTATTTAACTTGCAAAACTTCGTAACTCGTACTTCAATCTTCGTACTTCCCGGCTGAAGAGGGACAGCTGCTACATTCCATTGATATTCATTGAACGGCAGCGGCCAGTCGCCTATACTCCGATCGGTATTGATCGATAATTGCTTCATATTTTTCATTATCTATCAGGTTATTTTCTTCATGAGGATCGTTTTTTAAATCAAAAAACTCCTCATAACCGTGTTCGGTATACTTGATGTACTTAAACTCCCTGCTCACTACAGCTTCTGACGTTGGGATCTTGGGACTGCCCAGAAAATGATGTTCGTAAAAGAACTGCTTTCTTTCCGGTATCTCCTCTTTGGCCAGTCCGAACAGATTCACCCCCTGCATGTCTTCGGGAACAGTAATACCGGCCAGGCCAAGAATAGTTGGAGCGATGTCGGTGTTCAATGCGATCTTGGACGAAACCGTCCCCTTGTCCTTTTCTTTTGACCTGGGATCGTAGACAATAAGCGGTACACGGATGGACTCTTCATATCCATACCATTTTCCGGCAAGTCCATGTTCTCCAAGAAAAAAACCATTGTCCCCCATAAAGATGATCACCGTATTATCTGCAATGCCCTTTTCTTCTAAATCATCCATCAACTCTCCCACTACATCATCCACATGGGTAATCAACCTGTAATAATTTTTAACGCTGTTTTGATACATGGTGTCATTGGCAAAACGGATCTTCCACCTTTCCCTTGCGATATTGGTGTCCGTGCGAAAGAATCCGGGAAACCTGTTCCATGAATCGGGATTCGCCGTTTTGGGTTTGGAAATGGTATCATCGCGATAATAATCCCGGTAAGCAGGAGAAACAATAAACTGTCTGGGATCTTCATCCTGCACATGGGGGGCCTTGAAACTCACCGACAGGCAAAATGGCTCTTTTGAGGCGTAAGAGGACACGAAACGATGGAGGTCATTTTTGATTTTGTCCGTATGGTGAATTGGGGTTCCGTCTTCAGCAACAAGCTCGTAATCGGGCTGGTGCTTGTTTGTACACTCCCAGAAGTCATAAGCTTCTTTTGGCTGGTCCTTTGGGTTGCCAATGCCATATTTCCCTACAAAACCCACCCGATATCCCGATGCTTTTAACAGCATCGGGTAAGTTTTCTGTAGTTGTTCAGGGGTAAGACTCGTTCTAAAATCATTGATTTTGTGCCTGGCCGCATACTGTCCGGTCAAAAGACTTGCCCGGCTTATTACGCAAATGGATGTCGTGACATAAGCATTGGTAAATAGTATTCCGCTTTCCGCCAGACTATCAAGATGGGGGGTTTGAATGACAGGATTCCCCATCACTCCCAATGCGTCCCAGCGCTGGTCATCAGTCAACAGAAATATTATGTTAGGGCGCTGCTGGTTGGTACGTTTATTCTCCTGACAGCCAGTGATGAGACAGCCCATCAACAATAGCATGGAGAAGGTTCTACAATAATAGGTCCTCATACATTACGTTTTTTTAGTATAGTGTTGTATCACGCCAAGAAATAGGCGACTTGATACACATTACTCAATCCTTATTAAGATGCCTTACTTATTTTCCTCATCTTTCAATTCATCATAAGACGTTCAACCTTTTCCCCTGGCCAATGGCATAGCCTGCCCCATTTTATTACCAGATTACCGGTCCGGATGGATTCCCCATTCTAACCGCCTGTCATCGTCATAATCGGCATTTGGGCGGGGAAGCTCTGCTCCAATATCCTTTTGCCACTGTTTCAGCTGCTCGTAAAGTTCCCCTGTCTTTTTGGGGTACTGGGCCGACAGGTCTGTCGACTCACCGATATCCGAACTCAGGTGATACAGGGAAACTGATCCTGAAACCTGGTCTTCTATCAGTTTCCAATCGCCCTTCCTGACAGCTCCTGCCGGCACACCGTGATGGTAAACCGGATAATGCCAGTAAAGTGCCCTGTCAGGATCATACCTGTCGGACAAAAGTGCCGGTAAGATTGACTCCCCGTCCATCACTTGTTCCCGGGGCATCTCCACATCGGCCATCTCCAAAAAGGTAGGATATAGATCCACGCTGCTTACCAGGGCACCGGAGACGCTTCCGGGTTTGATTTTACCCGGCCATTTCAGCAACAAAGGTACCCTGATGCCTCCCTCATATACAGTTCCCTTTTCTCCCCTCAAGGGCAAGTTGGAAGAGGCGATGTATTGCAAGGGTCCGTGCCGGTATACCTCTTGTCGGGAGTTAGCCAGGAGCGTTCTTTTATCATACCGGCTGACCAGTCCTCCGTTGTCCGAGAAAAAGACCACGATGGTCTGCTCACTCAGCCCAACGCTTTCCAGTTTTTCCATTACCCTTCCTACACTATGGTCAATATGCGCTATCATGGCGGCATAAACGGCGTTACAGGGATAGCCTTCCACTTTATCCTTGCCCAGGTACTTATCAATCAAGTCCTGGTCGGCATTCAACTGCACGTGTACATCAAAATGCGACAAAAAGAGGAAAAAGGGCTGATCCTTTTGTTTCTGGATAAACTCAACACCAAAGTCAGTAATCCTTTCGGAAAAGCGCTTTTCAGGATTTCCCTCCCGGGACGGTGTAAAACGGCCCCCGTAGTAACCTTTACCGGTATTGGCCACTTCAAAACCCTGGTTAAGCGGATGCAAATTTTCCATTTCTTCCCCCTCCCCGAGGTGCCATTTTCCGAAATACCCCGTCGCATATCCGGCGTCCTGTAAGGCTTCGGCAAAGGTTTCCACCTGAGCGGGGAGGTATTGCGTCCGATTTATCGGCACCTGCATCTTTTCATAGGGACGCCAGTGGCCGGGTATAAAATCAACCACCCCGACCCGAGCAGGATACTGCCCTGACATGATACTTGCCCGGGAAGGCGAACAAACCGGCGCCGAGGCATAGGCCTCGGTAAACCGCATCCCTTCCTTGGCCAGCTGTGCAAGATTGGGAGCTTCGTTAAACCGGTTCCCATAGACAGGCAGATCGGCCCATCCCAGGTCATCGGCGAGGATAAATACAATATTGGGCCGGTCACCTCGGATACCTGCCAGCGACTTGGCACTTACCGATATGGCCAGGGCCGTGAGCACTAATATCCTGTATGTTATCACTCCTATCATTATACAGATGGTTTACTCACAGGTAAAAACATATTTTCCGCTACCCGCTTCCAGTACCGTGTAACCGGAACCTTCAGACAGTACCTTAAGGTCGTCCACCTTACCTAGTGGCACTCCATCGACTCGGATAATGTTTTCACCAACATCAGGGATATAGACTTTTGCTTTGGTATTGACAGGTATTTCTATTTCCATTAGCAACTTACCGTCCTCAATTTTCCAGCCCGATGCAATCTTCCCGTTTATACTCCGGTAACTCCCCTTCATAGCTTTCATTCGGTGATTGATCTGTGGCCTTATAATGATGTTTCTAAACCCTGCACCTTCCGTATCGATGCCCAGCCCGTAGCGGAACATCCATTCTGCAACTGCACCAAAAGCATAATGGCTAAAGGAATTCATCCGCGCATTATTGCCTGATCCACCGCCGAATCCATCTTCACGGGTGTAGCTGTTCCACCGCTCCCAGATAGAGGTGCTGCCATTTTCGATCGAATAGCCCCAGCTCGGATAATCGGTCTGCATAAACAGGTCATAGGCGAGATCAGGGTAACCGTTTGCTGACAATGCCAGCATGACATGTTTGGTGCCCAGGAAACCTGTGGAAAACACATTTCCATTGGCCTGTATCATGGAGGCTAACCGGGCGGCTCCCTTGGCAGCCAGGTGCTCAGGGTACAGGTCAAAACACAATGCCAGTGCATAGGCCGTTTGGTTGTCGTCATCTCGGATAATGCCGTCTTTATCAATATATTTTTCGATAAAAGCCTTTTTGATATGATCGAACAACTGTGCGTAATCATCAGCATCCCCCTCTTTTCCTATGGCCTTTGCCATTTCTGACATCAATCTGGCATCATGGCCAAAGTAAGCGGCGGCAATAAAATCATCGGACACCTGCCGCCCCACGGCAAGCCAATCACCAAAATTCAACCGGCTTGCCGGGCGGAGATAGTTTTTACTGGTTTCAAGCTGAAATGCCATAAACCGTTTCATTCCCGCGTACATCCTTTCGATGATGCGGGTATCTCCATACATTTTATACAGTGTATGGGGCACGATCACCCCCGCATCCATCCATCCGGGAGAAAACTGGTCGGAACGTGAATAAGGAAAAGGCGCATAATTAGGATAGGCACCGTAAGCCCGCTGGGCATCGTCAAGGTCCACCAGCCATTTGGTAAAGAAAGCTGCCACATCTGCATTATATGCAGCAGACCTCACATAGATCTGGGCATCTCCCGTCCAGCCAAGCCGTTCATCCCGCTGTGGACAATCCGTGGGGACTTCAAAGAAATTGGCAAACTGAGTGGTCAGTATATTTTCATACAGTGTATTGTTCATATCGTTGGCTGCATGAAACGTACTGGTCTTCGGGGTTGGTGAATTCATTACAATACCTGTGATCGCCTCCTTATCTGGCTTTTCTGACAGCCCGGAAACTTCCACATACCGGAAACCGTGATAGGTGAATTTCGGGGTCCACTCTTCAACACCCACGCCTTTGAGCACATAGGTATCGGTAGCCCTTGCCCTTCGCAGGTTTTCTGTCATCAGGGTACCGTCATCATGCAGCATCTCTCCATATCTCAAGGTTATTTTCTGTCCGGATTTACCCTGGGCCTTTAGCCTGGCCACTCCTGCAAAGTTTTTTCCCAGGTCAAAAACATACACTCCCGCTTCCGGTTCGGTAATGTCCATCGGCTGAATTTCTTCGATATGACCGACTGGTTCTGCTGGATAGGCTTCCAATTTTCCATCTGGGGGAAACGACAACCGGGATGCTGACCAGTTTTCCGCGTCATAGTCCGGTCCATCCCATCCCGGCATTTCCAACCTGGCATCATAAGCTTCCCCCATCAGTATATCAGCTTCCCGGATCGGTCCTTGGTTGGCCTGCCAGGTAGCATCGGTGGCGATGATGTCCATGGTGCCATCTTCATATTCAATTTCGAGCTGCCCGAAAACAGCCGGATCAACCCCATAAAATCCCCTTACCCTTTCATTACCGATCAGTAATGCAAAGCCCAGATACCCGGCATACCAACCATCAGCCACCGTGGCGCCGATCACATTTCCTCCTTTGTTAAGCTGCTCGGTAACATCATAGGTCACGTAGTAGATCCGTTTGTCATAATCGGTCCAGCCAGGTGTAAAATGGTCTTCTCCTACCTTTTCACCGTTCAGTCGCAACTCAAAAAGACCTGCGGAAGTAAAATAAGCTTTCGCTTTTTTCACCTTTTTATCCGAAGAAAATGATTTTCGAAAATACCGTGCTGGAGGCAGGTAAAGTTCCTTGTATTTATGTTTTTGATTTACCCCGGTGCGGTGGGTGATCCATGTACCTTTCCAGTCGGTATATTGCATCAGGCCCATAGACCAATGGGCAGGCTCACTCCACGCAGACACTTCATCTTCCGAATTCCAGACCCGTACCTTCCAGTAGCAATCCTGTCGTGATATAAGCTCCTCGCCCGAATATGGCAATTGATTCGTCTGCTCAGAAAGCACCTTTCCCGTATCCCACAAATCCGCCTGGCCCTTGTTTAACTTTTCAAGCGATGAAGCAACCATGATCTGGTAGGCGCTCTGGTGTTGATTTGCTTGGTCAGAATATAGTTCCCAACTCAGCCGGGGCTTTTTAACATCAATCCCTAACGGATTGACCTTGTACTCGCAACGCAGGTAATCCGGAGTAATCTTTCCATTTCCCAGGGCGTTTCCGGTATGTACCAATGAGATCAGGATCGCTATCAATAGCATGTGAAGTTTCATGTTTTTTGTTGAGTTATATATTTAAGGTCTATATAATACGCCGTGTAACTTTGCGTGAGCCATTGCGGTAAAACAAGGCCCTTGACATGGAAAACCACTAAGTTTTTCACCATGGTCACAAAGTCAGGAGCCTTTTAAATTTCCATCTATTTTATAGAACATGCAGAAGCTTACTTCTATAAATTCTGATCATTGTATTAAAAGGTCTTCATCTGATTTTGTCCAATCTTCTTTTCCCATTCTTCAAATTCTTCGACTAAATTTCTCACTTTATCCTGATGCCGGTTAGAAATATCATTCCTTTCATTCAGATCCTGATGTAAATCATACAATGTGGTATCCGACTCATTAATAAGAAGTTTCCACTGTTTTCTTCGAACAGCTTTCTGATCTCTAAATCTCCAGAAAAGGGTTCTTTCTTCAAGTTTAGATGGATCAAACAGGATTTTTGAAAAATCCCGTCCATCAAATTTAACGTCCTGGGGAACCTGCGATCTACTTACCGACAAAAACGTGGGCAGCAGATCCATGGTGATCAGCGTTTCGGGTGATTCCCCCGGAGAAATATGGCCTTTCCAGTACGCAATTGCAGGAACACGATGTCCTCCTTCCAGTAAAAGTGCTTTTTTTCCGTTAAGCCCTCCGTTATTCCCAATAGGAAGGGCACCATTGTCTGAAAGAAAGAAAACCAGCGTATTTTCGAGTAAATTATTTTTCTCCAATGCCCCCATGATTTTTCCCATACCTTCGTCCATGACTTCTACCATTTCTTTATAGGCTCTCCTTTTATCCTGTACCGGTGTATATTTCCCTGTCCCGAGTGACCGGAGGGCCGGATCATTTCTTCCCTGGAAAGGATTGTGTGGGGACTCCTGGGCCACATAGAGGAAAAAAGGGTTGTCCCGGTTTTCATGAATAAAATTCACAGAATGTTGTGTAATTAAATCTGTCACATAACCTTCTTCTTCAACAATTTCAAGATCATGCCACCAGTCATATACACCGGAACCATCGATATGAGAGTGATAATCTATATTTCCGCTTACATAACCGTGAAATTCATCAAATCCGTGGTACACAGGGTTGTATTCTTTCTGATAGCCCAAATGCCATTTGCCCATAATGCCTGTCCGATAACCGTTGTTCTTCAGAAGCTTGGCGATCGTTATTTGACTGGTATCCAGGCCTGTTTTCCTGGTTTCGTTATAGGCATATATCACCCCTTCCAATCCCGATTTTTGCTGATAATTTCCAGTAAGCAATGCCGCCCGGGTCGGGGTACAGACAGCCCCGTTGGAATGAAAGTCGGTAAACTTGATCCCCTCTCTGGTCAGCGCATCTAAATGCGGTGTTTTTATTCTATGTTCGCCATAACTGCCAATTCCTCCATACCCCAGGTCATCAGCCATAATAAGGATAATATTGGGTTTTACAGCTGATGGGTTTTGACCTTTGCAATTTGCTAAAACAAAAAAAGTAAAGCCTATAAAAAACATTATAGCCATGCTGAATTTTGTTTTCGATAGATGATTATTGATTATCATTTTTGTTTTTTGAGCAATACACCTATATACTATTGACAATTAACTTTGATGTTAAATACTCGATGCCTTGGCGTCTTTGTGCAGCTGCATGGAATATGTTTTATTCTCCCGCTAAGTCACTAAACGGCAAAGAAATAGTTCTTTTGTGTTGTTTACCTTGAATTCAACGGTTTTAAAAAATTGATAATGACAGAGCTTATCTGTACAACTCAATTTTTTTATTCCAATTACCACCCCGGATTTTGGGTTATGTTCGAATTGGTCTGAATCTCTGTCAGCGGAATGGGGTATAACTCGTACCTGGGGTCATAGACAGTACCAAACAATTGTGTCTCAAAACCTGTTTCAATTGCTTCTTGTACCTTACCCATCCTCCTGATGTCGAATATTTCGTGGAATTCGAAGGAAAACTCCCAAAACCGTTCTTTATAGATCAATTCCCTAAATTCCTCTTGTGAGGTAGCTGCTTGTGGATCATAAACCGTTGCATTAGCTCTTTCCCGGACCTCGTTAAGGTAGCCTAAAGCCGCAGCACCTGGGCCGTTTAGCTCGTTTTCAATTTCTGCCAACATCAACATAACATCCGAAAACCGGTATATGATGATATCGGTTTCGCCATCGCAGCATTCCTGTTCCGGATCTTGGTATTTTGCCGGAGACATACCGTTTCTGGTCTCTCCATAAGGCCCTAACGCGCCATTGGGCAATCGCTCCCCAAAGACCACTACCTGGTTGGCTCCCCGCAATTGGTAACGCTCCAGCCAGGTCACGTCCCTGCGCTCATCAGTGTCATCATATGACTCATAGAATTCCTGTGTGCAGCCTCCATGGTACTGACCGGTTCCCCCAAAAGGCGAACGCAGTGGTCCCCACATATGTGCCATGGCAGTCCCCTGCCCCTCTATCCTGCTTTGCTGTACAGCAAAGACAATTTCCGCATTCAGTTCATTTTCCAGATCAAAGATATCCGCGTAGTTTTCCAGCAGACCAAAGCCATATTCTCCTCGGTTAGCATAAAGGTCTGACAACAAGGTATGGGCTTCCTGTAAATGAGAGGCATCATTCAATGGTTCTCCGGCCATGGTCAGATAAACCTTGGCCAATAAAAACTTGGCGGTTCCTGCGGCTACCCTACCCATTTTTTCGCCATTTCCCCTGGACGGGGGAAGGTTGTCCAAGCCTTCTTTAAGGTCAGCGACAATGGCCGCATACACTTCATCCATAGGTGCTCTTGATGGATTGGCATCCTCCAGGCTGGTACTTTCCTTCAGTAATAAGGGTACATCACCAAAGAAACGGACCAGGTTAAAGTAATTGTAGGCCCGCAGCCATTTTGCTTCGGCGACCAGGCTCGCTTTCTCGTTTTCATCCATTTCAATGGACGGAATCCTATCGATGGCGGCATTGGCCCTGTTGATGATGTCATAAGCCGCTGCCCAATAGCTTCCCAAAATACGGTTCTCGGACGCGTCGAAAGAATAATTCGCATACATTCTCCTAAAAGCCGCTCTTGTTGCCGAATGCGGAGCCTGCATAAATGTCAATGATGTAAAATAAGTATCGTGAAATGGGCGCCTGTTCAATCCATTGTAAATCGCTATTACCGCCGCATCTGCATCCGCTGCCGATGTGTAGAAATTAGTTGGGCTCAACTCGGAAAACACGTCTTCCTCCAATGTCGTACAACCGGCAAGTAAAACCATCAATATCAAGCTATATATAATCTTTTTCATCTTCAGCATCTTTTAAATTAAAATCCTATTTTCAAACCAATCAGGTACATTCTCGCTCTGGGATAGGACGCAAAGTCAATTCCCGGAGCCATGTTGTTTTGACCAAAGATCCCCACCTCTGGATCAAACCCGGAATAATTAGTGATGGTCAACAGGTTATTGGCCGTAACATATACTTCCACGTTTTGTAAGATCGTAGAGGATTCAAATGGGAACTGGTAGCGCAAGGACACGTTCTTAAGGCGGACAAAAGACGCATCTTCGACGATGGCGCTATGGGGTCGCAGATTGCTCAATTGCATTCCCGCCGGCCATCGGGGATCATTATGCTGGTTTTCTTCTGTCCATCTTTCATCCAGCCATTCTTTCATCTGGTTGTTGTCCATTCTTCCAGACGCGACAAAAAGTCGGTTCACATTCATCATCTGGTTGCCATAAGATCCCTGGAAAAACAGGTTGAGTGAAAACCGCTTGTAGCTGATGTCATTATTCCATCCGAAAATAAACTTTGGGTTTGGATCGCCGATAATGATCCTGTCATCTGGGGTGATAATCCCATCCCCATTGACATCTTCATACTTCCAGTGACCAATACCACGGTCGCCGTTGTGCAGGGGAAACGATGGGTTTCCTTCCTCATCGAAATCCGATGGCTGAATCAGGCCGATGATCTTATAGCCGTAGAAAGTACCGAAGGGCTCACCTTCCCGCATAATATTGCCCGGTGCTGACACAATGTTCTGGGCAAGGTCAGGTCCATAGATATCAGATCCGTCATCCCCAAGATCCAATATCTTTGATTTGTTGAAGCTTATATTGAAGTTAGGACGCCAGAAGACTTCCTTCCCTATCTTTCCGCCAATAGTAATCTCAAGCCCCTTGTTTTCCAGGGATCCGATGTTGGCCCTTGTTGAGGTATATCCCACCGAAGGTGACAGTTGGAAATCCTGCAATAAATCGTCGGTCCGTTTATAGTAAGCATCTACTGTAATTTCCAACCTGCCGTTGAACAGGCCTATGTCCAGGCCCACATCCGCCTGTGTGGTTTTTTCCCATTCCAGGTACGCATTGCCCAATACCGAAGGGACGATTCCTGACTGTATGGTTTCCCCGGTAACATAATTGGCTACTCCCAGTCTGGACAGGGAACCATAGGGAGGTATTGCCTGACTGCCCGTCATACCGTAGCTCGTCCGCAATTTTAAATTGGTCAAAACCGAGGAGGTTTTCATAAAGTCCTCATTTGATATGGCCCAGGCCGCAGCTGCTGATGGGAAAACACCGTATTTATTGCTCTCCGAAAACACACTGGAACCATCCACTCTTCCGGAAAACGTGAGGTAGTATTTATTTTTATAATTATAATTAGCCCGCAGGTAATAGGACTGGAGTTCCCTCTTAACTTTCATGGAAGTCGGTATGCTGGGCAGGAGTCCAAGCTGTAGCGCATCAGCACCCAAATTATCAGTAGGGAAGTCCGACACGCGGTTGTTTACCCGCTGTACCAAATTCTGCTGCCAGGAAAAGCCCCCTGCCACATCAATATGGTGTCCTTTTATTTTTTTGCTGTAATTGGCAAAGACTTCGACCAGATAATCGTTGTATTCAAAGGTATTGACCACTGCAAGTCCATTGTAGAGCTCACCCCGGCTTGTAGTGGATGGCCAGAATATTTCCCTCTTGTTATTTTTACTGTTTGTTCCTGCCCTTAAGTTCAGCCTCAGATCAGGAAGCAGTTTATAAACCGCATGAACGTTCATCAATAAATTTTCATCGCTTGTTTCATTTGTTTGGTCCCTTAATAGGGATAAGGGATTCTGGAATCCTGGATTTTCGGAATCATCTTCGGACAATTCCCCCTGCATTGCGGCAGGATTTGCCTTATATGCACTAAAAATCGCCCCCGGCGTGGTAATCACTCCATTACCTTCATCGGATCTATTGCTCAGTGACTTGGCATAATTAAGACTGGTACGCAAGCTGAGTTTTGGGGTCAACTGATTGTTCAGGTTTATCCTAAAATTCCCCCTACTGAAATCCGTATAATTCATAATCCCCTCATTGGTGGTATAATTTCCGGAGATGAAATACTTGGAAGTTTTACTTCCACCTGAAATCCCCAGTTGATAACGTTGTGAAACACCCGTTCTAAGGATCGATGAAACCCAGTCCGTTGACGGGACATCTTCCGGTAACGGTAAGGTAACGCCGTCATAGCGGGGTTCATTTCCGTTGGCCACCCTGTACTCGTCTTTGAGCCTTGCAAATTCGGGTCCGTTCAGCAGTTCAGGAAAATCCGGAATACGGGATAGCATTACTTCAGATGTAAAGTTTATCCTGGCCTTTCCTTCCTCACCTCTTTTGGTAGTAACCATGATCACGCCGTTAGCGCCACGGGCCCCATATATGGCTGTAGCCGAAGCGTCTTTAAGAACCTCTATGGATTCTATTTCGTCAGGGTTGAGAAATGACAGGGCATTTGCCGGTTGGCCCCTGTTGATGTCCCCGGAGGCCTCTCCGGATTCTGGCATGGGATACCCGTCGAGTACGATAAGGGGTTCATTGTTTCCGGAGATGGAATTGGATCCCCTGATCCTGATGGACGCCCCGCCCCCTGGCTCTGCGGAAGTACTGGTCACCTGGACGCCTGCCGCCCTTCCCTGCAATGCCAAATCCATCGTTAGGGCAGGGGCTTTGTTGATGTCCTCGGCTGAGACCGCCGACACCGATCCCGTCAAATCGGATTTGCGCTGGGTTCCATAACCCACCACGACCACTTCGTCCAGGGATTGGGTGTCCTCGATCAATGTAATGGTCATGTTACGTTGCCCGGCTACGTTTACCTCCTGGGTCTCATACCCTATATAGGAGACAATTAAAATCGCATCGTCTTTTACCCCTGAAAGTGTAAATTTTCCTTCAAGGTCGGTTGCCGTGCCGTTATTGGTTCCTTTGGCCAGAATTGTTACACCGATCAGTGGTTCTCCTTCCTGGTCCACTACGATACCGCTGATGTCTATCGCTTCCTGCGTTTCGCTCCTAAGCCCGGTATCGACCGAAGCAAATACTTCCTTGTATGCGCCTGTTCCTATAATGAGGAGCAAGCACCATAGTACATTTTTAGAAGTAATCATTCTCTTCATAATTTTGGGTGTTATTGTTTGTTATTCTTATTTATCATTGCTGTATACGCTTAAGGTGTCCTTGGAAAAGTCACCCTCCGCAGTACCGTATTGCCCATTGGGACCAATATCACCTCTACATCCTTTCCATCGCTATCCCGGAGCTTTGTTCTGATCTGTAAAACCGGCCTATCGAAAGGAAAAGGGGCTCCGGCCATTTCCTTACTTGCCAGGAATTCAAAAGATGCATTCTCCGGCAATTGGTAATCCCAACCCTTCCGGTCAGTGCAGGTCACATCCCACTGGTAAAATCCACTGGCTTGGTGTTCTTTCAATTTGCGTTTGGTAAACGGAAACGGAAGGGCATAGAGCAGCGGACCCCGATTGATAAAGTATTGCCGGTCGCCGGTGAAATCAACATCAGCAGTCTGTTCGATATCAAAATCGAATCGTACCCCTACGCTATCGCCTGTTTTCCATGTTTTAGTAAAAGAAATTGTCCTATCGGCAGCTTCTATCCTGGCATCCTCCACGCCGCTAATTGCCGCGATATCTGCACCGAACGGTTTGCGGATGGTAAATGTAAAAGAGGTAGGACGTTCCACGGTAAAGACAAAATCGATGTTATCTTCAAAAGGATAAGCAGTTTGCTCTTCAATGGTCACCGATGACTCCCGGATCATGGTGGAATATGACGATGGGCCAAACATGACCGCCGCAACACCATCTCTATCGGTATGATCCATCCACATTCCCTGCACATAGTAGGGCATGAGCCTTCCCGAATTGAGTGCACAGCAGGAAGCCGCATAATGGTTGCTGTCATAGGTATGCCTGCCTAACTTCTTTTTGGGATCAATCCCGATACGGTTGTCCTCGGTCAGGTAGCTTACTGCAGAAAGATCGGCAAAACGCGCCCCTTGAGCAGCGTTGAAAACGGCACGTTCGGTCCGGTCGGCAAGTCGCATATCACCGGATAAGCCAATCATAATGTTAAATGGGTTAACCAGTTCGGTAACACCGCAGTACTCATAGGATTCATTGGCTGTGCCTTTACGCTTCCGCACGTTTTCGTCCGCACGCATGACACCACTAGGCGTGGTCGCGTAATTCAACTTGTACATTGCATTGGCCGCATACTGGTCATAACCGGATGATGGGTACTGTGCCTGCAGCCAGAAAGGGATGAAAAAGCCTTCTGCAACATGCGCACCGTGATCGGCAAAATAACGATTTTTGGTACCGAGCCGCTTTGGCGCAAGGTCTTCTATATTCGTATCTGCCCGGTCAAGATCGCCATACAGTTTTTTTGCAAACTTTGCGTAGGCAAGATCCCCTGTAGTGCGATACAGCCACTCCAATATCTCAAAGTACCCTACACCATGACCAGTGCCACCGTCCGTGCCTGTTGCAAACGGATTTTTATTGCGGTATCTGTTCATGGTGAGTTCGGCAGCTTTCTTCAAATGATCGAGTACACGGTTATCACCTGTAAACTCATAATAAGCGGCAAGAGCGATCATGATCCGGCTTTGTGTCCATAACTCTCCATTAGGCCCGGTAAAATTGTACCGGGTGTGCGGGGTATCACCATCCGCATAAATACCGATGTATCCAGACGGATCGGTATTACTGATGATCTCCTCCACCCAGGCCCGTGCGCTATCGATATACTGTTGGTTACCGGTTAGAAAAGCCATCCGGATGATGGCATCTTTCCAATAACCCTCATGTTCACCACTCCACCATTCCTTCCGGTCATCATACTTCCGGTCATTTAGGCGGTTTTGGGCCACAAATAAATCATATGCCACTGTATTGCTGATTTGATCGAAACTACCGATCAAACCATGCTTCAGGTCACTTTCCATCTGATTTTTGATCCATCCGCTTGGTTGAATTGCTCCGGCTGTGGCTAACCTGTAGCTATATTGCTGGTCAACCGTTCTCAGCCGATGGGCGTCCGTGGAATCTACATCCCTCACCATCGTATCCCCTACTTCATACTGGACCACTTTGGCGGCCGGGCCTGTACAGATCAGAAAAAGATTTCCTATCAGTGCCCCGAAAGCAATGTTTTTCAAAGACATATGTCCTGTCAAAAGTGATATAATGGAAGAGGAATTCATGGAGCTATTTTTAAATTGTCAATATCCACTATCCCTGTTCCACTTGTCATATCCGGCCAGGCCAGCTTTACCTTGTCGATGGTCCCGGTCCATGAACTTTCACCGCTTAGGTCAACTACATAGGTAGAGTAGTTACTGGTGTCCCGGACAATATTGACCTCCTTGCTGTTGGATTCCGAATAGTCATCATACAGGTCATTGGCCCAATACACCTTTAGTTTCTCGGCCGGTGTGTTATTTTTAATCTTGAGATATAATTTAGTATTGGTGTTCGCATCAATCTCCAGCCCTATGTCCAATCCTTTGTGATGCTCATCATCCAGGGCAAATTCAGGGGGGCCATCGTCCAGGGATGCATCCAGTTCGAGCCGTACGAAGGTACCGAGCCGGGTTATTTCAGAAATATCGCTGTGCGAACCCTCAGCTGGAATTCCCGAAGTGCTGCCATTAAACTTCCATTCATGTAGCTCCCCGTCAGCCACTTCCATATTATTGCTAAAGGTAATATTGGGGTTTAAATTAGCCGTACGGAGAAGATAGAAGCTCACCCCCGGCACCCGTGTGTAGGTATTACCGCTTATGATAGTAGGTCCATTGGGATCTCTTAAGGGATCCGATATCCAAATTTCACAGTCTTCAGGATGGTATGCAGATTGATTGTTGTGATGAAAAGTATTGTTCAGGACATAATTCCGCTTGTTATACTTTACGGGCCCATTTTGATTAAGCGTGAAAAAGAACATCATGGCCGGTCCGTCGCAATGGTGCAAATAACAGTTGGAAACGGTACATTCTACGACGTGGCCTTCAAAATCAATTGCTTCTCCATCGGGACCTTCTGGGGCATTCCGATGTACATAACCAATTTCTGTATTCTTGATTTCAAAATCACGAGTCCTTCTTAAAAGAACAGCTGCTGACCCATTTTGGGCTATTCCCGTATAGATATTCACCATCTTACAGTTGTCTATATATCCTCCTTTGGTCCATCGGGGCAACATGGCTGTCTTGACCGTGGATTCCACATCACAATTGGCTATTTTCAGATCCCAGATGGGATAAGTTTCAAAATCGATCTGGGTGAGGTTCTTAAAGTATTCACAGTTTAGAAAAACCTCACTCCCGGTCGATTCACAATCTTCGATCAGGATATCCTTGATGTTATAATCAAATGCAGTGGTCACATCCCGCTGGTAATCCCCGGTGATCCGCACACAAGTCCCTCCACCATTAAAATCTATATTGCGAATACGTACATATTCTCTCCCATTTCTGAATGGATAGATAAGGGATATGCCATTATTATTGTTATCGATTTGAAGATCTTCTATCACATATCCTGAGGAATTGGCAATTAAAATTGCCGATGCTGAGGAATTGTCCTTAATGATGGGTTTAGGGCCGGATCCATAAGCAGTAATGGTAACGGGATTGTCAGGTGTTCCCTGTTTACCTGATAGACTTATGTTTTCTCCGGACCACTGGTCTCCACGTTTTAATAATATGGCATCCCCACCACCGGTAATCATACCGGTTGCTTTGGCCAGGGTCTTAAATGGAGTCGAAGCACTGAGCCCGTCATTGGAATCGGAGCCACCGGTACTTACATAATAGGCAACCGTGCCCTCTGGCAGATTAACACTATCTTCCTCTACCTTTGTTTTCAGGGTGATTTCTTCTGTCCGAAACATTTCCGTTTCCTCACAGCTCCAATGGAAGAGGGCCGTGATAAGCAGAAAAATCATGTAATTAAGTTTAGGGTTCATGGTTAATTGGGTTGTTGTTTAATTATTGGGTTAATTGTTATTATGTTATTTACTACTGATTGCTGACTACTGGTTACTGGACATCCGACACCTCCTCTTTCTCCACATACACATAGTAAGCCCCGACAATATTGTTTCCGTTTTTATCATCAAACCATGTATGCAATGCTACCGGACCTTTTTCCAGGTTGACGGTAAACTGGCTGCCCTGATCAGACGAGCTGACTTTTTTCCTGCGCATAAATTCACCTGCTTCACCTTTCAGGAATATTCTTGCATACGCTATGGGAAAGGATCTTCCCGAATCAACACTGCCCTGTAACGGGGCACCTGTTTCTTTCGGCCACCTTCTGAGTTCGAATGTGTATTTTCCAGCCTCAGCCACATTGAGCAGCCAATAGCTGTTTTTGGTATCTCCCCTGGCCACCTGTAACTGCCTGTCCAGGAAAACATCCATCCACTCACATGCGGTCAGGACCGAAGGGTTCTCTTCAGGCGCCCCTATGATGACCCGTTGCGGCTCGTTTACCACCTCTTTGGCCTCCTGCCAGAACTTATCCAGGTGGGTTTCCATTTTATGCACTACATCCGGATATTGATCGATGACATTGTGCTGCTGAAGGGGATCTTCGACAAGGTTATAAAGTTCACGTTGGTTTAACAGCCGCCAGTCTTTCCACAGCACAGCTGCACCGGATTTTTCTATGATGGAGCTGGCATATGGGGAAGGGTAATTGGAAAACGGCATTCTACTGAAATTGATCCAAAGCACTCTTTCGGGATCAATTTCTTCCTGCCCCTTTATAACCCCGGCCAGGCTAATACCGTCAAAATCACTTTCTTCGTCCTTTTGAATACCGCACAGTTCCAAAAGGGTCGGAAGGATGTCCTGAACCTGGGTAAGACCATCCACATCACGTGGTTCCCCAATGTTACCCGCTGGCCATTTGATGAAGAAAGGCACACGGTGCCCTCCTTCGTATAGCTGGACTTTCTTGCCCCTCATTCCGGCGTTATAGTATTTCGGACCAAACGTACTACCGTTATCGGTAAGGAAAATCAGAATGGTATTCTTATCCAATTTGTTGTCTTTAAGAAATTTCTGAAGATCACCCACATTTTGATCAATGTTTCGGATCATGGCCAGGTATCGGATAAGTTTTTCCTTGGTGCTTTCTTCCATTCCCGCAAATTCGGAGTCATTGATTATCCGCTCCATTTCTTCGATATCCCCGGGCTTGGCATAGAAAGGTTGGTGCGGTGTGTTGGTGGGCAGGTAAACGAAGAAAGGTTTTTCATTTTCAGCCGCTTTTTTCATAAAACCTTTGGCCTGGTCAAAGAAAACATCCGTACAGTACCCTTCAAACGTTTCTCTTTTTCCATTGCGGATGTAAACATCATCGAAATAATCATTGCCCCAATAATCGGGCACAGAACCGATGTGTGAAGACGGAAACCACAAGGATTCTTCAAATCCCCTGTCTTCCGGCCGGTAGGGATAGTTATCTCCAAGGTGCCACTTACCGAATATTCCTGTGTTGTAATTGCTGTCCTTAAAGTAATCGGCCATGGTCCTGAGATCTTTCCTCAACAGTGTTCTTCCGCTGCTTACATTGGTCGCACCGTTTTTTACCGCGTCAATACCGGTGATCAGCTGACCTCTTGTCGGCGTACACATGGGTGCTACATGAAAATCGGTCAACCTGATGCTCTCCTGATGCAGTTTATCCAGCTCCGGGGTTTTTAGCACAGGATTGCCATGAACAGACAATTCACCGTATCCCTGATCATCGGTCATGATGATGATCACATTCGGCCGTTGACTGGTCTGGGCAAAACAGACTTCCTGTTGATTAAGCAAAAGCAGGCTTGTCACGATTAAAGAAAGTATGCTGTATCTCATGGTTTGAGTTAATGGTTATGCCGTAGGCATCCCTACGGGTGGTTATTAGTTACTGGTTACTTACTTTCGGCTATTTGCTATTCTTCACTTCCAATTCTTCCTTGATCATCCAAGCTTTCAAGAACCTCCTGAGTATATGATCAGTCCCAGACCGATAATAAAGCTGCAAAACATCGCAGCAATCAGTCCGTTCACCGGTTTTGGACTGTTACTAAATTCTTTCCAAATCAACACTCCCCAAAGCGCTGCCACCAACGTAGCCCCCTGTCCCAGGCCATAAGAAATAGCCGGTCCTGCCTTACCTGCGGCAATCAGGTTAAACACATTCCCCAAGGCCCAGATGCATCCGCCAAGAAGACCGATACTGTGCCAGCTGATTTTTCCTTTAAAATATTTACTATAAGGGATAGGGGGGCCTTCCAAAGGCCTTTTGAGTAAAATGCTGTTAAAAACCAGATTGCTGAGCAAAATCCCCACCGAGAAAATGACCACAGCAGAATAGGGTGTCATCATACCTGCTGTCGGCGCTTTAAAGTTTTCCAAGTCCATGCTGGAGGCCACAAATCGGTAAAACAGGGACATCAAAACACCTGCTACCACCGATACGATGATCCATTTTGACCCGGAGCTTTGTTGCGCCGGCCTGGATTTTCGATAGGCCGCTGCATTGAGTACGATCGCCAGTGTGACAAAAAGCACTCCCAGGAACAGACTGACCGGATCTCCTTTTTCGACCAGAAAGTAATTCCACATCACCCCCAGTACCAGCGCTATTCCGATGCCTATGGGGAAGGCTACGGCCATTCCGGCCCCGGCTATGGCAGCGGTCAGCAGTATATTGGCCAGGTTAAACACCACTCCGCCTATAAGGGCACTGAGCATATTAGCGGTCTCTGCCTGTTGGATATCTTCTATAAAGGGCCTTCCATCAGCACCTAAGCTACCCAGGGTCAAGGCTGAAGCCAGGGAAAAAAGAAAAATACCGATCACGTAATCCCAATAAAACAGTTCAAACCTCCAGGTCTTTTGAATCAGTTTTTGTGTATTGGCCCAAGACCCCCAACACAACATGGTGATGAAACAAAAAACAATGGCCGTAACGTAACTCTCAACAATGAACATAATATACAATGGTTATGGGTTATGGATTAAGCTATTTTGGGAAAGGAAAGCCTCTACTTGGGTCCTGTTCGGGATAGAGGGCTGGGCTCCCATCTTCTGGACCGATATGGCAGCGGCTGCCATTGAATATTTCAATGCATCCTTCCATGCCATATTACGGCCCAGTGCTGCCACCAACGCCCCGCAAAACGTGTCCCCTGCCGCTGTAGAATCCACAGAGTCTACCTCATAAGCCGGCAAATGAGCTATTCCCGTTGAGTCGGTTGCATAGAGTAGGCCCTTTTTGCCCAAGGTGAGCACTACCTGATCAGCTCCATTTGCCATCAAATGCTGAACTGCCTTTTCCGGGTAGTTTTTAACTTTTATGCCACTGATGGCCTCTGCTTCGGTTTCGTTGACAATTAAAATATCCACTAACGCCAACAGTTCCTGCGGTATTGTCATCGCAGGGGCAGCGTTCAAGACTACTTTCTTATGGCTTTTCTTCGCCCGCCTGCTGATCTCCAGATTGGTCAACACGGGTATTTCCAACTGCAGGAGTATGATATCTGATTTTTCAATAGCCATATCCAGGTCCATCATTTTTTCGGGAAGCAAGTCTTCATTCGCGCCTCCTATGATAACAATGTTGTTCTCTCCATGCCGATCCACGGTAATCAGCGCGACACCGGTGGGCTTGTCGGTGGAAACCAGCATGCAAGAAACATCAAGCCCTTCGGACTGGTAGTTTTGCTTAATCGCGGTCCCGTTTTCATCTTTTCCAATGCAGGAAATAAACAACACCTCCGCACCGGCTCTTTTGGCAGCTATGGCCTGGTTCCCCCCCTTTCCTCCCATCATCTGTAAAAATGATTTGCCCATTACTGATTCTCCCGGCCGCGGAAAATCGTTGACAGTTACGATGAGGTCCCTGTTGGAACTTCCAACTACTAATACTTTTTTCATATTCTTTATCTATAAATACCCGATATTGAACCGTCGAATGCTGAAGGACTGTAAAGGATAAAGGACGGGTCATGGGATGTTAAAACTTCGTCTTTGTACAGTCAGTATCCGTCCTTCATTATTCTTTTATCTATTTTTGGTTATTGACTTACGCTCTTAATTTGATCCATCATGGTGGAGTCCCAGCAGACCATGCAATGCCAATCACTCTTCCTTCGGCCTATGCATCATCAGGGCTTCTATTTCCTTTGTCAGAGCTTCAGTCCCCATCTTTTTAACCAAGCGGATATGCGGTCCTTCAGGATCATCTTTCCAGCTGCTCAAGCCATCTGCTGTGGCCGTAAACTTTCCACGCCGGGTGGAAAAATAAGGATCGAAGCCCCTTCCTGCAGCCAATACAGCGGTTTGGTCCCAGCTAGGTCTGCCCTTTCTATCAATGGGGCGGGATGAAATGCCTATCCTGTACGGAATGGTGATGGGAGTCCGTTCTCCTGACTTGACCAACTCCAATCCTGTAACAATATCATTTCCGATTTCAAACCCACTGAAGACTACCGGGGTCGGCCAGTTGCTTATAGCATAATGGGATGCTGCTGAGTCCTTTCGCACATTCGCTTCCCGCCCATCTTCAAAATCTCCCGCCATGGCCACCCATGTCTTCACCTTCTTCCTGATCAATTCCTTCCCTGCAAGACTTGATATCGAATCCGGTGGAGATTGCAGCAGATTTTTCATATTGGTCAGATAACCAACCGTAATGATCGTGACCGATGTGTCCGGCTGACTATTGAGCACCGAACGGTAAACCTGTACCGCCCCGGGAACATCGTCATTGCTTTGGATCGTGTGGGGAAAATTAGCCATCAAGGTATCGGGCCAATGTATATTTCTGGAATCGCGGGTTGTTCCTGATATCTTTGGTGCGCCTATAGGTAAATCAGGCCTGCCAAAATAAGTATTGATGACCTCGATGGTCGGTGCTACCAGCGGGCTTTGATTGGACGCAACCGTGGCAAGGATTCGGATTTCTCCTTTGTCAGCGAGTGCGTGCAGCACCGCCATGGCTCCCACATCGTCATAGTCACCGCTGATATCGGTATCCAAAATGACCGGTATGGGTTCTGTGATCTTATCAATGCTTGATTGCTGCTTTACATCAGTTGTCTTTGATTGGCAGGAATAGCTTAACCAACAAATGGCTCCCAACCACAAAAGCGGCAACGTGAGCGAAAAATATTTTTGTATCTTCTTCAGACCGACACCTTTGGTATGATTTGCGCAAAAAAGGACAAACCCCATAACGCAAACGGAATATTTGTGCACTAATAGGTCATAATTTCTTTTCATAAAATCGGTTATTCAGGGTTAATAATAGGCTAAAAACCTATCATTACGGGTGTATTTTAATTGATATAGCGCATTTATTACTACACATCAGCTAATGTAAACTAAATTCTTTAATAGAACAAACGTTTGTTCAAAAAAATATTATGAATTCCCCACCATAAAAGATACATAGTAGTAGCTTTTAAAACATATCCATCTACTTATTATGAAAAAATCAGCTATTATTGTTCTTTTCAAAATTTATTCATCAACATATTTGTGCAAAGTTTGTGCATTTAATAAAGAGGGTTTGTATATTTGATTTTGTTTAAACCACTGTAATGAAAAAAACAAGCATCACAGACATTGCAAAAGCAACCGACCTTTCCATCACAACGGTATCTAGGGTATTGAACGGAAAGGCAAAAGCATATCGTATTGGTGAAAAATCACAAAAGCTGGTGTTAGAAGCAGCAAAAAAACTCAATTACAGTCCCAATCATGCAGCTGCTAATTTGCGATCAGGCAAGAGCCATACCATTGCGCTGCTTATTCCCACACTGGCCAACCCCTTTTTTGCCAGCCTGGCAAGCAAAATCAACAATGATATCAGAAAAGAAGGCTATACCACTATTTTAAGTGAAAGCGGAGAGAACTTGGAACGTGAAAAAGAAATCCTCAAGAACCTCCTCTCAAGAAATATCGAAGGCTTGATCATGGTCCCCTGTGGACAGGAGTTTGAGCATATCATAGCATTGAAAAACAAAGACTTGCCTATTGTTTGTATGGACAGGTACATCGATGAGCTGGATTTGCCCTACGTATCCACCGACAATTATTACGGAGCCTATGAAGCCACCAATTTACTGATAAATTCCGGACACAAGAACATCCTTGGAATCCAGGGTGAGCTGTATTCGGTACCTAACCAGCAAAGGGCCCAAGGATTTGCCGCTGCACTAAAAGATGCCGGTATTGACGAGATAAATTTAAAGGGCGATAGTTTTAGCGTTCAGAACGGCTATCTGGAGACAAAATTGGCCCTTCAAAATACAAGTACTCCTTCGGCGATCTTTGCATTTAGCAATACTATTGCTCTTGGCTGCTTAAAAGCCCTTAAAGAAGATAACCTAAAAATCCCAGAGGATGTGTCGCTTATATCCTTTGATGATCACCCTTTTTTAGATTTTCTGGCCACACCAATAACCAGCGTAGCCCAGCCGGAGAGCGATATCGCAAGGTTGTCCACTCGTTTCCTTTTTGCCCTGATCAACAAAACCCCACTTGAATCGCAGAAAATGCTGCTCAAGCCCCAAATAAAAATCAGAGAGTCTATTAAAAAATTATAACCATTATTTCATAAAATACTCAGAACCTAAAGATCAGGCCAAAAAAGACAAAATGGTTTTATAGAGCTCAGAGGTTACCTACATATAATTTCGATTGATCCGTCTTAACGTCCCCAACTATCCTCTTTTTGAGGTCATTGGACACCGTTGGCTCTACCTATGGGCTGCTTAGTCAGTAGCTGAATTTTAAAGCATTAGCCTATCTACGCCGCCGCGCACAAGTGTTGCAACCTGAAATTGCTTCAACATCAGCTGCTATGCGTTAGTTTTTAGCTCTACCTGACATTCTTCAGCCTGTCCTCCCGAAATCCCTTGGGACAGGCTGAAGAATTTCGGGAGGACAGGCTATTACGATTCCTAATACATCATCCCCGGGCTCAAGTCCTGTTCCACACGCTCCTTTCTCTTCCAGGAGTAGATCACTCTTATCCAATACTTTACCTGATAAATCATGGTGTGCACCCCATTAAACAACATGGATCACTGGCCCATATTGAGGTTTGAACAGTTATTAATTAAAATCACCAATAAGCTATTAACAACTTCTATCATGATATCCATGCAACCTAACTTATGTCACCTATTACTGTCCCTTGTACTCTTGTCCGTCTCCTGTTCCAAACCAAAGGAAGTTGCATCCCTGACTGCAAAGGCGTTGATCTCGGAAAAAGTCACTGAGCTATATGCTACCGGAACGGCCGAAACCCACAACGAACTAACCTATGAGGGGGCGATGGACATGTTTACAGTTTCCGAAAAGAAAATTCTCGCGACCAGGCACTGGTCCTTTGAGGTCAATGTACCGGTAACCGTTTCGGTCATGAGGAGCAAAAAACAAAGACACCTCCCCTTTTGGCTGGAAGAAAATGGATTTGAAAAAACCTCCATGGAGGTGAGTAACGAAATGACCGATTATGAGGTGTGGCAAAAGCAATTTGACCGTGGATCTGTCGGGCTGGGCATCAATGGCCTGGAAAATTACAAGTACCATTATTTTGTTTGTGTCACCCCTCAATTCCCGAACGAAACATTACAGATCAGCAATATATATCCAGAAAACCAGTTCATTGGCACCATGGACAATGGAGCCTTTACCTATCATGACTGGGATGAACTGGTGCTCTTTGATGTCCCTGAAAAACTAAAAGGCCAGCAGCTACTGACCACCGTCCGGGGCCGTGGTACTGAATCCCATCTCGTCGATGCTTTCCGTATCACTAAATTCCCCTCTTCACAAAAAGCAGATCAGGTCATGTTGACCTGGAGTGATGACCCTGCCACCTCAGTGGACATCCAGTGGAGAACGGCCACCTCCGTGCAACAGGGTAGCGTGTTCTATCGACCAATTGGTAGTCCGGACTCCCTAAAGGTACCTGCTCAGAAATCACAAATGGAGGACCTTAGATTGGCCAACGACCGCCATACCCATCGCTTTACGGCAAAGATCAGGGACCTGAACCCTGGAACAACCTATGAATACAAGCTGAACACCCAAGCGCAATGGCCGGAAGAACAGCATTTCGGCACCCCTTCGGACGACGATAGCTTTTCTTTCATTTGGTATGGGGATGCCCACTATTCGCCAGACTGGGGCACTATTGCCAACCAGGCCTTTCGCAGCCATCCCGATGCCGCATTCCATGCAGTGGCAGGTGACCTGGTAAGCGACGGACTGCACAGGGACCAATGGGATGAGCTCTTTGCCTACTCCGAAAGGATTATTTCCCAAAAACCTTTTATGAATGTCCTTGGAAACCATGACAACCGTATGGGCCTGGGAGCACACATGTACCGGGACCTTTTCAGCTATCCTGACAATGGCCCCAGTAACATCCCGCAAGAACATACCTATTCCTTCGATTATAAGAATGCTCTATTCCTGATGATCGATGCTACGTCCAGGGATGAACTGCAGACCGAATGGATCGAACAACAACTCAAATCATCAAATGCTACCTGGAAGTTTGCCATGTTCCATTTCCCTCCCTACAATTGGGAAGAACCGTATACCAATATCCAAAAGGAGTGGATTCCTCTGTTTGACAAATACCATGTGGACATGGTATTTTCCGGTCACATCCATTATTACATGCGTTCAAATCCCATGTACGACGGAAAAGTTGTGGACCACCATAGCCAAGGCACTTCTTATATTATTTCCATTGGCATCCCCAGCGGCCCCAAGGAAATCGGAGAAGAAGATTACGCGGCGACCAGAAAATCGGAAGGCCAATTTTACCAGGTCATAAAAATCGATGGCAAGACCCTGACCTATTCTGCCATTGACGCTGAGGAAAATGTGATCGATGAAGTTACCCTATCGAAATAACGGTGCAGAAAGTCTATCTTTCTTCAATTCAGTAAAAGCATAAAAAAAGACCACCTCTATCAGGTAGTCTTTCCCTTAATGGTCACAGTGCACCAGCTTTCTTTGCCCTATCCACTGACTAAGAAGGATGGAAATAACACCTCCAGTTATGGAGCAGAAACCGTTTAGTCCTTATTCTTTCAATACCAAAGTAGCCTTAACCGGTAAATGGTCCGATGCATAGGGCTCCTGGATGACCTGATGGAGGCCCACATTAAAATCGTCCTTACCCTTATACATGATAAAGTCAATGACCTTTCTTGGATTATCGGCAGGAGACGTAGGGGCACAATCATTTCTGCAGGTTCGGGAAAAATACCCGTCCAAGTGTAGAATTGGGCCACTGTTCGGCACAGAATTAAAATCCCCCACCATAATGGCTGGCAATGTTTTATCCTGGAAATAACTGATGATTTTCTTTGCCTGGGAAAGCGCATTGGAAGCGCTGGTATAGTCCAGATGAGTATTGGCAAACCTAATTTTGGTGTCCTCATCCAAGGTAACGGTGGCCACCGACAGGGTGCGTTGTTCTGTTCCCTCTTCTGCAGGCAGCAGCAAGGTAGTGGTATCGGACAAGGGATATTTGGAAAGGATGGCCGTACCATACTCCCCTCCCTGGTAATCAATGCCCTTGGAGAAATAGTAATAATCCATTCCGGTCATTTCTGCCAGTTCCTTGGCCATATGAAGGGACTTTCCCGATCGCTCGGTGTAGACATCCACTTCCTGAAGGCCCACGATCTCCGCTCCACTGTCCCGAATGACCCTGGCCACTGACTCCAGGTCGATCACCCCAGGCCGGGAAGGGGGATTGCAATGGTGGATATTATAGCAAAGTATCTCAATGGAACGACCTTGGCCGGCTGGTTTTTCCGTCACGGGATCAGGGGCCGGGGAAAATGTTTCGGTGGAAGCACATGCGGAAAATCCGATCAGGGCTATCCAACAGAAATAAAGTGTTTTCATGGTTAAACGGGGTTAGATAAAGCGTCCGGCCATGATGACCACGGCCGGACGCAGGCTATTACCAATTGGGATTTTGATCCAGGTTAGGGTTGAGATCACGCTGCTTCAAGGGCACGGGCCAGAGATAGTGCTTATCCTGCTGGAAGGTATTACCGGTCAGAAAGACAATATAGCCTTCCTCATCGGCAGGAACGCTCTCCACATCCTGTTGCCGGAGGATAAACTCCTTTTTCATGCCCTTGACATCCTGTGCCAGCAGGTCACCTCTTTTCCATCGTAGGATATCGAAATACCGCTGGCCTTCCAGCACCAGTTCCACTCTTCGCTCCCTGCGTATTTCTTCCCTGAGGTCCATGCCCCAGGCACTTAGTTCATTGATGTCCATGGGATGCATGCCCACACGCTCTCGCAGCAGGTTAATGGTCATATCAAGGTCTGCCTGCGTAAGCGTACCCTGTTCAAGCCTCGCCTCGGCATAGTTGAGCAGGACTTCAGCATAACGCATGATAATGATGTCGTTTTCATCCCGGTTATAGGTAGGCACGGCATCCAGGTCACAGTACTTGGAGAAATAATACCCGGTAGCCGTTACGGATCCCTGCCGGTTTTGGTTAAATTTCGGAGCGGTATAGGTAGAATTGTCCGTATTGGCTTCATTTCCATCTTCACGGCCTCCCCATGGGCTGCCGGGACTGAGAATGGTCATTTTCATCCTGGGATCCCTGTCCTCGAAAAGGGCCGCGTAAGAAGATTCATCGTAAAGCGGCGAATCGTCAATCGGCCGTCCATCTGCACAGAGGTAGGCATCCACCAGGGACTTGGTAGGATTCCAACGTGCAGATTGGTCAGGCACCTGAATTTCACGGCTCAGGTTGTGCATGCTCACGTCGGTGGTATGGATCCGGGACAGCATGGTCTCTTTGTTCCCAGGATTTTTAGAGGCATCCGCTTCTGAGGTAAACAGCTCGTAATAATCCGGATATAGGGCATAGTGACCGAGATCCATGACCAATTTGGCTGCCTGTTCAGCCACCTCATATTGCCCGTAAAAGAGTGCAACTCGGGATTTCCATCCCAAGGCCGCCCCCTTGGTAATCCTACCAAAATCTGAATTGGGGTAGGAAACGGGAAGGTCATCTGCCAACGCGGTCAATTCATCCAGTATCCATGCCACAATTTCATCCCTGTCATCCCTGGGACCATAGAGCTCAGGATCCCCCACATTAAGTGCCTTGGTTACGTGCGGGACATCGCCGTACAAAAAAGTCAGGTAACTGTACAGGTAAGCGCGGACAAACCGTACTTCTGCAGCATACCTGCTTTTTAGTGCCTCATCAGACATCTCGGCCTTTTGGTAATTTTCCAAAAAGTGGTTGCACCGCCGGATGCCCTCGTAGGCATTGACCCACTCGGTATTGAGTGTCCCCAGATCATTATTGTAATTTCCACTGGAAATAAGCCGGTAGGACGTAGAGGTCGGCCAGACGGTATTGTCGCCGAGGTTTTCCATATCCACGGTATTTTTGGCCTTCAGGTAGGCATAAGCCCCGTTTACGGCCAACAGCAATTGCTCGGAGTTCTGCCAGAAGTTCACATCAGAAATGGCATCCAGCGGCTCCCTGTCCAAAAATGCATCATTACAGCTCGGCAGGAAAAGCACCAAGGATAGCAGCGAGAAGATATATCGTAAGTTTTTCATTTTCGTTAGCATCATGTTGAACATTATTTAAGCCCGATATTTACACCAAACACAAAGGTTTTTACCTGCGGGTAATACCCTCCGGCCGAAAGGGGCGACTCCGGATCGTAGGCATAATAAAAGTCGGTCTTGGTCAAGAGATTGTCTCCGGAAAAGTACACGCGGAGCTTGTTTACCCTGATCTTTTCGAGCAATCGGGCAGGCAGGGTATAGCCGATCTGAAGGTTTTTTAACCTGACATAGGATGCATCCTCCAGCCAATAAGAAGACACCCGGGTGTTATAGGTCTCTCCAAAGATCAACCTTGGATAGGAAGCATCGATATTTTCCGGTGTCCAACGGTCCAAGTGGATTTCCTGGGGATACATGGAGTAACTCTTAAAAGCATGACGGGCATTGTCATAGAGATAGCCCACAGCCTTGCCCACTCCCTGGACAAAGACAGAGAGATCAAAACCCTTCCAGGCCATGTTGGCACGGATGGAATAGGTATACCGTGGAAAGGGATTGCCCAGCACCTTTCGGTCATCTTCCATGGTTACCTTACCATCTCCGTTAATGTCCTCATAGACCAGGTCTCCGGGTGCAAACTTGCTCCGCTCGCTATCAAATACGGGAATGGTCGGCACCAATTCGCCCTCCACCATTTCAAAATCACTTTCTTGGGCCAGTCGTGTGGCCACTAATCCATAATAGGATCCACTGGGGTAGCCTACCAGGTTTACATTGGTTCCATAGGCCGGTGGGGTATCCCCCATGTCGAGCACTTTGTTCTTCACATCGGAAATCTGGAAGGTAAGGCCATAGTTAAAATCCTTGATCTGGTCTTTCCAGTTCAGGCTGGCCTCCCAACCCTTATTTTCAATGGACCCTGCATTGACATCACTGGGTGAGATACCGAGCACATCGGGCTGGGGTACTTGCAGCAGGATGTTCTTGGTCTGTTTGTTAAACCAGTCCCCTACAAAAGACAGCCGGCCCTCAAAAAAGTATAGGTCTAGGCCTATGTTGAGCATTTGGACGGTTTCCCAGGAAAGGTTGGTCCCTGCCGAAACGGTCTGGGCAAAACCATTGGTCCGCTGGTTGCCAATGGGCATGGACCCTACATCGGTCAGCACGGGAAGGTAAGCATAGTATTCGGCATAACCAGTCATATTGCTCAGGTATTGGTTGCCCAATCCACCGTAGGATACCCTGGCCTTTCCATCATAGAGTACCTTTTTCAACCCGGAAAGGAATCCTTCATCGGTAAACCGCCAACCGGCAGAAAAGGAGGGGAAAAACTTGTACCGGTTTTCCTTCGACAGCCTGGAAGAACCATCATAACGTCCATTCAGCTCCAAAAGGTATTTCCCTTTGAAATCGTAGTTGAGCCTGGCGATGCCGGATCTCAGGGCCCATTGATAGCCGTCACCACTACTGTTCTGGATCGGATTGGTCCCCAGATCAAGTGCAGGAACGTCCTCGGTCAGGAAGTTCTTGCGGCTACCGGCAAAGGACTCATAGCGCTCCCACTCTTGCTGAAAGGCCATTAATCCCGTGAAGTGGTGGTCACCCCAGGACTTGTGGTAATCCATCTGCGCAAGAAGGTTTTGGTAGCGGTTGACATAATCGCGAATGGACAGGGAATTTTCCTCCACATTGAACCACAGGACTTCCCCGGTATCCGGATGCCGGTGCTCCACTTTCCTGACTAAGGTCTCGCGTCTGGAATTGCTCATGACCAGGCCGTACTGGCCTTTTATGCTAAGGTTTTTTAGCAGGTCGATCTCTCCGGTAAAGTTACCGGTAAACTCCTGGGAGGAGAATATATTGCTTCCCCCGTCGGTGGCAATGGCCACGGGGTTATTGGCACCGCCACCGTATCCCCATTCGCCATTGGTATAGCGCACAGGAACCAATGGAGAGATGTTCATGGCTCCACGGATCACGCCGCCGGTGCCGGTCGTGGACCATTGGGGAGAATGGTAAATCCTGTCAATATAGCCTACATTGGCATTGATGTCCAGTTTATCCAGCAGGGTGGTGTTCAGTTTTAACCTCACATTGTCCCGCTGGGAGGCATAAGCGTCCCCTACGACCACACCTTCCTGGTCCAGGTGGCCGTAGGACATCAGATAGCCCAGGTTTTCGCCGCCACCTGAAATCGACACGTTTGCCTGGTACTGCGGGGCTGAATTCTTATAAATCGCATCGATCCAATCCGTGTTGGCCGAAAAATTGGGATCACTGCCATCGATCACTTTCTGGATATCCTCTTCCGAGTAGGTTTCGGATTGCCCCACATTGCGCATGGCCTCGTTTTGCAGCTCCATGTATTGGACACTGCCCAGCATTTTTGGCATACGGAACGGCTTTTGGATACCGTAGTAGGAATTGATATTGATTTGTGGTGCTGATTTCAGCTGTCCAGACTTGGTAGTGATAAGGATGACGCCATTGGCGCCCCTGGAACCGTACACCGCAGCGGATGCGGCATCCTTCAGGACGGAGACCGATTCGATATCATCCGGGTTCAGGATGTTCATATTTCCCTCAATCCCATCGATAATCACCAAGGGATTGGAAGAATTGATACTGCTGATTCCCCTGATGCGCACTGAACCGTTATCCTGGCCGGGCATGGCCGTATAATTGGTCACTACCAGTCCGGGCATCATCCCTTGGAGGAGATTAGAGGTATTGGTAGTGGGGCGGTTTTCCAAATCTTCGCTGGTCACCATTTCCACAGCTCCGGTCATGTTGACCTTCTTTTGCTCACCAAACCCGACAACTACCACTTCCTCCAGTGCTTTGGTATCTTCACCAAGGTAAATGTTCAGTTGCACATTGTTTTTCAATAACACCTCTTTGGACTTATATCCCAAAGAGCTCACCTTTAGTATTTGTCCTTCTTCGGCCTCAAGGGAAAAATGTCCATTGATGTCGGTCACGGTACCTTTGGAGGTCCCCTTGATCAAGACTGTCGCCCCCGGCAAGGTCTCGTTGGTTTTGCCGTCATAAACGGTTCCTTCGTATAGTTGGGACTGCTTCTCTTCCTTTCGGACGCCCAGACTTTCCTTGTCTTTGATGGCAATCATGCTATTGACCTGCATAAAGCCCAGATCGGTTTCCTGGGATATGACCTCAAGGATTTCCCGTAAAGTCGCCTCCCCAGAGGGCAGGGAAACCTCGATCTTTTTTGGATGAATATCCCCTTTATAGGTAAACAGAAAGTTGGTCTGGCTTTCTATAGCGGCAATGACCTGCTTCAGGTTGCTGTATTGGGACTGAACCGAAACCCTGGTAGCCCCAAGGTCCTGTCCCTTGACCGAGCCCGCCATCAGGGATGTACAGAGCAGGCAGGAAATAAAAACGCTGTAAAATAGCCTCATAAGCCAATGTTTTACTTTTATTAGTAAAGGCAAATGCATAGTTTTGTGATGTTTAAGTGAAAATTTAGACAAAGGGGTAGCTGTCCGCCAAGCATGATGCCTGGCAGGGTATGCCCAAAACCTTGGCAAGAGTGCTCCACCACTCTTGCCTGTTTTTTTTAACAGGCGCTGCCCTGGATGATGACCTTATTGGATTTAAATTGATAGTTTACATGGGTAGCGAATTTTATGATGTTGAGTATGTTTTTTAAGTTTTCATCCCGCTGTTTGAGCGTAATCCGGCAATTCAGCACAGCAGGATCCTCCACTTCTATGACTACCCCGTACCACCTGCCCAACTCCTTTAGCACTTCAGCTAGGGGTTCATTGTCAAAATAAAGGTATCCCCTGGCCCAATAGGCGATATGCTCTGGGTCCACGGTTTCAATTTTCCAATTCCCGGTTTCCTTAACAAAATGGGCCACCTTTCCCGGCGCCAAGGTAATGGCCTCCAAATCGCCATCGGCAACGTAAACCTGCACCGTACCGGTCCGTACGGCCACTTGCTGGATATCATCCTCGGGAAAGGCATGGATATTAAAGGAAGTCCCCAATACCTTTGTGGTTAGCTCACCGGAACGGATCAAAAAGGGCCTGTCCGCATCAGGGACCACGTCAAAAAAGGCCTCTCCTTCCAACACCACCAACCTGCTGCTGTCCCCAAATTCCTTTGGATAGGTCAGTTTACTGCCGGAATTTAACCGGACAGTACTACCATCAGAAAGGGTAATGGTGGACTTTTGCCCATAAGCGGTAGTCTTGACCAACATCTCCGGCCTGGCAGGATGTGTAGACTGGCCCAGCCAATAGGCCATGGCCCCCATGACCAGGAAAACACTGATGGCCGCTGCCCATTTCCGGAAGGTAGGTTGGCTATCGGAAATCGCCACCTCCCCTGCACCTGCAATGAGCTGCTGCTCCATGCTGGCCCAGGCATCGTCTACGTGCATCCCCTTCCTTTCGGATGGGAGCTCTGCCTGGAGCTGTTCAAGGTAATGGTGATAAGCCTTGGCAAATTCAACATCCTCTTCCAAACGCTTTTCAAACAGTGCCGTCTCCTGGGCATCGAGTTCTTCCAGCAGGTATTTTTCAATATAGGTAAGGAGTTCAAAGTCCATATGTCCAACGGTTCATAAATAGGACACATTTTTAAAGCTTGAGGACTATCCCGAAGGCAAAAAAATAAAAAATAATTTATTGTTTGATCTTAAATTTGTCCCGGAGGCTGCTCATGGCCACACTTAGCTGGTTTTTTACCGTACTTTCGGCAATCATGAGCGCAGTGGCAATTTCCTGGTTACTCAACCCCGCCCTGATCTTTAAGGTCAGGATCAACTTTCTCCGGTCGGGCAGTGATTGGGTAAAGCTTTCCAGCTCGTCCTGGAATTCCTTGAATTCAATTTGCTCCTGGGGAGAAAGGTCGGTGCTTACCAACACTTCATTGCATTCCTCAAAATGGAGCAATTCCCTGTTTTTGCCCCTAAGTGAATTCAGCGAAGCATTTTTGACGGATTTGAACATAAATGCTCGCACAGAACGCTCTATGGATATCTTCTCCTGCTGTTTCCAAAACTTGATAAAAAAATCAGAAACCAAGTCCTCTGCGGCGTCGGAAGAACGGAGATAAAGGAAGGCAAAATCACACAGGGATGCGTAATACTTGTCAAACAGGTATTGCAACCCTGACGGATCGTTGTTTTTCATTAACGTAATAGCCTTGTTATCGTCCATTTTTTTAATCGCTTTGGACAAAGATATCGTGGATGCCTTTAGAACCTTGAAATTTTCGGTTAACAAATCGTTAAGACATCAATCTAGAAAAAATATTTTAATCCTTCGCACTTTACGCATAATTTTCACTAAGCTTTTCATTATTTTTCTAAACTATCCCTTGGCTTATGGCAGCCTGCTCAAAATTTCAGGATATCCCCAGGCAAGAAACAATTAAAATGGCGATCATTTCACGGTGAAATGATCGCCATTCTTCAAACAACAAACTCGGTGACATATGATAGTTGGTAGAAAAAGTAATCCTCCCCCTTCCCCTTATTGATCATCAACTTCTCACTTCCCTTCTCATAAACAGGTAATAGCCCAATGCAAAACACAGCACTGTAGCCGCTACCAAGCCACTGACTTGTGGCCAAACGACCATCAAGCTGTCCTTGAGGGAAAGTGGAGACGGAACGGCACCTGCCATCTGCTCCATGGTCACCGGGCCGAGACTTCGGACCGAGGGCATCAGTAAGGTCGTGGTGGCATCGGTAAACAACTGACTCGGTGCCAGCCTGAGCAAGGACATGATCATACCATTATAGCGAATGGCATCCGATTGGGACAGTTCCTTGACATCCGGTGCAAAAGCTCCGACAGCGAGTTCGATGACAATCCTATAAAAAACGGTAAAGAAGAGCCATATTCCAATGGCTGTCAGCGCTGAGGTGGATGGCTGCCGAAAAAGGATGGACAGCAAAATGGCCAATGCCAACCAAAACCCGACGTACACCGTGCACAACAGCGCAAACCCAAAAATCCTTAGCACTTCCCCAACTTCTATGAACACACCTGTCAATATCATCCCCCCTCCTATCATCAGTAGCGTAAGGCTCAACAGCAATACGCCCACCAAAAGCAGTGAACTGGTGAATTTTGAAAGCAGTAAATTATCCCGATAAACAGGCTGGGCCATCACCCTGGTCAAGGTTCCATTTTGCTGCTCGGAGTTAATGGCATCAAATCCCAACCCAATCCCCAGCAAAGGTCCCAGAAAATTCAGAAACACATGAAAAGGAGGAAGGGTCCCTTCTGTGGTGGTAAGCAGTTTCAGATAAAGGAACAGCTGATCACTGTCCTTTGCTTTGGAGACCACTTCCCTGAGATTGGCCATGGCCACTGCTGTGGTCCCCCAATAAGTCAGTACGATCAATACCAAAAGTACGATAAACCGCCAGCTGCGGAGATGGTCTGCTATTTCTTTCCCCACCATAGTCCAAAACGGGCTTGGCCAGCGCTCCTGGTTCTGGACGTGGGGATTTTCCAATGATGACATGATGGTATTCATGGTAGGTTATACTCAATTTTTTGGTTATCAAAATACGTTTGGTAAATATCCTCCAGGCCATATTCCCTGTTTTGGACACCGGTGATCCCATAGCCTTTATGCACCAGAAAACGGACGATTTCCGGGGTCACATCCGCAGAACTTGCTATTTCCAACAAGTCCCCCCGAACGGACACTTCCTCCACATGGGCAAGGCCCAGCATTTCATCTTGGTCTTTCCAAGGTATTTCCAAGCGATCTGCCAGCTTTATCTTTACGGTAGGAGCATTTTGGGCAAAGAGCTTTCTGGATAGCGCATGGATACTTCCTTGTCCCAAAAGCTCACCCTTAACAAAAATCCCTACGCGGTCGCACACCTGCTGTACCTGATGAAGATGGTGACTGGACAGCAACACGGTAAGGCCACGTTCTTTGCTCAGCGATGAAATCAAGGAGAGGAACTCTTTTACACCACTGGGATCTATCCCCAATGTAGGCTCGTCAAGCACCACGACCTGGGGCTCCTTGATCAACACCTCTGCTAATCCCAGCCGCTGTTTCATGCCCCGGGAATAGGCTGCCGTCTTTTTATGGACCGTATCCCCGGTCAGGCCGACGGTCTCCATCGTGGCCAAGGCACGGTTCCTTACCTCCCCATGGGGAATGCCGTTAAGCGACCCCATGTACATCAGGTTTTCCAACGCTGTCATATTATCATAAAACCCAACACTGTCGGGCATGTAGCCTACCTGTCTTTTTACCGCGATTGGATTGGTAGTGGCATCGAAACCACATACTTCGGCCGATCCAGAGGAGGGCTCGGTCAGTCCCATCATCATCAGGATAGTAGTGGTTTTCCCTGCTCCGTTCGGCCCCAGCAATCCAAAGATTTCGCCTTTGTTGATTTCCAGGTCCAAGCCACCTACTGCCTTAAAGGAGCCGTAGTATTTGGTCAGCCTGTTCAGTTTAATGATTGGATTATCCATAACCGACCTTATCTTCTTCCAAATTTACGAATGAGTAAATAGACCAGGCCAACGGCAATCAGAATAACCAAAACACCAATCCATCCAGAAAGCAGGGAAGTGGTGACTGTCATGCGGTAAGCTGCCTCACTGTTGGTTTCGGAGGTTTTGGCCGTGAACCTATTCACATAATCACCGGGCAAGGTTTTCTCCGGGACGGTAACAGTAGCCACCACATCGGTTGATTTCCCCGGATCTAGCCGTTCAATGGTCGAAGGTGAAAACGTTGCTTCCCATTTGGGCGGTGTTTTTGAAGACATGGAAATATCACTGAGGGCTAAGGAACCTGTATTGGTTACTTTTAGGTTCACTTGCTTACTGTTGCCTTCGGTCACTTCCCCGCTCAGCTTACCAGTAGGCGTAGTGAGCTCCAATTCATAAGCTCCCTCCACCACGGCCTCCAACCCCAGGGACAAGGTATCCTTACCCATCGCATATATCGGCACATCATATTTGGCCGGTTTGGCACCATAGGCAGGGTGTACTTCAATATTGATGCTCTCTGATTTCCCGGATTCCATCTGAAGGGAAGTGACCTGCTTGCCACTGACCTTGAATTTTATCCGCCAGCCCTCAGGAGCCTTAGCATCCAAGGCATATCGGATGTCTTCCGGTGAACTGTTTTTTAATGTGGCCTGATAGCGGAAGGTCTCGCTTACCGGAGCTTTTATATTGATCAACCGGGCGGTAAAAGAAGAACTGTTTCCCGTACCTTGCGCCATCCCTGTAACTGTCCACAGGGAAAACAATAAGATCAATAAAATAATGAAAAGGTGATTAGTGCCCGCATGGGGCTTTCCATTGTTAAAACTATCTACTGACATAATTTAAATAAGTGAAAGTTATTAATAGATTAATAAAGACGCCTATTCCAATTTATCCCTAGACAACCCTAAGAATTGCAACCCCAATTTTATCAATTGGGAAAATCCAATGCAAAAATTTAACCTTTTTTAACAGTGTAACATAACACAATGATTGGCTTGTGGGATCAAACCCAATCAATTCATTCTCCAAACTAAAAAGTAAACAGGACATTCCGTGTCCCTAAGCCGGGGCAGCTTTCACCTTCTATTAAGGTGAAAGCTGCTTCCCAAAAAAAATCGGTTCCATATGATTTACTATGGGCAAACTGAGCGCTAGCGGGCTATGGAGATCGAAGCATCGCGTGGACGGATGAATTTGGGTGCCCATGCTCCTGATGCAGTCGATAATGATATATATTTTCCTTGCCCATGGTCAGTACCTACGGCACTGTTAGGATGCTGTATCCAATTTCTGGTACCAAGCTAATGCTCCTAACGGAGCATCCCTGCTGACACTTCTGTTGGCTAAAATAGTGAGAAGGGGGGCCCTGGCCAATGCCGCTGGGCATTTAAGCCTGGTAAAATCAGGTTGCCTCCAGGGGGGCTTTGTGCCGTAGGAACAAAACTATTCCCCTGATCTATCCGCACAAGTGGGACAGTCCCGTGGATAATTTACCCAAAGTATTCCATATAGAACCAAAAAATCTAAATCAACACTCCTATGCCGATTTTCAGTTGTTTTCAATCCTTATCAAACCATTTTTTAAGGAATTCGATCAGCTCTTTAAAGTGTATTTTAAGGAAATCAAACACGTCTTCAACCGCCTCCTCAAGGGCATTTTCGAGTGGATTGAATTCATCCCCGTTATAATATCGCGCTTTGGATCCTGGTCCATCCGGGGCGCCATGGTGTTCGTCAATTGACTTTCTCCAACGCTCGGCATGGGTCCTCCACTCGTGTTGGTTGACCAATTCCGGTGCTTCGAACCAGACATTCCAGGACAGGGTATTCCCCGGAGCCAGCATATTTCCCGATGCTATATTGAACGCTTTCATGACCAGTTCATTGAATTCATCCACTTTCGGATCATTGGTTTTGGTTATCTCACCAATTTCAACATCCAGATGACCTACTGCCCATGCCATTTCACTATGGCGGCTAAAATCCGGACTTTTAAAGGTAGTTGATTCCCCCACTCGCAAGGGAAAAACAGGTTGGTGTGGCTTTCCCGGGCAATGCGTTTGCACTTTGATCGCATGGGCCTTGTCCAATGGAAACGGGTGATGGCTTTTTTCCAAAATCGCCCACATCAATTGCCCAAAAATCCCCTGCTTTGGACTAAACCATATCTTTCCTTCCACCGTCATGTCGGCGGCCAACAGTGGCCCTTTCACTGGAGCATCGGGCTTTTCGTCTACCCATCCCCGCTGTCCTGTAACGGTCACTTCCACATTAAGGCATATTTTATCAAAAATCCATACTCCCTGCTGAGGGCAAATAATCGAATATACCCTGCCCGTATCGGTATAGCCCAATCTTGAGATATAGGGAGCAAACATCTGGAAACACCGGGTGGACTCTTCCCCGCCCGGCACGGTTTTCCAACTGAATTCCGGCCATTTTACCGGCATCTGCCTTTGCAGCAAGTTGATATTGGCAAGATTATCCAACATGGGCAATGCGCTCAAATCGGGATCGGGATAAGCGCATTGCGGGTGTTCTTTTAGAAAGCCACCCTTCCAGCCTGATACAGGCTTTGAGTTTTTTAATGTATACATGGCTATATTGTTTAATGGTTAGCAAAAATTTAGCTTAATCGGCAAGGATCAATTCAAAAAACCTTTCATATAATCCGAAAACCCCGTCTTATTGAATCGAGTTAAAACCACCTCCATCAGGTGTGGGCAGAACGCTTTTAGTTACCATATCAACACCTCATCTGGCTGTCTTCGCTCATTTTTCCGGAACAGGTTAAAGACCACCATAAATTCCTGGGTAGTGCCTGGTAACAGGTAACTCCCGTTGGTCGGGAATTCATACACATAGCCCAGTTTAAATTTATCAAAGATCAATCCTGCCTGGAGGTTATTGGCGTAATCGATCCGGTGCCCGCCTCCTATCCAGAACCTGTCCATAAACAAGGCCTTGACGTTGAATTCCACATTATCAGGTAAATTTTTCTGGGACCTGAAAAAGAAGTTCGAGCTTATGGCCATGTTGTTGCCCAGGGCTTCCCGGTACCCTGCCTGCACAATATAATTGATCGGCCTGCCCTCCATAAAATCATCCCCGCTGGAAATCTTCCCGCCATTCACCTGGTGCATGGCATAGGAAAGGTAATAATTGGCATGGGTCAAAGCCAGTCCCAGGTTAACATCAACAATTTGCATGTCCGAGAAGCCTCCAATATAGTTGCTTAGGACATCATCAGCCTGCTCCTCCACGGTCATGGCCGTACCGTCCAATCTTACGTTGGTATAACTTACCCCAGCTCCAAGCCTTAGGTTGTGTTTGGCCGTCAACCTCACCCTACTGGCATAGGACACCACAAGACCTGTCTCATCAAACGCTCCATATTGATCAAACAACAGGTTCAGCCCAACGGCATTTTTTCCCATCAGAGCAGGATCCTCACTTCCCTTCATCTCGGCAAAGTCCAACTCCCCACTAAAAAACATGGTCTTGGGCGCCCCTTCAAATCCACTCCATTGGTTTCTTACAAACCCACGAAGGGTACTGCCCTCATACCCTGTCAGACCGGGGTTATAATAACTCTGGAAAAAGTTGAACTGGCTGATGTACTTTCTGGACTGGCCCATAACCACCGATGAACCTACCAACATTAAAAACAGTATTGAAATGGCTATTTTGTTCATTTTGATAAACTGGTTATTGGTTAGTACACTGCTTTGTCCTTGCTGATCGATACGTTTGCCGATTCCTTTCATCTCCTCAATAAGTTTAAGGTTCCTCTTCTCACTTCGCCGGTCTCGCCCACTTCTATCACCCAGAAATAAGATCCTGCTGCCATTTCCTTTCCATTGAATTGACCATCCCAGCGCTCTTCAGGATCTTCGGAATAGAACAGCCTGTTACCGCTTCGCTCAAAGACCATGATCCTCACCCCTGTGTAGAATTTTAGTTCCTCTACTCCCCAGGTATCATTGGCGCCATCTTGGTTTGGCGTAAAGGTGTTATAGATCATTACCTCTTCGAACGGCACCCTGAGGCGGTTAATCACAAATGACTTTTCAAACTTGTTCCCATCTGCATCGGCCGCTTCTAAAAGTACCTCAAAAGCCTTTTTGCCCGGTAATGCTTCCATGCTGCTCCAGAACAGGGTCGTTCCTGACAAGTCGAAATACGCGTTGTCCATGGCATCCCCCACTAGGGCCAGTGAATGCTGGTCATCCACTGGATCGATGACCGTAAGCGCACCTACGGCTATTTGGCTCCGACCTACTTCGGCAGTAAAGCTATCATTGTCCAAGACTATATCTTCAGGAGCAGGCTTAGGCAAGACGATCACCTCCTGGTAGGGGCCAGAAGCGGTATTGGTTACCCCTTCCGGAAGGGTAATGTTTCCTTCCACTGTATAGCTTCCCCTGCTCCTTGGGGCAATGGAAGTCCTGTCCCAAACGACCGGTAAATTGATTATTTCATCATGACGCGTTCTCACCAGCACTTCCCCGGAAAGCGGGATTTGATCCGGTAAGGTCCCCCAATCTACTTCCACCACCGGTTGCTCATAAAATGCCACTACCTCAATGGACTCGATGGTCAAGGTGGCTCCCTCAAACTGCAACAGATAATTCTTCCCTGCTGTTAGGCTTCCCCTGCCGATGGCATAGGTCCCCACGGCTTCTCCAGATGAACGATCCAATTTCCCGGTAAAGACTTCATACCCGTCCCCATTGACAAATCCCGTTGCCCGGTAGGTGAGGTTTGGATCATTGACACCAAAGATCCTGACATGATCATTTGCCCTCACCGTTAAGCTTGCCGGTGTAATTTCAAAACTGCCTTCGGTATAGCCAATCGTGTAATTGGGAGAAGTATAACCCGATGCCGTGATCGCATAGGTGCCAACTTCCTCTCCTGGCGCACGGGAAACACTGAGCGTCCCGCCCAAATCACCCTCATTGTCGCCATTGACAAATCCGACATAGTCAACACTCAAAGATGGATCGACATTACCATATACTTTCCAGGCGTCTTGCACCGCTACCGTCAAGGTTGCCGGTGTAATTTCCAAGCTGCCATCGGCATAGCTGATCGTGTAATTGGGAGAAGCATAACCCGATGCAGTGATCGCATAGGTGCCAACTTCCTCTCCTGGCGCACGGGAAACATTGAGCGTCCCGCCCAAATCATCCTCATCGTCGCCATTGACAAATCCGACATAGTCAACACTCAAAGATGGATCTGAAGCTCCATATACTTTCCAGGCATCTTGCACCGCTACCGTCAAGGTTGCCGGTGTAATTTCAAAACTGCCATCGGTATAGCCAATCGTGTAATTGGAAGAAGTATAACCCGATGCCGTGATCGCATAGGTACCGACTTCCTCTCCTGGCGCACGGGAAACATTGAGCGTCCCGCCCAAATCACCCTCATTGTCGCCATTGACAAATCCGACATAGTCAACACTCAAAGATGGATCTGAAGCTCCATATACTTTCCAGGCATCTTGCACCGCTACCGTCAAGGTTGCCGGTGTAATTTCCAAGCTGCCATCGGCATAGCTGATCGTGTAATTGGGAGAAGCATAACCCGATGCCGTGATCGCATAGGTGCCAACTTCCTCTCCTGGCGCACGGGAAACACTGAGCGTCCCGCCCAAATCTTCCTTATCGTCGCCATTGACAAATCCTGCATAGTCAACACTCAAAGATGGATCGACATTACCATATACTTTCCAGGCGTCTTGCACCGCTACCGTCAAGGTTGCCGGTGTAATTTCCAAGCTGCCATCGGCATAGCTGATCGTGTAATTGGGAGAAGCATAACCCGATGCCGTGATCGCATAGGTACCGACTTCCTCTCCTGGCGCACGGGAAACATTGAGCGTCCCGCCCAAATCATCCTCATCGTCGCCATTGACAAATCCGACATAGTCAACACTCAAAGATGGATCTGAAGCTCCATATACTTTCCAGGCATCTTGCACCGCTACCGTCAAGGTTGCCGGTGTAATTTCCAAGCTGCCATCGGCATAGCTGATCGTGTAATTGGGAGAAGCATAACCCGATGCCGTGATCGCATAGGTACCGACTTCCTCTCCTGGCGCACGGGAAACATTGAGCGTCCCGCCCAAATCATCCTCATCGTCGCCATTGACAAATCCGACATAGTCAACACTCAAAGATGGATCTGAAGCTCCATATACTTTCCAGGCATCTTGCACCGCTACCGTCAAGGTTGCCGGTGTAATTTCAAAACTGCCATCGGTATAGCCAATCGTGTAATTGGAAGAAGTATAACCCGATGCCGTGATCGCATAGGTACCGACTTCCTCTCCTGGCGCACGGGAAACATTGAGCGTCCCGCCCAAATCACCCTCATTGTCGCCATTGACAAATCCGACATAGTCAACACTCAAAGATGGATCTGAAGCTCCATATACTTTCCAGGCATCTTGCACCGCTACCGTCAAGGTTGCCGGTGTAATTTCCAAGCTGCCATCGGTATAGCTGATCGTGTAATTGGGAGAAGCATAACCCGATGCCGTGATCGCATAGGTGCCAACTTCCTCTCCTGGCGCACGGGAAACACTGAGCGTCCCACCCAAATCATCCTCATCGTCGCCATTGACAAATCCGGCATAGTCAACACTCAAAGATGGATCGACATTACCATATACTTTCCAGGCGTCTTGCACCGCTACCGTCAAGGTTGCCGGTGTAATTTCCAAGCTGCCATCGGCATAGCTGATCGTGTAATTGGGAGAAGCATAACCCGATGCCGTGATCGCATAGGTACCGACTTCCTCTCCTGGCGCACGGGAAACATTGAGCGTCCCGCCCAAATCATCCTCATCGTCGCCATTGACAAATCCGACATAGTCAACACTCAAAGATGGATCTGAAGCTCCATATACTTTCCAGGCATCTTGCACCGCTACCGTCAAGGTTGCCGGTGTAATTTCCAAGCTGCCATCGGCATAGCTGATCGTGTAATTGGGAGAAGCATAACCCGATGCCGTGATCGCATAGGTACCGACTTCCTCTCCTGGCGCACGGGAAACATTGAGCGTCCCGCCCAAATCATCCTCATCGTCGCCATTGACAAATCCGACATAGTCAACACTCAAAGATGGATCTGAAGCTCCATATACTTTCCAGGCATCTTGCACCGCTACCGTCAAGGTTGCCGGTGTAATTTCAAAACTGCCATCGGTATAGCCAATCGTGTAATTGGAAGAAGTATAACCCGATGCCGTGATCGCATAGGTACCGACTTCCTCTCCTGACGCTCGGGAAACACTGAGCGTCCCGCCCAATTCTTCCTCATCGTCGCCATTGACAAATCCTGCATAGTCAACCGTTAAGACAGGATCCGGGGTACCGTAACCTTTGGTCTGGTTCTCAGCAGTGATTGTCAATGTCGCAGTGTTGACCGTTAAGGATTGGGTTACCGGAGTAGCTGCGTTGGTGGTACCATCTCCGTTTTGGGTGGCAGTAATTTGTGTCATTCCCGCTTTAAGGACAGTAGCTTGGTTTCCACTGATACTGACCACAGATGGATCATCGGCCACATAGGTTACGGGAAGACCTTGATCTGTTTGGGCATCTCCTAAGATAAAGTCTGCATCTCCATAGGTCTTGGACGCTATCGCCCCAAAGGAGATTATTTGACCTGCCTTCACCGGGCCTTCCCAAGTGCTCTCTACTGTAGTGCCTGCATCTTGACCATCATTTGGCGTCACCTCAAAGCTGAGGTATTTTCCCCGATCTGCTGTTTGTAAGGTGTATTGATCGCTATTTACCCCTGAGATAACCGTTTTACCAGTTCCTGCATTATCGTCGGATCGGTACCACTGATAAACAGAACCACTTTCGGCATCTCCATCAGCATCGCTAAAGGTATAGCTGGCCGTCAATGTTTTTTCCACTGTAGGCTCTCCGGCTATGGAAAGCCCACTGGCAGCAGGTGCCTCATTGGTATCTTTTGTACTGGCATCAGTTACAGTAGGCCCCTGATTTCCTGCCGGGTCAGTCAAGTAAATGCTGAGTGTAACTACTCCGTCTTCAAGATCAGACAAATCAATACCTGCAATGGTGGATGAGGCCGAAGCAATGGTACCTGTTCCTATAACCGGGCTTCCACCACCAGCACTACCAATGCTATATTGATATTCAGCACCAACTTCTGCTCCGGAAAAGGTGATGCTTCCTGCACCTTGATTGGACTCGTCAATTGGATCTTGGTCTATTACTGCCGAATAACCATTAGGTGCGGTTTGGTCCAACACAGCACTATTGTCCGAGGACATCACACCGGAGTTGCCTGCCGCATCGGTAAGTGTTATCGTCACGGTCAAAACACCATCGGTCAAACTGCTTACATCAACTGGAAAAGGCATTATACCATTGCTCACCAAAGTGCTGCCTGTCAATACAGCGGTATTGCCATCTCCACTACTGGAAATACTGTAGTTCAGTGTAGAGCCCAACTCTGCGCCAGAAACGGTAAAACCGGTGGATGCTGCCTCGTTTGCATTGACCAGCACATCATCCCAAGCTACCGAATAACCCGAAGGAAGGTCAGCATCCTTTGTTTCGGAATCGGTGGCATTTGACCCCTGATTTCCTGCTCCATCTGTTAAATAAACCGTCAAGGTGACATTGCCATCGCTCAGTCCTGAAAGATCAAATCCAGCGCCCCCGTTATCAAATTGTTGATTTGTAGCGTTAACGGTTTCTGACCCTAAGACAGTGGATCCTCCACCATCACTTTGGAAGGAATAAAACAGTGTACTCCCTACTTCCAGGTCTTCTCCTGAAAATTCAACGTTGGTTTCATTGATAACATTAATAACTGACTCTCCCAATAGGTCCATGGAGACCGAATAACCGGAGGGTGCCGCAGTATCTTTGGTTTTGGTATCGGTAACGGCACTTCCTGTATTCCCAAAACTGTCTGTCAAGGTAGCTGAAAGGGTGATCGTTCCATCGGTTAATCCACTCAGATCAATCCCTGTTACCTGGTCGGTCGCAGTGGCCAAGGTTCCTGAGCCAGTGACATGGGCACCTCCCCCGGAACTGCTAAAGGTATACTGGTAGGTAGCTCCCACTTCTGCACCGGAAAAGGTAAAACTGCACGAAGAATGGTTGCTGAAATTTATAAATCCCTGATCTATCGAAGCACTATATCCAAAAGGAGCGGAAGAATCCTTTATTGCAGAATCTGTAACAGCAGCACCTGTACCCCCAAAAGTATCCGTTAAAGTCACGGTCAATGTAATATCGCCATCTCCTAGGGAACTCAGGTCGATACCGGTAATTTGGTCTGTTGGAGTGGATACGTTTCCTGATCCAGTCACATTGGTCCCTCCACCATCACTGCTGAAGGTATAGTTGTATGTCGAACCAACCTCCGCCCCGGCCAAGGTAGCGCTTGCAGCAGCTTGATTGGATGCATTAAACTCGGCTTGGTCAATGCTCACACTATATCCCGAGGGCGGGCTAAGGTCTTCGTCTTGGATCGTGATTATAATTTGTTGGCTACCATCCTCTATGGCGTTGGTGGGAGTATCCATATCAATGATAACCGTCTCATCACCCTCTTCTATACCATCGTAATTGGAAGTTACACGAATACTGTCCATGGTCTCACCTGGAGCCACCGTAATAACGCTTCCAGTCATGGTATAGTCCGTCCCCCCACCAACTGCGGTGCCGGAAAAGAGCAATGGAATGGATACCGTTACCCCTGCAGGATTGTCTAACTTCCCTCTCACATAGGCTTGTCCACCTGCTTCATTGGTGATGGGATTTCCATAATCCAGCACTTCCAAAGAGGCATTGGGCTGGGCATCATCGTTGGTAATAGTATAGGTAACCTGTTGGACTCCATCTTCTGTGCCGCCGGTAATAGAACTGATATCCATGACGACCGTTTCATGATTTTCATACAGGTCATCATTGATATTTTGAAGGGTCAGCGTTCCGGAAGTTCCTCCCGTGGGAATGGTAATGCTCGAACTGCCACGATTATAATCTACTAAGTGCGTAGCAGTACCACTAAAGGAGAGATTTACTTCCGTATTGGCTCCATAGCTATTGGAAAGCGTAGCGGTCACGACCGTGGTACTGCCAATGTCCTCTGATTTAGAGGATGGGTTCACACTTAACGTGACAGTAGGAACAGGAATCACAATTATAGAGGCCATGTAATTCCCCAAGCTGGTATCTGTACCGTCACTTACTTCAAACTGAAATGAGGTATTGGTACTTCCATTTTGGATATACTGTAAGTTTCCGGCATCCAAATCCGCCTTGCTGATCTGTTGGTTGGCACTTACTTCTTCACCGCCATCATAAACATCATCATTATCAGCATCCAAAAACAGTGTCCCGGATCCGGGAATCGCTTCGATTAGCAGATGGTCCAGCGGATCTCCATCGCTGTCCGAATAGCCAACATCCGAAGTCGAAAAAGTATAAACCAAATCTTCATATGGCCCATTAGAGGTGCTAAAGCTGGAAGCAATAGGTAAAGCATTTCCTGCCGTAATGCTAATCGTCATAGATTCAGTATCGCCCAAACTGCCTCCCGATCCGGTGTTACCATTGTCATTTATAGAGATAGAAAGTGCCTGATCGGCCAAATTTCCTGACTGGTTTTGGAATTCCACGTTGGCTCCAGCTATATAGGTGTTGATACTGGCAATGGTACCTGTCAGTGTGATGGATGACGAACCACCGCCAGAAACAGTCACTCCCCCACTGGAAGTTGCCGAAAGGGTTCCCGCTCCCACCCCAAACTGCACGGAAACGCTTCCAGAACCTGCATCCACATCTGAAAAACTAATGCCCGTCAGTGCAGTGCTGACGTCTTCATCCACGGTCACTGAAGCGGGAAGTGAAATGTCAGGCGGATCATTTACAGCAGGAATATCCACATTCACTGTTCCGATAAATAATTTACTTCCTCCTCCTGTGCCCGTATTGCCGTTATCGCTGATATAGACGCTTACGCTAGCGGCATTATTTCCATTGAGGTTAGCGTCAGGTCGAAAATAAATGTTTGAGGGAGTATCAATATAATTGTTCAAATCGGTCAAGGTACCAGTCGCCGTAAATACGTCGGTAAGTTGTCCTGTCACTTCGATCCCGGCACCAGCGGCAATATCAAGAATCCCCCCGGTAGCTTCCAAGGTCAGGGTAAGGTCCCCGGCACCTGCATCTGGATCATTTATGGTGGCAGCGGAAATATCAAACACATCGGTGGTAGCATCTTCCGCTACCGTAACATCTGTGGGCAAGCCGGTAATGGTAGGGTCGGCATTGGCAGCACTTGCCACACTATAAGTAAAATCATCCAAGTTGACCTGATAAAAATTCGTTGATGTAAGATGAACCTCATTTATCACAACATTAAAAATCAACGAATGAAAAGACCCTAAAGAAACCGATTGGGGAGATCCCACGGGCACTCCTGATGCATATCCTTGTATTGTTACGGTAGAACCTGCATCATTCCTTAGAAACAAGCCGTTTAATTCAAACAATCCCCCATCAACTCTCGATATGATTACTTTTTCGGCTGTACTGGTAGATAGATCTGTAGAAAGTAGATCGAGAGAAGGCGAATTCCCTGATCCATAGTCTGGAATGTGGGCAAAATCTCCTCCGCCTCCTTCATCTGTAAATTCAAAGTGAAAATCAACCCCACCAATTGACTTAATCAAGGATATGACCCCATCTGGCCCACTATCAAACGTCTCCGTAAACGTCTGCCCATTTACCTGAAAACAGCAAAGCAAACCCAAGGCAAATAATAGGAACTCCTTAAAATGTCGTATGTAGTAAATGTGTTTCATAGTTTCTGTATCGAGGGCCAACTGAACTTGACCAGGTAATCTGGCAGATTCCGTCAAAGCAATGTATAAATGGGCAAGACCGCAATGTTCACAAACAGGTAAGGGCAGGGGAAACACTTCCCCTGCCTTTTCCCCAAATTATTATTCCATGATCAATCCCGGGGAGGAAAGATCCCCTGCACACAAATGATAAAACTGATGCTGGTATAGGGCTGAATATTGTTCACCGGAATACTACCCCCAGTCAACCCTGTTTCGGAAACCGTCTGATTGCCGGTATTCAACGAGACGCTTGGTGCTTCACTGTTAAAACCTTGTGCTGGCCTACCTGTTGCCATGGGGGCCGCTATGGTATTCGCTCCATTGGTTCCGGGAATTTGCTCGGTAGCCTGTGAAGCACTTGCCTTGATCGTGACCGGGGCCAGCGAGTGACCATGGGAAGGTAAATTGGTTGTCATAAGCGTATTGGTTTCGACACCGCCTTTTTGCCCCAATCTATAGTCGGACAATCCTGGGCCATGCCCTGGGCCAACAGGCACCCTTCCCCTTAGGTCGGGCAGCGCAAAAGTAGTCCTGCCATCTCCACCATAAGTGGTCCCCAGCAGTGAAAAAAGTGCTTGGTATTGTGAAATAGGAAGCAGCTGTCCCTCGCAGTACATCCACCCTCTCGGGGCAAAGGTCCCTGCAAACATTTTTATTGATGCCATGTACTCGTCCATTTTTTCGTTGTTTTAGGTTAAAAATTGATTTTTGTGTAATTGCTATTTCCTGTCAAATTTGATCTTGGTATTCTTTTTTAATCTTTTGGAGCAATCTCCCCATTTCTTCAATTACCTTGTCGTACTTCTCTGAAAGCCGCGTTAGCTTCTGTTGAACGGAAAAATGATCCAGGTCATTTTTCTTTTCGGTTTCCAGCTTACTTTTTTGGTGGTCCAGCCTGAATAGCTGCGTCCTTAAAGCATCCATGCCACTTAATATGATCTGCACGCGATCTGATTGGTATTTTTCAGGATCCTGTTGCAAATCCCTTAAAAAATCAAACCAGGCCATGCTGTGTGCACAGCTTAGGCGGCTTTTCCGAGCGTCCGGGGGACAAAATCCCTTTCGTTTCCCAGGCTTCTGCTGACCATCACTTTCTTCGTCCTCAGATTCATACACCTCGTGGGCAAGTCCGCAGTTCAATATTTTATACCTCAATAAGTCCATACCTTAAATGCCTGATTCGTTTACTGGCCCAACTTAATATTGTCCATACACCTCATCCGCAACTTGCTTCCCTATACTCCTCTCTACAAACAATCTCCCTCTTGTCATCTCCACCTTTATGTCTTGTGCCGACCTTGGAGACATAAACCACACTGGACCGCTGGCAGTCCGCACGGAGATTGATCGCTCCCCGTGGCCCTGTCACGTTTATTCGACGCAAAGCCGATACAATGCTATTTTGTGATCGGGGATACTTTTTTTGATACTGATTCCTCAACAGTAACCCTATTTCATAGGCAAGCAGCGCAAACGGAGATGGAATTGCTGCAAAACGCCGTTGGTAATGCTCCACAAATTCTACATTGGCCTCATTTTGAAGCTCTCGGAACCAAGTAGATGCCGAAAACAGGGACTTGCTGCTGACCTCCAGTACCTTTATCAAATCGGAAGCATCTTGACAATAGCCCATCAGGTTTCCCTTTATGTGATCTGCTCCCGAAAGGCTATCCCAAAGACCTGTGATCCCCCCTATCTCACTAAGGCAAATACAAGACTGCTGATCCAATAAATCCCTAACAAAATTGGCCAATACAAATTGACTGGAAGACAAAAAGAGGCTGTTCATAAAAACATGTCTCAGCCCATGATCCCGAACAGGCCTACTTTTGATCATGTTGATCAGCACAATGGGACAACGACAATTTTTAACACAAGCCATCATGGCCGATTCGTGGTTTCTGTCCATCACCGCCAATATCAGCGATACACCGGATACTGATTCAAGGTGTAGTAGGGCCAATTGTAGATCTTCCTGCACATTGCTTTGGTAATATTGGACGGCAAAGTCCACTCTTTCCCATTCATCACTGTTTACACCGATTCCCAGGCCGTTTCGGATTTCCTGTTGAACGTGGGAAACCTGGCCTGAGAACGGTATAAACAATCCTACTTTCATCATCAAAAAAAACACTTTTACTATCTATTTCTTTTTACTCATGTTGGTAAGTACAAATTTGCCCTATTCTTACCCCATGTAACAGCGCAAAAATCCCTATTCACTAAATCAGGTAGAAATACCTGGTTATGACGGCCAAAAAAATGGCTCTATATGGATTATAGTGGACAACCATAAGAGGCCAGTTATTTTACAGGTGATGTATGATCCTTTCAAGGGAGAATTTTCTGTTCTGCCTTGAGGTATTTGAGGTTAAAAAATCAAAGAAGTGGGGTGGAAAAGGCGCAGGCTTGCCTGTCTAGCAGCCAGATAGACCTGACATGAATCAGCATAAAAAGCTGATTGGCTGCCCAAATAGAGGAGTTTTCCTGCTCGAGTGCAGGCTTTGATTTTAGTCAAACAGCTCACCGCCGTGGGGTTTCCTCCACAGGCGGACAGGTTTGGGTTACTTTTTCACCTGTAGGAAAAAGTAACAAAGGTGATGAGGTGAAAGCCACGCTGGAATTTGGCAAACAATGTAAAAAGTCACCCTCAGTAAATCATATAGAACCAAAAAAATGTTATCATCAAAAAGGAAGTAGCAGGAGAAAATCTCCTGCCCTCCTTCATTTGAAGATTAAACGCCCACCTCATCGGCAAGCACCCTTTCACGCACCAACTTGCCATTGGTTTTATCCTTCAGTTCGATTTTTGAATTGGAGTAATATCCGATTTCAATATCTTCAGTGGATTGAACGGAGTTTTGGATTCCTCCTGAAGACATCACTCCACCAATCCCAAGGCTCCAGAAGTGGTGCCCTTTATAGGTTGGGTTATAATTGATAGCAGTATTGCCTATCAGGTAGGCATTATAGCGTATCCTCACCTTCATCACCCCCCTACTGGCAGAAAGTTCTGCAAGGATGGATTGTCCCGGATCCAGTTCGACACTGACTCCAGCAGTCGATCCGACAGTAATGGATTTGGACTCTTGGCCGCCTATCCCCCAGGATTGGCTATAGGAAAGCGAAGTCTCCCCTCCACCTCCGGCGCCAAGGAATTTTACGTCGTAACTGAACTTCTGGCCCACCGAAAGTGTCCCCCCGGTGCTCCAATTGGAGCTGGTCGTATTGTTCACCGAATCCGAAATGGCTACGTTAAATGTCCCCTTTTTACTGCTCTCATTGGTAAACTCCTGGGTCTTGACGATCACCGGCTCCGAGGTGATCCCCAAGATCTCCGCACTTTGGACGACCAGTACCATCTGCACCTGAGGCCAACTGTAGGTTTTGTACAAATCGCCCCAGGGCGTTGGACTGTGCAAATAGGCATCGTTTGGCGATTTGCCAAAGTATGCTTTGACAGCATCCTTGAGCTGTTTGCTCCCTAGTTTAAAGGTAGTTCTCTCTTCGTCGGTGATGACGTGTTGGACGGTACCGCTTGCATTCACACTTGAAACGGACTCATCGTGTCCTGCGATAATACTAATGCTAATTCCCATGTCATTAAGAATTTAATGGTTAAAAAAACTTGGTATCGCCTACTCTTTTATAGGGATTTTCGGCATCCTCCCAGCTTACAAAGCTGCCCATGGCCATTGTTTCAACAACCATCAGCATCACAACAAAAACCTTGTTGCTGTTAAAAATACAGGCATACTAAAATCACCTGTAACCGTTGGCGTGGTCTGCTCCCTTGGCACAAAATGAACACTTTTCCCCGGGTGGTGTTCCCCAGGGCAGTCAAAGCCAAAGGATTATTCTTTTCGTTATTTCAAAGGTCTATGAAAATAAGTTTTTAAAACAGCGTAAAAATTTCCGCCTTTTCTTTTGGGTATAAATACCTGATGGCAAAGCATTAAATAATGCATTCACCTGTGCCTCTTTCTTAAAAAAAATACCAAGGTCAAAAAAATCGGGAACCATGGTTCCCGTAAAGGTCAGTCCTTCAAAGGGTCCGTCAAATCAGAAACATCAATAATCTCATGCTGCAGGCCAAACACGATCAATCCCACCACATTCTTGGAATTGGTCTTGCTTAGCAGGTTATTGCGGTGTCCTTCCACGGTCCGTTCACTTAAAAACAACTTTTCGGCAATTTCCTGGGTTCTGTACTGCTGACAGAGAAGCAACAAAATTTCCCTTTCCCTTTTGGTAATAAACCCCGCATCATACTCCGAAGTGCTGTTCTTCTTATTCCTGTTATGAAAGTCTCCATTAATGATCTGCAGGACTTCATTACTGTAGAAAAAACCCTTGTCTGCCACTTCCCTGACCACTTCCAGCATGGCTTCCGGACTGGAATCCTTGGTGATATATCCGGCAGCTCCGAGGTTTAGCATATTGAGGATAAAAGCTTTGCCCATGTGCGTGGTCAGTGCTACCACTTTGACGTCCGGGTACTTTTTGGCGATCACCTTGGTCGCTTCCACGCCATTCATTTCGGGCATCTTTAGGTCCATCAGGATGATATCGGGAAATCCCTGCTCACCATTGAGCTCGGCCAACTTTTCTATCAGTTCAACACCGTTTCCCACATCAAAAACTACCTTATAACTTCCTGTATGCTCCAGCAAATGGCAAAGTGCAGATCGAAAAAGCCGTTCATCATCGGCCAAGGCTAACCGTATTTTTTTCTCCATTAATAAGATTTTTTTATCGTCAATGTAAAACCATGGCCTACTTTGGAAAGCAGCTCCATCTCTCCTTCCATCATGGCCACTCTGTTTTGGATATTTAGCATCCCGATACCGGCATTTGCCTTTTTTCCATCAAAGCCTTTCCCATTGTCCCTATACAAATAATCAATTCCCTCAGGTCCTATTTGGATATTGATATGGACTTCCGAGGCATCTGCATGTTTGACGGTATTGTTCAGGAGCTCCTGGGTGATCCGGTACAGGACCAATCTGCTCTCCTGGTCCAATAATTCTTCCTGCATGGAAGCCTCTAGCTCCCCCTTGAGACCATTTTCAGTCTGGGGAAGATCATCCAGCAGTTCAGCAATTCCCGCTTCCAGTCCGAATTTTTCTAAGACAATCGGTGAATAGGCGTGGCTGAGTTCGCGTGTACTGGCGATTACCTTTTCTGAAAGTGCCAGCAAATCGGGCAGCAATCCATTTTTGTCCCCAGCTGACAACTGATATAAGCTCAGCTTGATAGTGGTCAATTTAGAGCCGATATCATCGTGCAGCACATCCGATACCCTGCGGCGTTCTTCCTCCTGTGACCGGATCACTGTATGTAATAATTCGGTCTGATGCTTCAGCTTGAGCTCAGCATTCCGCATTTTCTCTTGAATAACTTTCTTCCTGAAAAGCTCCAAGGAAACGATAACGGCCACTACCAAGACCACCACCAACGCAATGGCTAGTGATATGTACCTTACGAATTCCGTACTTTCCATAGCTGTGTAAAATAGAATCCTTGAAAGACCAAAAACAGCAACAAGTTAATGAGCAATAAAGGCCTCCAATCCAGATGGCTCAGCTTATCCCCCAGTAGAAATACGATGGAGCTTCCACCTGCATAAACGATCATACCGTAGTTCAAGAACTTATGTTCTATTTCTTTGTCCTTTAAAACACCATGAACCAAATAGAAAATGGAGGTAAATACAAACACCATGTTCATAGCAAAATACGAGTAACCACCAAAAACCTGCGCCAGATTGCCCCATTTGGAACTGTACTCCCACCCAACCAACACCAAGCAAACTGCCAGGAATGCCAAAAACCACTTTTTAGAGGGGGTGGAAGGTAAGATCATCCAATAGAACAGGCCATATCCTGCCAATTGTGCGGCAAAATAAAGATGGAACAGCAACAGGTTACTGACAGAATAGATCGCAAGGAAATAGCTGACCACCTGGACAACATACACGATGAAGAATGTGATTGAAAAGATTTTGGTGGGGAGATTCGACTTTTGAAAGTATACCCCACCAAAAATCACCACCAATGATAATGAAATCAAATTCAGGTAATTCAATACACTATAAACACTCATTATCAAGAGCTGTTTCCAGGTGATATCCTTTTAAATGCTCAACAGCCCATCATCTTCCATCTCTCCACAGTCCGGAGGACAGGGTTTGGTGAAATCATACACAAATTGCCCCTGAGCCTCATTGGTCATATCGTTTCCGTTCTCATCCACTCCTACGATCAAGAGCTTTTCCATATCCTTGTCATCGATGCCCAGGTAAGCACGTACATTGGTGGCCCCTACTTCTGCAATCACCTCTTTCAGGTCAATCATGGGTATCAAAAAGCCATTGACAGGGGTCTTTTTGTTGTAGTCTTTTTCCATTTTCTTCCACCGCTTCATCCACTTCTTGGCGGTCTCTTTGGGAATAGTATTTTGCATAGTTTTATTGTTTTTGATAAAAAAGAATCAAACTTGGATAGGGGGTGAATATATACTGCAAGCTAATCTTAAATAAAGGATAATCAAAACATGTTTTGGTAATTATAGATTATTATAGCACACTTCTCACCAACAATTATCGGACGTTAGCTTACCTTAATACTCATTTTTATCACAATAGGCCAGTTATAAACGTAAAAAAACCAACTTGACAATATTTGGTACATTTGGATGAATATACAATAAAATACAGGTTTTACCTTGGTACGACCAAATCCTTAAACCAGGCAAAATGCTCCCTCCTTGGCCATCGCAGGAAGACAGGTCATTGATAGCCGGGGCTCCCTTCTTGTGAGAATGGTAATATAGTGTCATACTCCGCCAATATGCCGCAATTTACCTTGGCCGATAATCGCTACTTTTATGAATGGATACCTCGTGGCAAAACGGTAGGCTGACGGACTATCCCCATCCACCATGGTGGCAAGGCACTCATTTTACATTTTTGGGCCTTCATCCACTCTAGCGAGGCTTAAGTCAATAGACTAGACAACAGTGCAAAACGATTGATATCATGAAAATATACAGGTTACTCGCATTCATATTACTTACCTTTTGCTGCTTGAGCACGATTGCTGAAGCCCAAAGTGGCGACCAGATCCTGGATGGCATCGGGGAAACAGACCTGATTGCCCGATACCGCTTGGATGTAGATGCCAAAGACTGGTCACGAAACAACCTACATGCCCTGGTCAAAGGTGCTGATGCTGCCTTTATCAAAGACAAAAAATTCGGTAATGTGCTCTCCCTCTCCGGGAAAGAAAAGTCCTTTGTCTCCATTCCCGCCGAAACATTGACCGGAGTGGAATCATTAAGTATTTGCGGGTGGGTATTCCTTCAAGACGATCGACAAGGCCAAGTAATTTTTGATATGGGGACAGATACCAAGAGCCACTTTTCGGTAAGTCCAGCAGGAAATGGAAGCAAAGGAGGTCTTATCACTCAAATCAGCACTGCAGCGGGAACAAAACATAAAACCCTTGCGAAAGCCCTCCCCATTGGCCAGTGGAGCCATATTGCCATTATCCTGGACATTCCATCCAAGTCGGTCAGCTATTACCTCAACGGCAAAAAAGCAGCAACAAGTGATGAGGTAGTCCTTGACCTGTCCAAGCTATTTGGAAACAATATGGGCCAAAACTACTTTTCCATTGGCAGGCCCTTGGCTACGGATGGTCCCTACCTGAATGCCAAACTGCATGATGTCAGAATTTACCGGATTCCACTAAATCCAAGACAAGTAGCCAATATCTATGGCAAAGATGAAAACAGGGTAAACGAACGAAAAGAACCGCAGGATGTTTTCCAGGAATTTCCTGCTGACCGCCCCCAGCTATTCAACGAATACCTGACAGGAGTGGACAATGTGCAGGTGGAAACGAAAGTGGGCCACCTCCCGCGACTTCCACGCTACCTAAAAGGAAGGTACCGTGATGGCGTTGATGGCCCCATGGTACGGGTCATCTGGCCCGCCCCGAAAGACAACCGGACCGTACTTGAGGTAGGACAATACACCATTACCGGAAAAATCCCCGGTTCATCTATAGCCCCTACGGCCACTGTAACCATCAAAGGGAAGGATAAAGGAGCTGCCCCTGAGCAGAACCTCGAGGCCTTTGGCCTGGGCGAGGTCACCTTGGATACCGATACACATGGCCATTCCTCCAAATTCATTGAAAACCGCGATAAATTCATCACCACCCTGGCCAAAACCAATCCGGATGATTTCCTATACATGTTCCGAAACGCCTTTGGCCAACAGCAACCTGCAGGTTCCAAGCCACTGGGTGTCTGGGACAGTCAAGAAACCAAGTTACGCGGGCATGCGACTGGCCACTACTTGACGGCCATTGCCCAGGCTTACGCCAGCACCGGTTATGACCGGACACTTCAGTCCAATTTTGCCGAAAAGATGGCGCATATGGTCAATACCCTTTTTGAATTGTCCCAAATGTCGGGAAAGCCAACTTCTTCAGGTAATGGACATACCGCTGATCCTACTGCAGTCCCCGTGGGACCGGGCAAGGCTTCCTATGACTCTGACTTGAGTGAAGAAGGTATTCGGACCGATTTCTGGAACTGGGGAGAGGGCTTTATCAGTGCCTACCCACCGGACCAGTTTATTATGCTCGAACAAGGCGCCAAATATGGTGGACAAAAAGACCAGGTCTGGGCACCCTACTACACCCTCCACAAGATCCTGGCAGGACTCATGGATATTTATGAAGTAAGTGGCAATGAAAAAGCACTGGAAGTGGCCAAAGACATGGGATATTGGGTGGCAGCACGTCTTGGAAAACTCCCTACCGAAACCCTGATCAGTATGTGGAACACCTATATTGCCGGGGAGTTTGGGGGAATGAACGAGGCCTTGTCGCGTCTCTACAGGATTACCAATGAGCCTCAATACCTGGAAGCGGCAAAATTATTTGACAACATCACCGTTTTTTATGGAAACTCAGACCATATCCACGGACTGGCCAAAAATGTGGATACCTTCAGGGGGCTACACGCCAACCAGCATATTCCGCAAATCATGGGCACGCTGGAGATGTACCGCAACACCAAATCTGCGCCCTACTATCATATTGCAGACAACTTTTGGCATATGGCCACCAATGATTACATGTACAGTATCGGAGGGGTGGCCGGAGCCCGTACGCCGGCCAATGCCGAATGTTTCACCTCCGAACCCGCAACCTTGTACAAAAACGGCTTCTCGGCAGGAGGGCAAAACGAAACCTGTGCGACCTACAATATGCTCAAATTGAGCCGAAACCTGTTTCTGTTCCACCAGGATCCTGCGTATATGGATTATTACGAACGGGGACTGTACAACCACATTTTGGCCTCTGTGGCGGAAAACAGCCCCGCCAACACTTATCATGTTCCCCTGAGACCAGGATCTATCAAGCAATTTGGGAATCCGGAGATGAAGGGATTCACTTGTTGTAACGGCACCGCCATCGAAAGCAGCACCAAACTACAGAACTCCATTTATTTCAAAAGTGCCGATGACAAGAGCCTATATGTAAATTTATTTATCCCCTCCACCCTGAAGTGGAAAAACCAGAACGTGACCATCGTCCAAGCTACGGCTTTTCCCAAAGAAGACCACACACGGCTCACTATTCAGGGAAAAGGGACGTTTGATCTAAAGGTCAGGGTTCCCCAATGGGCCACCAAAGGCATGACCATAAAAATAAATGGCAAAGATGAAAAGATCAAAGCTGTCCCGGGAAGCTATGCCACCATCAGTCGCAAATGGAAAAACGGAGATACCATTGACCTCCGGATTCCTTTCCAGTTCCACCTCGAGCCTGTCATGGACCAACAAAACCTTGCCAGCCTGTTTTATGGTCCCATATTACTGGCGGCCCAGGAAGATGAGCCGCGAAAGGAGTGGCGAAAAGTAACCCTAAATGCCAAAAACATTGGCCAGTCCATCAGCGGCGACCCTGAAAAGTTGAATTTCACCATTAACGGGGTAACTTATAAACCCTTCTATGACACCTATGGCCGACATTCGGTTTACCTGGACGTGAGCTTGGAGTAATCTTATTTTTCAGGAAAGAAGGGTTCCAAAAGCGCTCATTTTTCCTGCACTCAAACGGTGTGTTTGGCCATTCAGATGAATGGCCAAACACACCGTTCCCCATCTATTCAATCTTAATACTCAATCCCTGAATGGTCTGCCACCCTTCCTGATCGGTCACGCGGATCATAAAATGATAATCCCCTGGATCGATGTCTTCCGGGATTTCAATTTCTGCAGTACCTTCATACGCTTTTAGGCCAGAAGGAATGGTATAGGTCTGGATAAACAACATGGGATCTACCGGTGTCTTTACAGGATCAAGGCCACAGTCATTCACTTCTGTGCTATGGGTATGGTGGTCAAAATTATGGTGGATATCCAAGCTGAACCCTCCCAGCTCGACATTATCCTTAAACGATGCTCTAAACTGCACGGTAGACCCCCTTTCCAACACACTGCACTGGAGAGGGAATGACGATTCGGTCACGACGATCTCAGGATATTCGGTATCGATACCCGGCTTTTCATCATCACCGCAGGAACTAAGAAATAGTGTTGCCACGATGATGGAATAAAGAAAGCTGCTGTAGTTTTTCATACTGGTCATTAAATAAGCAATCGTTTTAAAATTGGTATTTTAGTGAAAGGGTGATATTCCTGCCGGCTTCCGGCAAACTGATCAACCTGTAAAAGCTGGTATGGTTCAGATAATAGGTATTGAACAGGTTCTGGACCTGTAGATCTGCTTGGATATGCTGTTGAAGTATCCTGATGGAAGACCCCGCCCGTAAATGGACCAACCGATATCCCTTGGTTACCTTTTCAGGCGGAACGATGTTGGACTGTTTAGCGGTGGCCCGAAAGTCCACCGCAAAATAAGGGCTGGAGAAACCACCGGTACTGGCAGGCTGGTAAGTAACATTAAAGATACCGGAAGGAGGAGGAGAAAAGGGCAGCGTATAACCAAGCTTTGCACCGGACTTCTGCTCACTGTACACATACTCCCCGATAACCTCTAGACTCCATTCCCGGGTCAACCGATGGACTACACTTAGCTCAGTACCATAGCGCAACACTTCAGCTTGCGTATAGTTAAAAACCTGGTTTCCTGCCCCGTAAAGGATGTCCAGCTCTGCTGTTGGATTTAAATAGATATAATTGGAGAAATAATTGACAAAAGGGCTTACGGACACCTGCCACTTTTCCTTCTTCAGCTCGGCGCCCAGGTCCAACTGTAGGGAACGTTCCGGATCAAGGTCCGCGTTGCCCCTTTCATAGCGGAAGTAATGGTAATTCACCCCATTGGCCGCCAGTTCCTTGGCAATGGGCATGCGGAAGCTAGTACCTAAATTGCCTTTTATGCTCAGGGCTCCCGGGAGAAAATTAAACCCAACCGACCATACCATACTGTTAAACTCCCTGCGAAAATCCTCGGCCCTAAACAAATAGTCCGACGGTGTTGCCTGCGAGGCATCTTTCACGCTTGGAAACCAGTCTTGGTAATCCTCCACATTAATCAGGCTGTGGTCATAGCGCAGGGCGGCGGTAAGCTTCCAAAGAGCGCTAAGCTGGTATTTTTCGATGGCAAACACGCCAATACTATACTGGTCGAATGCAGGTATCAAGAAGCCCCATCCACCAATATCATTGCGCTGGTATTCCCCACTTGCCCCCACCAACAGCTGGTGCTTGTCCAAAAACAGCTCGTCCTTGACATTGAGCGAAAACACCTCTTTGTCAAATGCCCGTTCCAGTGTGGATGGATACGGCAGTTCAGCTGGGTAAACCGCAGGCATATAACCGTGATTGACATATTGGCTCCATTCCTTTCGGTCATTTCGTTGATAGGCCAGGTCCAACTGGAGGAACTGCTTTCCTGCCGCATAGCTGGCTCTGTTGATTACTTTGGTATGGGTCACCTCCTGAAAAGGCAGCAGAATATCCCGGCTGGATTTGTCATGTAAGGAGACATCCACCCGCCTGGGCTCCAGGCCATGGGCATTTGCGAAAAACCCTGATTTGGTATGTACCCTGCTCACCGATAAGGTATTGCGGAAATGTTCTCCCAAATAACCGATCCTTCCAGAGAAGTCCCGCTCCTTTCCCGCCGAATTCCGAACGTGGCCATCGTGGAGTGCTACGCCATAATCATAAACAAAAACCGAATCGGTGGGCACTTTAAAATCCCCATAATCGGCCATGGTAAAACGGCCTTCTGCAAACCAGTTGTCCTTTCGGGCAGTAATACTGGCCGACCCTCCAAACCAAGCATTATTGGACCGCCCGCCCAGTTCCACTGATCCGCTGATTCCTTCCTCGAAGGGTGGGAGTTTTTCCCGGATATCGATCACCCCGGCTATGGCATCCGAGCCATACTTAAAAGATGCCGGCCCTTTGATGATCATTACTTGGTCGGCTGCATACTGGTCCACTTCCAACCCATGGTCGGCGCCCCATTGCTGACCTTCATGCTTAATGCCATTTTCGACCACCATCACCTGATTAAACCCAAGCCCACGGATCAGTGGCTTGGAAGCACCGGAGCCTATACCAATGATACTGATCCCTGGAACACGCTCGAGGGACTTCATCAAACTTCCTCCGCGGTTTTCCCGGATAAAGTCCTGCTTGACCAGCGCAATGCTATTGGATTCTTCCCGTTTGATCACCTCGGCCTGATCGATGACCACCACTTCCTCCAGCTCCTGATACTCGGGAACCGTATCCCGTTTGGCAGCCTTTACGGTATCCAAGCCTTGCAATGCTTCCCAATTGGAGTACTTCGGAAACACATCTGGTGACTGGAAGCTTCGGGGGATATCCCCTGAAGCAACTAAAACGGCAGTAAGGAGTAAAAGAAGGTTCATAAAACTATAAATGCAATTTCATTGCAAATATACAAACAATAACACCTGAAACAATGTTGCATTTAAAAACGGGATAAAATACTTCCTGGAATGCTCTTTCTACCAGTCAATCACTTATTTAAACCTCATGAGCTGGCATTTTTCCACGATATCTCTCCAATAACTCATATGAATCAATGGCATAAATTTATTTCCACTCTTGTTTTTGCAACATAATTGCATCATATTTGCGCAACAAAGTTGCAATAATAAAAAATGGCAACACGGCATTTTGACCATGTCTATCATTTCGAACTAAACAAATCTTTATACCATAATTCTTTACAAAATGAACAAACTTAAACACACATTTCTGATCTCCCTTTTGGGCTTGGTGTTGTTCTCCTGTCAGGACGACGAGGACCAAACTTTTGATGCACCGGTAGTTTCCTCTTTTGAGTTTGGAGAAGGCAGTACCCACTCTACAGATCCTGTGGCCTACCGCGGTTCCGACCTTCACATGGAAGCAAGTATCCAAGCCGAGGTAAATATTGCCTCTATTACAGTATCCATCCATGGCCATGACCTGGAAGTAGGGGAAGGGGAAACCGAATGGGATTTTTCACAGACATTCACTGACGAAAAGTACTTGGCCAGAAACCCAACCTTCCACGAGCACATCGACATTCCGTCAACGGCTCCTGTTGGAGAATACCATGTGGTACTGGAAGTAACCGACGATGCAGGCAATACCACCGAAACAGAGGGGCACCTGGAAGTAATGTCTCCGGTGACTATCAGTGAATTCCATATGGACGAAACCATTGTAAGGGGAACTGATTTCCATGTGGATTTCATGATCGAAGCCATCCACGGTATCCATGCCATTTCAGTAGATATTCATGCCCACGGATTAACACCAGGCGAAGGAGAAACGGAATGGCATTTTGACCAGGTATTCGAGGACGGTTACCATGAGCAGACCGAAGCAGAATTCCATGAGCATATCGACGTACCTGCTTCTGCTCCTGAAGGAGAATACCATGTGGTATTCAGCGTAGAAGATGAACAAGGAAATATCCAGGAATACGACACTCACCTTGAGGTCACTGCCAATTAATTGTCACAACGAAAAAACGAACAGGAAAGGCTGACCGGAGATGGTCAGCCTTTTTCTTTTATAAACAAACGGGCAATCACTGCCACCCTGGAAAATGAAACAACATTGTTCTCCTAAAATCGATCCCATAAAGTTCATCACTTGAAAACCATAGGGCGCCTATTTATAGACGGTAGCATCTTCGAGGATATAATTACATTGATAGATGTCGGTAGCATTGAGCTTGAGTTTTCCTTTGAAGGTCAATACTTCATCCATTTTGAACTGTGGATGGTCCTTGGGAACTTTTAGCTCAATGATCGATTCCGGTCCTGCAGCCCCGCAGAAAAAGCAAGCCGAAAAGGGATTGGCAGAGAGGATATAGACGTCCTCCTCCGCATCGATCTCCAGCAAATGCCCACGGATAATCACTTCCTTGTCGGCCAACTCCAGCACAGAAGCACCAAATTTCGGGAAATAATAATAGGCATCCACCTGCTCACTATACTTATCGGTAAACGTGACATCTTCCAATGTTTTCCACGTAATCCTGGTCTGGGAATACCCTGCAAGTGAAATGATGCAAAAGAGGATAAGTAAACTGGTTCTAAGCATCTGAAAGGCTTTTTGAGAGGTCTATTTTATAAACGGAAATCGCTGGAATGAGCGCTGAGAGAATGCCTATGGCCAAGGTCATCAAAAACAAATAGCCTTCTCCGATAATCGGCCCTGAGGGGGAAAATTCATAGTGATATTCGGATTCCAGCAGCAATCCAACCAGCAGCAACCCAAGCCTACTAAAGAACAGTCCCAGCAAAAAACCAACAACTGCAATGAACACACCTTCTTGAAAGATCAGTCGAAGTAACTGGAGCCTGGAGGCCCCATAAGTCCTTAAAAGGGCCATCTCGTAAGAGCGCTCCCGAAGGCCCAGGTACAGGCTGATAAAAACACTGATACCGGATACCAAGATGACAATAAAAGCCACCATATTGAGCGTGGTGGTCGCCATCCCCATCAAGCTGAAGAGCTTTGTCAATTCGTAATTGGGCAAAGCGGCCTGCATATTGGTGTTCTCGTTGACCATGCGGGGAAGCTGGACCATGCCAAGCGGGTTTTTAAACTTGACCAGTAAGGCCGTAATTTCCCTGTCTGCTTCCTGGTGATGGGATGTGTCTGCTTTTTCATGGACATGTTCATGAATTGCTTCATCACCATGATGGTCCTCTCCATGGGGTTCATCCTGGTGATGGCCTTTCTCCTGCCCATGATTACTGTGAATGTCCCATACACTTTGCAAACCGGTCAGGATCAACTGATCGACCACGGTCCCGGAAGCTTCGAATATTCCCGTTACCAAATACACTTGATCATCATGAACATGTCCCCCTTCTCCCAGCCCGTGGGAACCATGGAACCTGTCCCCGGTCTTCAACCCTGTTTTTCCAGCCACGGCCGCGCCGATGGTCACCTCCATGGATTTTCCCCAGAGCCGCCCTTCATCAAGTTTCATCGCATAATTTTCAGGATATCGGCCGTCAGTGCCCACGATTCGAAATCCCTTAAAGGAATCTCCATAGGAAAGCGGAATCCCGTAATCGATCAGCCTGTTTTTTAAAAGTGTATTGGCCTGGGAAAGCTTAATGTTTCCCGTCGGAACATCCACTTGAAAAACGGCAGAAAGAATCAACTGAAGGGGACTTCCTTTCGCGCCCACCACCATGTCTATGCCTTGAATATTGGAGTTCAGCTGTGCCTTGAGGTGCTGGTCGACATGCAGCATCAATGAGATCAGCCCTACCCCGAGGGACAGCAGCAACAGGCTCAAACCCGTGGAAAGCGGCTTGGCAATGACATTTTTGATACTTAAACGGAGAATATTCATGGAAATCAGATTGTGGAAGGAACTACGTGGTTGGAGGGAAGTGTCACCGAAACGGCAAATTCGGACTTCAAGCGTTGATCATGGGTGATGATGACCAAACTGGATTTGGATTTAAACTTTTGCCTTTTTAGGAGTTCAATGACACCAAAGCAGTTTTTGTCGTCCAATGCAGAGGTTGGTTCGTCTGCCAGGAGCAGCTTTGGCTGGTTAATGACGGCCACGGCAATGGATGCCCGCTGCTGCTCTCCTTGGGATAACTGCCGAGGATAACGCTTGAGTTTATCCAACAGTCCCAGCCCCTTCAGGATCTCCTGGATGTGGCACGAATCCTGTGGTTTATTTGCCAAATACAGGATCATTTTCAGGTTTTCCTCCAATGTAAGCGACTGGATAAAATGGGGGCGTTGAAAAACGATCCCCACATGCTCTCCCCTAAAGGTATCCAGTCTCTTCCCGTGCAGTTGACAAATATCCGTATCCCCTATCTTAATACTACCGGTCTTTGGCCTCAATAAGCCCGCGATCAGATGCAAAAAGGTCGTTTTGCCCACACCAGAGTCTCCAAGAATCAGTAAATCAGCACCTTTCCGAACAGACAAGTCTGGAAATTCGAATTGGATGTCCCTGTTATATTCAAATGAAACCGATTGGGTAATAAGCATATCTTCTATATTTGGAGTATTACAAATCTAGGTATCAACATTTTTAAACGCAACTATGTTGCAATTAATATATAGATATACCTTGAACAACATCCAAACACCATCACCAAGACTTCCTATAATCACTACACTTCACGTGTGGCACTGCCCTCACCGGCAGCATGGAAAACCGGAGCATGACAGGCCCGTTTGTCAGTGCCAAGACCAGGTGGCTGGGAAAGTATTTCCCTTTCGAAAAGGGGGATACCTGCCCCTGATGGGTGAGCAAGCTCTTTGCGTCGCTATACCCGGGAGAGTTCAGCAAAATTTTAATTAAATGCCCCACTCTCTGAAAGGGCTGACCAAGTGGGAGGTCATTTCCTTAGAGAAGAAAACGGTTTGTAATCCCTAAAGTATAAACAATGGCAGACGCACGCTGCCTACAGCCCCCGCCCTTGTCTCGGAGAACGGGATCTGCATATATCAAAGGAAAAGTTGGCTGATCTTTCAGGAATCCCGCTGATCAGCCAGTTAAGTTCAATTTTACATAAGCTCTAGGTCCTAAAATTTACAGGACATTACTCTAAATAAACCGTAACACCTCTTCTCTGACCACGCTAAAACCTAACAGTAAGATTGGCTGCAAAATTAACAGGAGCCTGTGCCACACCATAGCTGGACCAGTATTTTTCGTTGGTCAGGTTATTGCCTTTCAGGCCAATTCTCCATGAGGACTGGTCGTAGAACACCGATGCATTGAGCAAGGAATAGGAAGGAATGGTGAACACATTGTCGCTGAACAAATAATTCTCTCCCACAACATTTCCACCGATTCCAAAACCAAGTCCTTTGAGCTTATGTTGTAATGCATAGGACAGCCATAGGTTGGCCACATTTTCCGGTGCCCCCACGGCCTTATTCCCTTCGATGGCCTCATTGCTGGCCTTGACGATCCTATTGTCATTATAGGCATAGCCCCCGACGATATTAAGTCCCGCGGCCGGATTGGCGATCACCTCTATGTCAAAGCCCTTACTGACCTGCCGGCCATCTTGTACTGTAAAGCCATTGGCATTGGTCCTTACCGCATTGTCAATAGCGATATGGTAATAACTCACTGTGGCGGTCAATTTCTTATCAAACACTTCGGCTTTTATCCCTCCTTCTGCCTGCTCGGCATAAATAGGATCCAGCACGAGCTGGGAACCATCGGGCTGATTGGTAGGGGCCTGGTTTTGGAATCCGTTCATATAGTTTCCGAATACTGACACTTGGTTATTGATTAGTTGGTAAATCACCCCCAACTTAGGAGAAAGTGAAGTCTGCTCATATCCTTCCACTGCTCCATTGTCCGGTCTGTTAAAGTGGTCCAAGCGTAAGCTTAGCATCGTAGACAGGCGGTCAGTAAGTTGGACCACATCGGTCACATAGGCACTGTAGGTATTGTCATTGGCACGGTGCCATCCAGGCCAATTTCCAGGCACCATGTGCGGATCCAGCTCCTGCTTTCTCAGCACCCTAAAGTCCGTTGTAACATCGACGGTATCGATAAATCCTGAAGTAGCGGCCTCACTTCTGGCATCCATAAACCTCAAGCTCACCCCTGCCAAAACCTTGTGGTGAATACTGCCTGTAGCAAATTCCCCGTTGATATTTTCCTGTATATTGGTGTAGCTATTATAAATCGGCCCCCAGTTTCCAATGTTTCTTGCCGCCAGACTAGGCGAAAGCCATGTCGCATAATACTGGTAGCTATGGTCCACATCCTCCTCCACATATGAAAACAAGGTCGTCGATGTCCATTTATCGCTTAATTTGTACTTGGCCTGGGTAAACAATTTGAGTGATGAAGTGGCTGCATTGGCATCCTCATGGAACATTGCCTTTCTATAGTCGATCTGAAGATCCTTGGGACTGGTCACTCCTGAATTCGGGGCATACCTCGAATAGAGGGTTCTCGTACTCTTTGAATTGAACATTTCGGCATCGAAGCTAAAAGAAAGTCTATCTGACACTGTATGTTTTAAGCTTGGGGCTACCAGAAAGGTATTGTTAAACCCATAGTCCAAAAAGCTCTTTTGTCGGTTTAGTGCTGTATTCAGCCTGAACAAGGTTGTTTTTTCTTTGTTCAGCGAAGTGTTGATATCAGCGGTAATACGGTGCAGGTTAAAGCTGCCGGTCGTATAGCCTATTTCTGTTCTATTGATGTTCGTTGGCTTTTTGGTCACCAAATTGACCACTCCTCCGAAAGAGGAAACATTACTGCCAAACAAGGTCCCTGAAGGGCCTTTTAGCACCTCAATCCGCTCCACGTTGGCGATATCCACACTTGATCGTCCCGTGGTGGTTTCCAGACCATTCCTGGAATTAATCCCTGTATTAAAGCCTCTTAAAGTCGCCGCAAATCCACCGGAAGGATATACCACGGGCACGACACCAGTAGCATTTCGGACACTTTGGTCGATATCCGTTACCACCTGCTCTTGTAGCAATTCCTTGGTCACGACATTGTACACTTGTGGGTTTTCAAGATTGTCCAGCGGCATGCGCGCTACATAGTCGGTGGACTTATCGAAAAAGCGGTTTACCTTACTATCGGCTACAACCACCTCCTGTAAGTCACTTCCATTATCATAAAGTACGATATTCCCCATATCCAAGCTTTCACCCGCTGCCAAATTTATCTCAATGGTCTTTCCTCCATAACTCACATGGGAAATAGTCATTTGGTAATTCCCGTGGGGCAACCCTTTCATGCTGAATTCACCTCTTTCATCAGTCAAACTCCCTTTGTTCAGGCCTTTAAGATGGACATTCACAAAAGGAATGGGCTGGCCCTTACCATTGGTGATTTTTCCAAAAATGGCAGCTCCATTGTCTTGGGCAAGTGACCGGGGAGTTGCCCCAATCCAAATGACAACTATTAGAAACAGCATCCCAATAGTACGTCGTATAGCGTTTTGATTCATTTGTTAATTTTATTTAGATTAATTATACTTAACGCAAAATTACTAATACAGACCGCTATCCAATGTAATAATGACAAAAAACAAGATTGATTTTTTCTATCATTTTTAATTACCACGACAATATCATAATCTTCTTGTTTTTCAATTCTGAGGGTATTAAAAAAATCCTCTTGTCAATGCTCTTAAAAAATTAATACAAAAGGTATTGAAATATTGTTTTTATTTAAAATTAATCCAAATAAATTTTGTCAATTAAATACCAATGGTTAGACTTGCGGTAATTTAGACCAATTACAAATAACATAAGCTAGCCAGTCACCTTAATCATCGACCATTGCTTCACGCTGCAGAAAATACCAACGACAAGGATTTGGATATACGATCTGAAGAAGGATTTGAAAAGGTTTACCGTATGCATTCCGAAAAGCTTTGTGCCCTTGCCATCAGTATGGTAGGCGATATTTCATTGGCCGAGAACATTGTCCATGATGTATTTTTATCCATTTGGAACAGAAGGGACCATTTGGTAGTCGAAGGACCAATGGAACATTATTTGACCAGGGCAGTAAAACTAGCAGCAATGGACTCCTTACGAAAAAAGGCCCTTCACCAAAAAAAGTTGGTGCGCCACTTTCAAAACAGGGAAGTCCAAAGCCACTGTACCGAGGAAAGACTCAACTTCGAGAGTCTCCGTCAGCATGTTGGCCTTCTAGTGGGCAAGCTCCCCTCCAAATGCCGTGAAATCTTCCATCTTAGCCGGGAAATGGGCTGGACCAACAGGAAAATAGCCGCTACACTTCTAATTTCTGAAAGGACGGTAGAAGCCCATCTTTATAAGGCCTTAAAATTTTTAAAGAAGAACCTGTCGGAACAACCTTAATCCTTTGATCTTCCACACAGCTCCAAGTCCTGCACAAAATTTTTCTCTGCAAGTAAGTACTAGCCCCCACTTGTACAACTTGTCTATAGTAGCGCAAAATCGACACGTATGAAAATCACTCCGGAACTATTTGAAAAATACCTTGCCGGCCAATGCAGCCGCAAAGAAGAACCGCTGGTGGAGCAATGGTTAAATAATGACAGCCAAGAGCTGCCCCCTGTTTCCAAGGCATTAACCTCGACCATGTCAGCTTCGATTTGGAACAGGCTTGATAAAAACAAAAAATCCCGGTCTACCCAAGACATCTCCCTTCACCAACGTATCATCCGCTATGCGGCAGTAGCCTGTTTTGTACTTGGCTCCTTTTATCTGGGATACTTAGTGAAGCCAGAAACTCCACCAAATTCCTACCAACAGGTGATGGCCCAAGCCATAGATGAAATGCTGTACCTCAGCAGTAGTCCTGAGTCAATTAAAAAAATATCCGCTGACAAATGTGAACTGGTGTTTTACGGAGTGGTGAGGATATATAACAATTCCCATGTTCCAAAACAGGTGGTTTGCGAAGGCAAAACCCTGACCGTGTCACCAGGGAAGGTCTCTTATTACCTAAACACCAAAACTCAGGGCTTCCGGAAGATCACCATCCGATCGGGTGAATTACTGTTCTACGACAAACAACTTAAAAATTCTCCTATTAGCATCTGCGTATAATGACCATACGATATTTCCTTACTATTCTTTTTTTGCTGCAGGCTATCACCAATGGCATGGCCCAGAACCATTCGGCTGTTTTAACCGGGACGGTGTATCAAGAGGATGGCACCCCCTTACCCGGCATCATCATCAAACTGGAAGGGACCCAAATGGGAACCGTTACCGATGAAAACGGACTGTTTTTGCTAAAAGGAATCCCACCGGGAAAACAAACCGTTTCATGTTCGGCCATGGGCTATACTGCCCAAAATAAGGAAGTAACCATCCACGCACATACCAAAACCTCACTTACCTTTTATCTAAAAGAAAATGGCCAACAGCTCAATGAAGTGATCGTTTTCGGCAAATCAGAGGCCACCCTTCTCCGCGAATCTGCAAAGGCCGTAACAGTGGTGGACACCAAAGAGGCCAAACTCCAGACCGCAGACCTGGGAGAAGTCCTCAGCACTGTATCGGGGGTAAACGTCCGAAGATCGGGAGGCCTGGGTTCATCAAACCGCTTTTCCCTGAACGGGCTTACCGATGACCAGATTCGTTTTATGCTGGACGGCATACCGCTGGACATCATGGGATATAGCTCTGGCATTGCCAATGTACCGGTAAACTTGGTTGAGCGAGTAGAAATCTACAAAGGGGTAGTTCCTGTGGACCTGGGAGCGGATGCCCTTGGCGGTGCCGTCAACCTGGTGTCCAACACCAGCATTGACGACAGCAAAGGAGCAGTATCCTACCAAATCGGTTCCTTTGGCACACACCGTCTATCCCTTGAAGGCCAAAGCAACACCAATACAAAAGGCATGTATGTCCGGGGTAGTGGCTACTACGACTATGCCAAAAACAATTACCTGGTAGATGTAGAAGTCGTCGGAGGCGGTGGAAAACTGTACGATGCTACCCTGCCACGTTTTCATGATTCCTACAAAAGCTACGGGCTACGGGGAACGGTAGGCTGGGTAGATCAAGCCTGGGCAGACGAGTTCTCGTTAGAACTGTTTGCCAACCGCACCTATCGCGATATCCAAAACAACAATGTCATGTCCATCGTCTATGGCGAAGTGACCAGCCAAAATGCCAACGAAGGCGCTTTGCTGCGTTATCGCCAAGAGTTAGAGGGGATCAATATCAACTTTGCCGCCGGATACACCTTTGACCAAGTGACCTTTGTCGATACGAGCCGCTATATCTACACCTGGTATGGCGATGTGGTCAGGAATGCAAATGGCGAGCCCAGGGAGCGCTCTCCCGGAGAGCTCGGGCAAGCGACCGACCGCCAAATCTGGGACCATAATACCTATGCCCGCCTTGGCTTGGAGTATCAGCTGGGGCCACAGCACCTTTTACGGTTATCTTCTGCCCCCACCTATGTCTCTCGATCTGGGAACGAAAGGTGGGACGAAGAAAACGAGCTGATCGATCCGCTCAATGAAATAAACACGCTTTTCACTTGGGTAAATGGTCTGGAATATCGCCTCCAATCCACTGACGAACGACTGGAAAACAGTCTCTTTGCCAAACACTACTTCCAAATGGTCCGGGCAGAAGAACCTACCAACACACTTGGGGTGACACGAAATATGGACAGGGAAGCGCATAATTCTGGTTTTGGGAACAGCATGCGTTACCACCTACACCCACAGTGGATGCTCAAGGCCTCCTATGAATGGGCCACGCGTTTGCCGCGTCCCCAAGAAATATTTGGAAACGGTAGATTAATCCTCCCCAACCTGTCCCTGAAACCTGAAAGAAGCCACAATGTGAACCTGGCCATTCATTTTTCAAATCCCCAAGGTTCGCCTGGATCTTGGGAATTTTCACTGAACGGTTTTTTACGAGGTACCGACCAGCTCATTTTACTGCTTGGCAACAACGAGGTATTCAGCTATCAAAATGTGTTTGCAGCCCGCTCAATGGGCGTTGAGGCCAATGCTTTTTGGCAATCAGCCAACGAACGCCTACAGGTTACGGCCAATACTACCGTACAGGACTTCAGGAACCGATCCTCAAAAGGCGACTTTGGTCCCTACGCCGGTGATCGTATTCCAAACCGACCCTATTTCTTCATCAACAACAGTTTTGGCTATAACATCCCAAAACTGCTTTCCAATGAGGGGAACCTGCACCTATTTCTAAAAAACCGCTATGTGCACGAGTTTTATAAGGGATGGGAAAGTGTTGGCCTCAAAAGGTTCAAGGCCATCATTCCGGCACAATTTATCCAGCATGCAGGTGCCACCTACCAAATGCCCTTCAAGGGAATCCAGACCTCACTGACCGCTGAAGCGCATAACCTTACCAATGCTGAAGTCTATGATTTCTTTGGGGTCCAAAAGCCCGGAAGGGCCTATTATCTAAAGCTTACCACGACATTTTAACTATAACTATCCAAATAAATCAATATGAACAAGATGCATTTATCCATGACAAACAAAAAGAACGTGGCCAAACGCTACAAAAATCAGTTTTTCCGTCTTTTTGCGCTATTGCTATCGCTCGCTACTTTTTCCTGTAACGACGATGAGATAGACAACAATGGTAACCAAATCGAGGAAGGAAAAGACCTCTATGCTATATTTTACCGGGTAAACACTCCTGATGGACGGTTGCACTACACCACATTGGTGAATGACCTGATGACCGCTGAGGTAGATCCTTCCAAGGCCATCGAAACCGCTGGTAACGCCCGCTTTTTCGCGCCTGAATCCGAAGGATACTTTACCATCGGCGATCCTGCAGACTATAGTCTTACCCGTTATGACATCACTGAAGACAACGAAATATGGGAAGGCCAGAAGTTTTCCATGGCCAATGAAGGGGTCACCGATCTTCAGAACCGTAATATCTTCCTGAGCGAAACCAAAGCCTATTACATAGATTATACTCAAGGCCAGATCATCGTTTGGAATCCTGAAGAAATGGTAATCACCAAATCGTTTGACCTTCCTGAGCAATTGCGAGACGGCTATCAGGGTTATTGGACCGCAATGCCTTTTGACGAATTCCAAATTGTCGGCAACCGCCTTTATATTCCTGTAGGATGGCTTAACTGGGACAATGAAACCTACCTGGACAAAACAGGACTTGCCATTGTCGATATAGAAAACGATGCCATGATTTCCTATTCAGAAGACGACCGATGTCCCATGGCGGTTATGCCGGCCATCATGGAGAATGGAGATGCCTACTACGGCACCAGTTATTACCTTCCATTTGCCACACCTTCAAGGGAAAAGGAAGATTGCGGCTGTATCTTAAAAGTTGAGGCTGGCGCCGATGGCTTCGACCAGGACTATGATCCCAATTATATGGACCAAATAGATGGTTACCGTGTAGGCATCTCATTGGGCAAGTCTCCCAAGGAAAACCACGGTTATGTGAGGGTATTGGATACCGATAAATTGGCTTGGTCTCCAGAACTGGACGGAAGGGACTACTATGGCTTGAGCTGGTTTACCTATGAAATCAACCTTCCAGAGCAAACGGTCGTAGGCAAAACCGACCTACCGTATGCAGGATCGTATGTGGGCTCCCCTTATTTTATCGATGGACAAAACTATGGCAGTATCCAGAATGAAGATGGAAACTCCACCATCATCAATTATGCCCCTGATGGTTCCTATACAGAAGGCATCACCCTGCCCGGCTCATTAATGGGAATCCAAAAAGTGAGGTAAGCTCCCCTCTTTTTTGAGACCATCAAAGAAATGAACATTAATCAATAGATGAAAACCAAAAAAATCATCGGCAAGATTCACCTCTGGCTCGGATTGACTTCCGGGCTGGTGGTGTTTATTGTTGCCATAACAGGCTGCCTTTGGGTCTTTCAGGACGAAATCCGGCCATTGGTTTATCAGAAAAGGCTGTTTATCGAACCACCTGCCGACGCTGACCGTCTGCCTTTGACCAAGCTAATAATAACTGCTGAAGAAGCATTGGGCAACCAATATGACCGAGAAAGGGCCTACTACCCTACCGCTCCCGATGAAACGGTTTATATCCAATTCAGAAAATTCAACAACGGAGAAGATAAGACTGTATGGTGGTACGGTGATTATATTGACTACTATTATAAAGTATTTTTGAACCCATACACCGGTAAAATTGTAACGATAGAAAACACCAAATGGGAATTTTTCAATGTGGTCCTGTGGATGCATTTCACCCTCTTACTGCCCTATACCATCGGACACACAATAGTAGGATATGGCATTTTGGTTTTTGTCATCATGCTCATTACGGGACTGGTGCTTTGGTGGCCCAAAAATCGACCAGCCGCCAAGCAGCGGTTTTGGTTCCGGTGGAAACCAACTACCCGATGGAAAAGGAAAAATTATGACCTCCACAATATCCTTGGCTTTTATACCATGATCTTCGCCCTGGTCATTGCCATTACGGGCCTGGTATGGTCCTTTGAGTGGGTGGAACAGGGCATCCAGTGGATCGCAAACGGAGGAAAAACCGTAAAACATGAACGTGGTCACGCCCCTATTGAGATCAGTGATGCGGATACTGGACAAGCCCTCGATACCATCATCGCCGAAATGTTTAACCGTCATCCGGATGCCTGTTATTTTTATATTCGTTTTCCCCGAAAACCGGATAGTCACCTGTCCATTAATGCCACCATGGGCTACCATGGTTATGGAAACTATATCCGCTACCAGATCAATCCCTATTCCGGCCAGGTGATCGAGGAGCACCGTTTCGAAAACCTGAGTACGGGCGAGAAGGTGGCTGAACTTAACTACCCCATCCATGTGGGCAGCATCCTTGGAATCCCAGGAAAAGTTCTGGCCTTTTTGGTCAGCTTAGTGGCTGCCAGCTTTCCAGTGACCGGTTTCCTTATTTGGTGGGGAAGGGTTCGCAAAAAAAGGCAAAAGCCAGTAAAAGTGAAAAAAGCCCAATTAAAACCCACTCGCCCTAACCATTTCATGGCCAGCGTAAGGGGGAGGGATCACTGACTTCCGCTCAACTATCATTAGCTTTTAAACTAAGGTTACTACTTCATTAAACTACCATTTTACCTTCCCCCTGATTTTCACTAATAGAAATTTCGATTTGCTTATTTAATATAGGCCAACCAAATCCTTAGGGACTCATTTTTCTGATAAAAGCATGGGAAGCGGGACCTCCATATAAGGTGACGATCTTTTCGGGCTTTTCTTTGAAAAACTCATCTACGGCCAATCGAACACCACTATTTATCTTATGAAGCTTAAAGGCTCGAGTCTGCTCATTGGCATCCTTAGGATCAAAATAGTCCATAAATACACACATCCCGCCTACCGACAAACGCTGATAAACATGAGGTAAGCAAGACAAGATCAAGGCCTTGTGGGCCATGGGGTCATCACCACATCCACAGTCAATATGTGCAAAGGAAATCTCCGCGGGCAATTGATCGGGAATGGTGTCCTGAAAATAACCCTTGTGTACTTCGGGAAGCTGCAAACCTGCATGTTGGAAATTACGCTTTAACAAGGATAAAACATCCCCTTTTTCGGTAAATTTGGTCTCAAAGCTATCATAAACATGGAATTTTTTCCTATTGTCAAATAATGTATTTACTTGTTGGAAAAGCAGTGCACACTGCCCGGTAAAAGTCCCAACCTCTACTATATCGCCCTTCACTTCCTCCTGCAGGACACGGATAAGGAGATGGAATAAATTTATACGCTGCTCTAAACTGCACATATCCCTTCGCGTATCGAAATGATGGGTAAGGCGAAGTCCAATCCTCTTCAGTACTTTGTTTGCAAATAGTAGAGGAGCATTAATCGCCTCCCTTCTGCTGAATGGGGGCTGGCTTACAAATAGGTTATTCATGAATTCTGGGTTTAAACAAGTTCCCCGCATTCTGCACGAAAATTATCGGGGGTGGGTGACTTTATTCATAAGTTACCTTTTTCGCCCATTAATCCAATCATAATCAACCCTTTAATATCAAAAAAACCACCACAAGAATAATTTATTCTGATCAAGGGCATCATGTAATGTCTTATACCAGGTTTAGGAAGATATTGGGGCAAAATCGTCCAAAAGACCAATAGCGGCAATACATTTCTCATCGATAAGGTGCCAAAAAAGGGAGCGGGTACCTAATGGACCCGCTCCCTGAAGTTTAATAATGGGGATTTTGTTCTGCCAACTCTGGCCCCACCATATCTATATAGCTCTGGGGGATGGGGAAATACTCATGCTTCCCTTCCACAAAAACAGCATTCATCAAATGTGACCTGATCTGCTTTTCCTCCTCTAGGTAATCGCTCATCCTTTCGGCGGCGACGCCCCACCTGACCAGGTCAAAGAAACGATGACCTTCCATGGCCAGTTCCAGCCTTCTTTCCAACCGTACCAACTCCACTGCCTCATTGGCATCGGTCCAAGGCTGGTCGTAAATGGCCACACGATAGTTATCAGCAGGCTCACCACTTTCCAACCTGGTCACCACCTGACTGCCGGCAGCCCGACCACGGACCTCATTGACGGTTATCCTTGCTCCCTCCAGGTCTCCCAGTGCCACCTGGGCTTCCGCCTTCCATAGCAGCAGGTCAGCATAGCGAATAATGTAATAATTCAGTGCACTGATGTAGGGCCATGTATCGGTATTTAAATTTGAAAGCGCAGAAACGATGCGTTTCTTTGGCCCATAAGGACCATATGTAGCCAAATCCCGCGCCCATGAGGCCTCATACAGAATATCAAGGTCTAGGTATGGAATTCCCGGCCTTCCGACGGTATGGTCTAGCCTGGGATCGCTGAAATCCCCCGCGTCCAATGTCCCTGCGTCCACCGGAAAACCTTCTGCATTGGTCTCAAAAGCATTGATCAGGTTTTGGCTGGGCCTATGAAAGCCATATTGGGAATAATACGGGCCACCGGGTGCAGAAAGCCTATCGCCAATGCTGCCGTTATAGTTGCTTGGCTCACCGTCATTTACCGAATGCTGTACGGCAAAAATTATTTCTGCGCTGTTGTCATTTTCCGGCAAAAACACATCCCTGAAATTGGGCAGCAAGGAATATTTCCCTGAAGCGATCACTTCATTGGCCGCATCCAAACACGCCTGCCACTTTTCCTGAAAGGCATAGGTCTTGGCCAAATAGGCCTTGGCAGTAAACTTGTTGGGACGGCCGGCATCATCCTGGTGCTCGGGTAAACGGTCGTAGGCCGCATTAAAATCATCGGCTATCTTGGCCCATAGTTCCTCATCGGTCAGTGCTTTATTGCCTACATAATAATCCTCCACCGTTTCTGCCTGCTCATCGATGTAGGGAACATTGTTATAGATTTTCTTCAGTTCAAAATAGAAATGTCCCCGTAAAAACCGAAGCTCACCTTCGCGGACCTCCTTCAGCTGTGGATCAAAAGACACGCTGCTTTGCAGCAACCTCAGCGCATAATTGGCACGTTTCACCCCCTCATACAGGGCCAGCCATTTTCTGTTTACATCCGTGATGGTGGGGTTGGTATTGAAGATCTCCATTTGGTGGATCTGGTTTTGGTCCCCTGTCCCACCTCCACCTTTATAGGCATCATCAGACATGGCATCGCCAAAACTCCAGTTGGAAGCCGGGGAGTTAAATGCACTGGAAGCACCGTCAAACTGGCCGTTCAGGATACTGTAAGCGGCAATGATCGCCCGCTCGATATTTTGGGGCTTGCTCATCTCACCCGGAGCGACCTCGCCATAGGGCACTTCTTCCAGGTATTCGGATTGACAGGCCGAAGTACCAAGTGCTAGCGCTGCCACGGCCATGTACATAATATTTTTAGCTGATCTTAATTTCATGGTTTGGTCAAGTTAAAATTTCACATTAAACCCAAGTGTAAACGTTCTTGAAGGAGGGTAAACGCCCCTGTCCACGCCAATGTCCAGGTTACGGTTGTTTGACGTGTAATTTTGAAGGCCAATTTCCGGTGTCATGCCCGAATAACCGGTAATCGTAAACACATTCGACGCTTGGCCATACACCCGTAGCTCTATTCCCTCAAGCATACTTTGTGGGAAGGAATAGCCCAATTGTAGGTTGTTCAATTTGAAATAACTGGCATTTTCCAGGTAATAGGAAGACGGCCTGATGTTTTCGTTTTTATCATCAAGGGACAACCGCGGAATGTCCGTGTCGGTATTCTCCGGTGTCCATGCATCCAATACTTTACTGGATTTGTTGTATGCCGATTGGTTAAAGAACAGGGTCTTGTATTTGGTCAGGTTATAGATCTGCTGACCAAAGGCCCCATTAAAAAACAGCGCCAGGTCAAATCCCTTATAGTAGAAATTGGTGTTAAACCCGATAATGGCCTTCGGGTGTGGAGAGCCAATGGCCTTTCTATCGTTAGCATCCAGTACCCCATCACCATTGACATCCCTGAACTTTAGGTCACCGGGCTGGGCCTCTGGCTGCGCTCCATGGTTGGCAATTTCCTCTTCGGACTGGAAAATCCCCATGGACTCATACCCGAAAAAGGTCCCGATAGGCTGCCCTACCATGGTACGGGAGATTTCCTGGCCGAAGTTCACACTGTGCAGGGAAGATCCCGGGATCCCCAAGTAATCGGTACCATCCGCCAATTCCAGCAGTTCATTTTTATAGAAGGAGTAGTTCAGCCCCACTGAGTAAAAGACCTCTCCCGCACTTCCGTTGTACTTGGTTCCGATCTCAAAACCACGGTTCCTCATTTTCCCGCCATTGATCCAAGTGCCGTCATTGGTCCCGCCATATGTGGGAGGAATGGGAGCATAAATCAACAGGTTATCGGTGACCTTGTTGTAATAATCGGCACTTACCTGCAGGCGCTCATCAAACATCGCCAGGTCAACACCAACTCCACTCTGCGTGGTAACTTCCCAGTTCAGGCCCGGATTGGCCACCCTGGTCTCCACCAATCCGATGGCCACACTTTCCTGGCTTCCATCAATGGCATAATTGGAATAGGTAATATTGTTCTGGAAACTTGCCAAGGTAGAGTATGAAGGAACCTGCTGGTTACCGGCCTGTCCCCAGCTGGCGCGGAGTTTCAGCTCGTTGACCTTATCGCCCAAATCCACAAAATCCTCATTGCTGATCCTCCATCCCGCACTGAAGGCAGGAAAAATGTCCCATTTGTTGTTTTCTAAACGTGAAGAACCGTCGTTTCTCAGGGTAGCCGAGATGAGGTACTTATCCTTCCAATTATAGTTTACCTTACCAAAGAAGGACAGCAGGTTCCATTTACTGGCATAACCTGAATTTCGCTGATTGGTGGTTCCGTAGTCCAGGTAGTGGAAGTTGTCATCTTCATAAAGGAACTCCTGGCGGGAGGCGCTTTTATATTCATAATAATTTTCGATCGATTCCTGACCCAGCAGCACGTCCAAGGTCCCTTCACCGATTTGCCTGGAATAATTCAGGGTATTGGTCCATGCCATTTGGTAGTAGAAGGAATTGTTGTCCGAAAGGCTGTTTACGGCATTTTGGGACAGGATTTCATCGTAGACGGGTGAAAATGCCCGCTGAAAGTAATTCTCATAGTCCATTCCAAGGTTGGTACGGAAATGAAGCCCTTCCATCAGCTTTGCCTCTGCAAAGACATTCCCCATTAGCTTGATACGGTTCTTGGTATTGTCCTTTCTGCGGTAAAGGTTGCCCAAGGGATTACCGATATCATTGATGGGATTTCCGCCAAAATTGCCGTTGATGTCCTTCACCGGTACGATGGAAGGAAACTGAAAAGCATCATAAACGATACTTCCCAAAGAGGTGTTCACCCCAACGTCGTTGGTCCTGGTCAGGGATGCATTGAAGTTTTCGCCCACTTTCAGGAAATCCTTCACCTTATAATCCGAATTGAACCTTGCTGAAAAACGGTCAAACCCCGTATGTTTGATGACCCCTTCTTTGTTAAAATACCCCAAGGTCATCACATGGCTGCCCTGGTCTCCACCTTTGGACAGGGTCAGGTTATAGGATTGTACCGGGGCCGTTTGGAAAATTTCATTTACCCAATCCACATCTGCGGACCGAATGGTCTGCGCATCATCCAGCCATTCAGGGATCACCGGGCCGTTGGGATCTGAGCCATATACGTCACTGGCGGGCGCCTTGCCATCGTTCTCCGAAGCCTGCCAAAGCATGTCCCCGTATTCTTGGGCAGATAGCATCCGGGGAAGGTTAAAAGCCTGTTGCACCCCGGCATAGGCATCAAACGTTATGCTGGTCTCTTCAGAACGGCCTTTTTTGGTCGTGATGATCACCACGCCGTTGGCAGCCCTTGAACCATAAATAGAGGACGCAGCCGCGTCTTTCAACACCTGAAAGGACTCAATATCCTGTGGATTGATCGTGTTGAGGCCATTGGTCACGGGCGTGCCATCAATGATATACAGTGGATCATTGTTATTTACTGTGCCAAATCCCCGGATACGGACCGTGACATTTCCGCCGGGGCCATTATCGGAAAGCACCTGTACACCGGGTGCCCTGCCCGCCAGCATGTTTTCCACACTCGCTGACGGCAAGGTCTTCATTTCGTCCACATTGACCACCGACACCGAACCTGTCAGGTCTTTCTTCTTCTGGCTGTCATAGCCCAGCACGACCACCTCTTCCAGCAGTCCCTCTTCTTCACGTAGGTAGATGGTCAGGGAAGTCTGAGAACCCAATGTGATGGTCTTTGCCTCATAGCCCAAAAAGGACACTTCCAAAGCGGTGGCATCGTCGGGCACACGAATGGAAAAGTTTCCCTCCAGGTCTGTTACCGTCCCCACAGAAGTCCCCTGTGCAATGACCGTAGCTCCTATGATGGGTTCATTTCGCTGTGCATCCAATACTTGCCCCTTGATTTCTTTTTCCACTTCCTCTGTGACCGCCATCGCGGGCTTGGGGACATCCACGGCGGTAACGTAAATGTTCTTTTCCACCCTTTTGAACTGAAAATCACATTGTTCGGTAATGGCTTTAAGCACGGTACGCAAATCAGCATCCATTTCCAGCGTGATTTGCTCCTTGGAAAAGTTAACAGCCTGATTATAGGCAAATTCCAAATCAGTCTGTTTTTCCAGCATCTGTAGCACTTCGGTAAGGGAGCGGCTTTGGGCCTGTAGGCTCACCTGGTAATCCGAAAGGTTTTGACTATTGGACGGGTTGGCGAACAGGACTTGCATAAAAAGCACCTGCACGACAAAAACCCGAAATGTGTGTTTACTTATTAGCACAATTCGTTTGCGTAAATTAATTTTCATAATTTTAGATATTAAATTCTCAAAATCACCGGGGGCTTTTCCTGGCGTGGCCAGGCTGTTGGCGCAGTCTGGCCTATTTTTCTACGGGTGTTCAGGATGATTTTTCACATAGGCAGGGATGGTTAGGAATTTCTACATGATTGGTATTCGATCGTTATACTGTTGTCTTCGTTTCGCTGGTATTCAAAATCAACCAATAGCTGAAGGCCGCTCAAAATAAAGTTCAGCCCGTTGTTTTCATAAGAAGCCTTGATCATACAGCTTCCTTTCTGGTAGTTTTTTAAGGTCACTTCAGTGTGGTAATAGCGTTCAAGTGTCTGGACCACCTCCTCAAAAGGCACCATATCAAAATCCAACCTGCCCGATTTCCAGCCGATCACCTGGTCGGCATCAAACGGCCCCTTCTTCAGGGAAGCAGTAGTTTCTTGGTAAAATGCCGCTTCGTCCGGCACCAAATGGACCGCTTGTCCCGGGGATCCTTTTACGGCAACTTGGACCTTACCGGATTTGACAGTCACCATTTCACGCTCGCCACGATAGGCATTTACGTTAAAGCTCGTTCCCAACACCTTGGTCTGCAGACCACCGGAGCGGACCAAAAATGGCCGCAGGCTGTCCCGTGTCACCTCAAAAAAGGCCTCTCCATCCAACTTCACCAAGCGCTGGCCGTCATCAAAGTTTTCGGGATAGATCAGGGTGGTATTGACGTTGAGCTGCACTACACTTCCGTCAGGGAGGGTGATCCTTGCCCGCTGGTTGGCATCGGTGGACTTGACGATAAGCGCTTGCTGGGGAGTGGCATCTCCTGACAAGGTCCAGAAGCCCCACCCTGCCGTGACCAACACCACAAAAACGGCGGCTATTTTCAGCCATTGCCGTACCAGGACAGCCTTCTGTCTTGCCGGCACTTGGATGGAGGCCGTGATTTTACGGTGAATGCTACGTTTTACCCGTTCTTCCATACCCTCATCCCAACGGAACCCCGGTTGACGTTCACCAAGGAGGTTCCACACCTCCTCGATCAGCTTGTCTTCCTTGTCACTGGTCCTCCCCTCCTTTTGGCGCTGCAGCAACTCCTTGAATGCTTCCTTGTTCATTGGTTTCTCTGGTGCTTTTGCAAGACAGTACCTTAGGACCGGAAAAATACTTAGTCGAAAAAACAGGCTTAATAAAAACTTAACTTAAACGTTTTAGTGATAAAGTAAAATTAACATAAAGGCATACAATTGTCCCATATCCGTCTTAAGGGATTTCAGGGCTTTCTGTAAATGTGCTTCCACTGTCCTGCGTGAAATGTTAAGGGCAGCAGCTATTTCTTTGGCCGTATATCCTTCCTTTTTGTTCAGGTAAAAAACCTCTTTACATTTTGGGGGAAGCTGCTCGATCCGTTTTTCCAGCAGGTCGTAAATCGCGGTGATATCAGGTTGGTCCCCTTCATCGACAAACAGGTCCTTTTGTTCGACATCCTCCCATCCAATATTCCATTTTTGGTTTCGGATGGTATTGGCCACTTGGTACTTGACCGCTCTAAAAAAATAACCGGAAAGGTGTCGGATTTCCCTTTGGGGAGCATTTTCCCAGAGTTGCACAAACACTTCCTGGACCACATCTTCAGCTTGCTCCCGATCTTGCAGCATCTTGAAGGCATATTCAAACAAGCGCTTCCAATACCTATCAAACAATCGGTCAAAGGCAAGGTGATCACCTTGCCTTACTTTTTGAAATAACTGGTCATCGCTGTACAACTCCATAGGGGAATAGAATATGACCAAAAAAACGCAAAGGTCTTTTTAGAAGCGAAAAAATCGGATTAAGGTTTGATTAAATTATAAAGGAAAACTTATAAAAACAGTAAGTCATAAGCCGTCTAATTGCAATACCTTGAATTACCGATAAAGTTCTAGTTATAAAATATATTTTTTCATTGACAATATCTATGAAATTTATTGATGGATGGTTAGTTGGTATTAATGATTTAGAATACTTTTGTATTAATTTAAACTTAATCTAAATAACTAAATAAAAGAAAGCCACGCAGCTGCCACTGCATGACCTTCCAAAACACTACTTCTTAATTCTCCAATTAAAAAGCTATGCAATATAAAAAAATATTGTTGACAGGGTGGTTCCTTGCCTTTTTTTGCTGCCTACTACATGCGCAGCAACAGGTAAAAATAACCGGCAGGGTCACTGACACATCCGGAGAACCACTGCCAGGGGTCTTGATTCGGGAGACCACCTCAAAGAAAGGTACCGTCAGCAACGCCAATGGGGTGTTTGATTTTTCGGGACAACCGGATCAGGCATACACTTTAGTATTTACAATTCTGGGTTTTGAGCCGCACCGGGAAACCTTCACCTTAAGGGCCAATCACCCCAATTTGAAAATCACCCTATCCGAATCCCAACATGACCTTTCGGAAGTAACCGTAACCGGCAAATCCATCATTCAGGAGATTGAGGAAAAGGCATTTAATGTGGATGTCATCGATGCCAAAAAACTGTATAACACCAACCTGGATCTTGGACATGCCTTGGACAGAGTGTCCGGCATTCGGGTAAGGGAATCCGGTGGGGTAGGTTCCAATATGAACCTTTCACTGAACGGTTTTACGGGAAGACAAGTGAAGATTTTCATTGACGGAATCCCCATGGACAATTTCGGTTCATCTTTTCAGCTCAACAATATCCCCATCAATCTGGCCGAAAGGATCGAAGTGTATAAAGGGGTGGTTCCGGTCAGCCTTGGAGCGGATGCGCTTGGCGGTGCCATTAACATCGTCACCAGAAAATCTGTCAAAAGCTTTCTAGATGCTTCATATTCCTATGGGTCCTTCAATACGCACCGAACTGCCATTAACACCGCCTATGTGGCTCCATCAGGATTTACCGTTGAAATGAATGCTTTCCAAAACTATTCGGACAATGACTATAAAGTCACCGTAGATGTGGCCGACATCAATACCGGCCAATATTATCCCCAGCAAACGGTAAGGCGCTTCAATGACCGATACCATAATGAAACCCTCATCACCCAGATAGGTGTGCAGAACAAGCCCTTTGCAGACCGTCTGCTTTTTGGGATTACCTTGGGCAAAATGTACAAGGAAATCCAGACAGGAGCAAGACTGGTAAGTGTCTTTGGGGACTGGCACCGCAAAGGCGACATTATTATGCCCACGCTCAAATACCAAAAGACAGACCTCTTTACCAAAGGACTTAATGTAACCTTGAATGCCAACTATAACCTGGGCACAGAACAAAACATTGACACGGTACACCGAAGGTACAATTGGTTCCAACAATACCGGGAATACGACACCCCAGGCGGTGAACGGAGTTATTCCATGTACAAATACCAAAACAACAATGCGGTAGGGTCTTTCGCCGCAGATTATAGCATTAGCGAAGCGCATACCCTTTCCCTAAGCAACACCTTCAATTCCTTTAGCCGACAAGGAAGCGACCCATTGTTTCCCGATCAGGACCGTTACCAGCAGCCTCGGGAGACCATAAAAAATATCCTTGGCTTAGGTTATCGCTATCAGCCCAATTCTGATGTTAGCGTTTCAGTCTTTGGGAAACAATATTACCAATCAAATTATTTTGCAAAGGCCTATAATCCTACCGGGGATTACGGGGATGTGGCCTATATCAATACACGGGAAAACTTCAATTACACCGGATATGGACTGGCTGCCACTTATTTTGTCAACCCTAATGTCCAACTTAAGGCATCTGCAGAAAAAACCTATAGGCTTCCGGAGGCCCAAGAGCTTTTCGGGGACATGGTCAACCTAGAAGGTAACGTAAGCCTAAAACCAGAAAGCAGCCATAACTATAACTTGGGCATTTCCTATAACAAAATATGGACTCCAGATCAACGCTTAGAGGTCGATGCCAACCTGCTTTATCGTGATGCCAGGGACTTTATCCGTGCCCGACTGAACACCAACCAATCCATGCAGGTAATGGATAATCTCTTCAATGTGACCAATGCTGGTTTTGAAATGGATGTAAGGTATTTTCATAACCGGAACTTCACTGCAGGAGCAAACCTGACCTATCAAAACCTCCGGAACAACACGAAATTTGACGAAGGACAAACGGTGGAAAGCGTGGTATATAGGGATCGCATCCCTAATATGCCCTACCTTTTCGGCAATGCCAATGCTTCCTACACCATCAATGACGTCGTGGCAAAAGGTAAAGATATGGTCATTGGCTATAATCTACTGTACGTCCATAGCTTCTATTTGTATTGGCCAAGCTTGGGAAGTGACAAACTTGATATTCCCAAGCAAATCAGCCATGATGTTAATGTCACCTACACCTTTGGCAAAAACAACCGCTTCCAGTTTACTGCAGAATGCAGGAACCTATTGGACAGCAAACTATATGATAATTTCAGCCTGCAAAAGCCAGGACGGAATTTCAGCGGAAAAATCAGATACTTCATTTATTAATTACCAAAAATCATGAGAACGAAATTGAACTCTTGGCTGGGAGCCGCAGTGCTCGCAGCCCTTACCTTAACGGGATGTACCAACGACGGCGGGCCTGAGCGTCCAGCGGGGAATGTGTCGGAGAGATTTGTCATTGCTTCCACACCTACAGCTTCAGATGCTGTTGCTGATTACCTTCTGACGGCAGAATCCCTTACTTCTGGCACCATCAGCACCGTTGGGAACGGGATCGAACAAGACGGAACTTACCGGTATTATATCACCATCAACAACAAGTTTTTCAGTTTGCTTTACGGGCAGGGAAACCCTGGCGCCGTAACCACATATCAACTGAACAGCCAAGGCCAATTGGCAAAACTGTCCGACTTCCAAGCAGAAACAGTTCAGGCTTTTGCTGAAATTGATAACGATCTATTGATGATGAAAATCCCTAGATCCGGTGCTGAAGATGCTACATGGTACCAAATGGACACCGATTTGCTCCAAATCACCAACGATGGCCTGACCAATATCGTAGATGTGGCCAATAATGGCGAAAGGGCCCACTTTACTTGGCTTACCCAAGTGGGAGATAAGGTCTTTGCCCCTTATATGAGCATTAAGGGATGTTGTGATGACAATTTTGGCACCAATAATCCTGACAGTGCCTGGGTGGCCGTTTATAACTATCCATCCATGGAATTGGAAAAAGTCATTAAGGACAACCGGATCAGCTATATCGGACGCTACTTTACAGAAGGCCTTACCGAAGTGGAAAATGGAGATGTTTATGCATTCTCCTCTGGGGTGGCCACTACCAACGGAGAAGCATCTTCTACCCTCCCTTCTGCATTCGTGAGAATCCAAGCGGGAGAAACCGAATTTGACCAAAGTTACTATTTTAATATTGAAGAGGTGGCCGATGGCTACCATGTCACCGATAAAACCTACTTGGGCGATGGCAAATTTGCCGTAAATATGCACCACGAAAAGGGTACCGATGCCACAGGCTCAAGACTAGGTATCGTCAATGTCTATGAAGAATCCTTCAAATGGGTAACCGGTACTCCTGCCCCAGAAAGTGTCCTAAGAGTTACCACTAACAATTATTCCCTGATGGACGGCAACACCGCTTACATCGGCTTCACTACAGCGGAAGGAAGCTGGGTATATGAAGTAGACGCTGAAACGGCCACGGCTACCCAAGGCCTTAAAGTAGAAGGCGGCACCATCACTGCTATCAGCAAATTGGATGTTGCTGAATAAATAACATTTTCATGCTGCCAGAAAGGGAAACCGCTCCTTTCTGGCAGTTTTTTCCCGCACTCATCACTCCTTTAGCCTGGTACCTTATGAAACCAACGAACTCTAACAAAAAAACAAAGAAAAACCGCTCGTTGTTTTATCGAGTATCTGCGTGGCTGCATCTTTGGTTAGGTTTGGTATCCGGTATCGTGGTGGTCATCATCAGTTTGACCGCTGCCCTGTTGACATTTGAAGAGGAAATCCGCCTAGTGCTGGAAGCCCCTCATGAAAAAGTCACCAAAACAGCAGGGCAAAAGCTTTTACCTCCCTCCCAGCTGGCTGCTGTGGTAAAGGAAAAATTTGGATGGTCATCAGTATATGGTGTAATGTACAGAGGTGAAGGCCGCAGCGCCATGATCCCCTACTATAAGGACCGATCAAACTACCAGCAGGCACTGGTCAATCCCTATACCGGGGAAGTGCTGCACAATAGAAAGCTAAATGATGATTTTTTCAGGTTTATGCTGATGGGACATTACCAGCTCTGGCTTCCCAGACCAATAGGCAAGCCTGTTGTGGCCTACAGCACATTGATTTTTGTCATCACCCTGATCACTGGCCTGGTGCTTTGGTGGCCAAAAAAATGGACACGCGCGACCAAAAATGCCAGTTTTAAGGTAAAATGGCCCGCCACACCAAAGCGGTTCAACTATGACCTTCATAATGTAGTAGGTTTCTATTCACTATTGATTGCATTGGTCCTGGCCCTTACGGGAATGATCTATGGCATGGAGTGGTTCAGGAACACCTCGTTTTGGATAGCTTCTGGTGGTGAAACAGAGGTATTTGAACGCATGCATTCGGACACCACACTTGCCACACCAAAAGGGCAAGTAGATGAAGATGTCCTGGTAACCAATCTACTTGAAAGCGGACTGGATCCTGCGCAAAACCGCTTCAGCATTTTCTATCCACGGGGGAAATCCGGGGTATGGAACTTACAGGTAAACCCTAGCCTCATCAACACCTTTGAAAGGCGTAGCTACTACTTTGAACAGGGTAGCTTGGAGCTGTTGAAGAAGGATCCGGAATTTTCAGAGGCTAACGGTGGAGACCAATTGATGAAGCTTAACTATGACCTCCACCTTGGTCTGATTGGCGGCATTTGGACCAAGATCATTGCATTCTTGGTGTGCATCATCTCTGCCAGTCTGCCCATCACCGGTTTTATCATCTGGTGGGGAAAGAAAAAGCGGAAAAGCAAGGCAAAGCCCAAACAAAAAGCGCTGCAGAAAAGAAGAATCCCCGTTCCAGCGTAATGGTCATATGATCGATTAAAAAATGATTTTGCCCCCAGCTCCACAAGCAAGCGAAACACTACTTTTTCAACTATGACTTTAATAACAACTATATAATAAGTTTATTATTTATTAAATTGGTATAAACCTACAACCAATTTAATACTACTATGCTGTCAAGATTTTTTATACCCCTTGCTATTGTTGTTTTCATACTATCCTGCAGGGAAAAGAGGACCCCTCAGCAGGTGCTCGATCAAGCCAGGACAATGATGGCCAACCGTGAAGGAATTCAGCATAGATCCACCTACCACTGGGAAAATGCGCTAAACGAAATGGACACGTTCCAGTATGATATCCAGCTAGTGCGGCATCAGAATGACTATTTTGATTTTAATTACATCACACAAGGGGCAAATTCTGACGTAGTTTATATCAACAATGATCTTAAAATCATAAACCATAGCGACAGCACTGTTGAAAACTTTCTTCCCAACCAATTAGAAGATAATAAAGACCGGATTTGTAAAACGATGGCATTGGCTTTTAACCCTGTTTTGCTATTGCAGCAGAAGGAATGGTCATACGCAAAAGACACTATTGTTAAAGGAACCATTTTTCATGACTTTTACCTTGTCCAAATGGACACTACCATTGGTGAAAAAGAAATTTATCTGGAGCGGCATCTTTTCATCAATCCGGCCACCAAAACCCCCGGTTTTTTCTCCAATAGATTGTACCATAATGGCAGCAGGTCACAAGTTATCCATGCCTATTTTTCTGGCTATGATTTTCAGGCCCCAAATGAAGCACTCGCTTACCTTCCTCCGAGCAACTATGTTTCCAAATCTAGTCAGGACAAAAAAACTGAAAAACGCATCATGCTAAAGGCTGGGGATGTGGCTCCAGACTTTGAACTGCCCACCCTTGATGGGCAAACCATCAAATTATCGGACATGAAAGGTCAAAAAGTCCTCCTTGATTTTTCCATGATCAATTGCGGCTGGTGCGGCATAGCACTGGACAATTTCAACAAACCGGGATTCACCTTCAAATCCAACATCAAGCCAATCTATCTCAACCCAGTGGACACAAAAGAAGACATGAAAAAATACGCGGCCATCAAAAACATCGATTTTCCGGTCGTCCCAGAAGCAAAGGCTGTAGGAAAGGCATACGGCGTAAGTGGCTATCCTTCCTTCTTTCTCATCGATGAAAAAGGCATCATCGAAAAAGCATTTGCCGGCTTTGACAAAGAAACCATATTAGAATTTTCTCACTAAATCGAATTGTATATATTTCAATAATCCACAAAGAACTATTTTTACCCTATATGAATACGGGTATCACAGATGAAAAAACAGACCATCGAAAACTGCCTATACCTACATTTTTATGCCTCAAACAAACATCCAATCGGCTCCGTAATCAATTTACCCTTTCCTCTAGAAATAGCATTGGCCATTTATAGCATGGTGAAATTACGGCGTAAAAACGCACTTCAAACATACAATAAACCTTATCATGCACACCACATTGAAGGATATTTGTTAAATAAATTTTTTATAGTTATTTAACACTTATAAAAATACTATTTTACCCAAAACAGATATTTAATACCTGTAAAAAACCAACGTTGATTCCACAGTGAAAACCCATAAACATATCATCCAGCACAATGCCAAATTACTGCAACTCCAATTAAAGCTCGCAAAAAGTAGCTGTGGTTTTATTGGAATCATTAAGGAAAACAGCCTAAACCTACTGGCTGTGGCCAACCTGGATGAAGATACAATTGGCCTGCATGAAAAGCATATCATTGGCCTTATCCAGCAGTCCGAAAAAACATGTGTAGTCCCCCTATCTATCAATAAGGGAAAGATCCATTCCCAGGAGGGCATCATCTCTCCATTTTATATTGACCAAAAAGGGACGAAAGGGGCTGTTTTTCTGCTTGACTGCATGGGGGACGCCCCTGATGCTGCTACATTGGAAGAAATTGGCATTCTCGGTGAGACATTTGCAGAAAAGTACTTTTCTGAGCCGTCATTGGAAGGCACACATTATGCTGAAACCCAATTTAAAGATTTCTTCGAAAACTCCATGGGCCTCATGTGTGCCCATGACCTCCAGGGCAATTTCCTAATGGCCAATAAGGCAAGTGCCCATAGTCTCGGCTATCATAAAAACGAGATGATCGGAAAATCACTCTACGATGTCATCCCTACCCAACAGCACGATTCGCTAGAGCAATACCTCCAATACGTCAAGCATTATGGAAAGAGCCAGGGGAGCATGCGGATCCAGCATGTGAATGGATCTGTAAGAATCTGGCTTTACAGTAATATCCTTCTGAAAGACCAGGCTGGGAATCCATATGTACTGGGCAATGCACTGGACATCACCGAACGTCACCAACTAGAACGTGAATATAATAGGCTGAAGGAAATGCTTGAACAGACCAATAGCGTTGCCCGTGTCGGTGGCTGGGAAGCGGACCTTAAGCATAATACCATATTCTGGTCAAAGGTCACCCGTGAAATTCATGGAGTCTCTGACGACTTCATTCCCACTACCGAGAAAGCCATCGGGTTTTACAAAGAGGGGAAGCACCGTAATGCCATCCAAGAAGCGTTCGAGAATGCCATCAACAAAAAAGAGCCTTATGACCTGGAACTTATCCTGGTCACCGCTGGAGGTAAGGAAGTATGGACGCGGGTCATTGGTAAGCCGGATTTTGTCGATGGGGAATGCGCTCGGATCTTTGGCACATTTCAGGACATCACGGCCCATAAGGAGGCAGAGTTGGAAATTATCAGATCCAAAAAACTACTCGAGGATGTCCAAAATGCCTCTTCTGAGATCAGCATGATTGCCACTGATACAGAAGGTACCATTAGTCTATTTAACAAAGGAGCTGAAAAAATGCTGGGGTACTCAGCAGAGGAAATGATCGGGAAACAGAGCCCTGCCACCATCCATGATCCCGAAGAGGTAAAGGAAAGAGGACAGGAACTGAGTGAAAAATACCATCAAAAAATCAGCGGGTTCAAGGCGTTTACCTTCCTCTCGGAGCTCGAAGGTGCTGAGGAAAGAGAATGGACCTATATTCGCAAAGACGGCACCAAGCTTTTTGTTTCCCTGGCGGTAACGGCCATGCGAAATGAAGAAGGGAAAATCACAGGATACCTTGGCATGGCCACAGACATCACTGAGCGAAAAGAAGCGGAGAAGGCCCTCATCGTAGAAAAAGCCCGTCTCAATGCCTTTGTGACCCATGCCCCTGCCGCCGTTGCCATGTTTGACAGAAACATTCGGTACATCGCCTACAGTAATAGGTGGATTGAAGATTATCAGCTTCAAGGTCAGGAGATCAAAGGAAAATCCCACTACGAAGTATTCGGGAATATATCAGAAGTATGGAAGGACATCCACCAGCGCTGCCTACAGGGCGAGGTAATCAGCAATGAAGAAGACCGTGGTCGTCCGGATGGTTGGGAACATGACCAATTTCTGCGGTGGGAAGTCCGCCCATGGCACCAGTATGACGGCAGCATCGGAGGGATCATGATGCTTACCCAGGACATCACTGAAGCCTGTCTGCAACGGGACGAACTAAAAAAAGCAAAAGTACTGGCCGAGCAGGCCAGCAAGGCCAAATCCGAATTTCTTGCCAACATGAGCCATGAAATCCGAACACCGCTGAACGGTGTAATTGGTTTTACGGACCTGGTATTGAAAACGGACCTCTCTGAAACACAGGCGCAATACCTTTCCATCGTCAATCAATCCGGCAATGCGCTGCTCAATATCATCAATGACATTCTGGACTTCTCCAAAATAGAAGCGGGTAAGCTGGAACTGGACATCGACAAATGCGATCTCTATGAACTCACTGACCAGGCCAGTGACATCATCACCTATGAGGTACATAAAAAAGGCCTTGAAATGCTACTGAATATCCACCCTGACATTCCTAGATACATTTGGGTGGACAGTGTACGGCTGAAACAGATCTTGGTGAACTTACTTGGAAATGCTTCCAAATTCACTGAATCAGGAGAAATAGAGCTCCAGCTGTTGCCTATTTCGCCATTGAATGAGGCAAATGAGATCACCATACGGTTTTCTGTAAGAGATACGGGAATAGGTATCAAAGAGGAAAAACAAAGTAAAATATTTGATGCATTTTCCCAAGAAGATGTCAGCACCACCAAAAAATATGGCGGCACGGGACTGGGACTAACCATTTCTAACAGGCTGCTCCAGCTGATGGACAGCGGCCTGAAACTTGAAAGTAAAGTAGGTAAAGGAAGTACGTTTTTCTTTGATCTAACGGTAACATCCGAACAAGGGGAAGCCGTTTCTACTGAAGAAGACATCAATATCCAACGGGTCTTGATTGTCGATGACAATGACAACAACAGAATGATCCTAGAGCGCATGATGTCGCTCCGTGGCATCGAAACCGTCCTTGCCAAAAGTGGATTTGAAGCCATCCAGAAGCTGGTGGAAGAAGACACATTTGACGTGGTCTTAATGGACTATCACATGCCCTATATGAATGGCATCGAAACCATCCGCAAAATCAGGGAGATTATCGAACACCAACCCATTATCTTCCTGCACAGTTCTGCGGATGATGACCGAATCCTAAAAGCCTGTAAAGAACTTGGCGTGAGAAAAAAACTCGTGAAGCCCATAAAATTGCAGGAAATGTACAATGCCCTGCTTACCATTAACAGGAAGCAGGACCACCAAAAGAACACAAAAGCCAGTAAAAGCCAACACTACTTTCCGGAAGGCACCAGTGTGCTTGTCGTAGAAGATAATAGTATCAATATGCTATTGGCAAAGACGGTCATCAACAACCTTTCACCCACTACCAAGATCATAGAAGCGGCCAATGGACTGGAAGCCCTAGAAGTGATCAAAACAGAAACCCCGGATATAATATTCATGGATGTACAAATGCCCGAGATGAATGGATATGAAGCCACTCGAGAAATCCGAAGTAAGTACAACAAACACAATATACTGATCATTGCCCTGACGGCCGGGAACATCAAAGGTGAAAGGGAAAAGTGCTTGCAAGCAGGCATGAATGACTTTATCGCCAAGCCTTTTGTAGAGGATGATATCATCAATCTTCTTAAAAAGTGGGAGATCAATAAGGAAAATGACAGTTTAACCAGCAATAGATCCCCCGTCCATAGTGTTTCCCAGCAGAAATTTGATCTGGAAAAATTCCAGTCAGTACTCGGCTTTCCAGATCTAAACAGTGAAATGTTTCAAGTGATTCTCAAATCAGGTAAAGCGGAATTGGAAAAATCAAAAATACAGCTCGAGGAAATACTTCTCTCAAAAGGTGATGGACTTTCTGCTGCTGCCCATAAGGTCTATAGTACGGCCAGTGCCATGTACCTGACCAACCTTTCCCTACTTTCCTCCAGGATGGAAACAAGAGAAAATTATGATTATACAGATCCTGACCTAAGGCGGGAAGTCCAGGTGATCTTACAGGAAATAAATGAAGTATTGCGGGAAATTGAAAAACACATTATTACGTAAAAAAAGCTATAACCAGGATCAATGTCCCGGCTATAGTCAGGGAAATCGCTTTTAGATGAGCGACTGCGTATTCCACTAGCTACGCCATCCTAACAGTGACTTTGTCCCCGATATCCACCGGGGCAGGCTATTCCGATCCCGATACATCGGGAAGCAATCCCTTATTCAAAATTGAGATCCCTCCTCAAGTCGGGATGACAACGAATTAGAAATTGTGATTTATACAACATTTTTTTAAAAGGGATTTCCCTTCGGCTATAGTGTGCTTTTAAAGCGGTTCCGATTAATTGATCAGGGTGATAAGTCAACTTTTCATCTCACTCCTTTTACGTGTTTGTTAATCAATCAGAGGTTAGTTTAACAATTGATTTTTATTATTGGTCTTTTGTAGATATTGCGCAGCAAGGCACTACAGCAAACATCTGAAATTGCTTCCAGGAATCTCTTACATGATGAAGGACGTTAGGATACAAATCGATATCAATCCCTGGGATCTGGCAATATTTCTGGGGGATGAGAGATTTCTAGGTGGTCACAGTAATCATATTTCTCTTTGATATAGCAATAGGAATGCTAGCTCCAGCATAAAAAAATCAGCGCAAATCTTATTAATCTGCGCCATCTGCGTGCTATCGGAACCGCCCCTAATCCCCCAACTTTCCCCTTGACCCAATTCCAGCACTACCTGGGCCCATCCAACCTTCGAGGGACCAACATTCATAATAAGGAGAAATAAATCATTAGCATACCAAATCCCTAAGGTGACCTCCATCTGATTTCAAGAAATTGGGTCTCCCTGGATGCTGAATACAAAGGGCGTACTAATTATTCTACTTATCATTTCATACACCCGAAAAACACTCAAATAAAACCAATCACATAAAATATCAATCTTTTATAAATTAAATTGTAAATATTTCAAATTATTTTTTGTAAAAAAATCAAACGTTTGTTTGAACCGAACTTTCATTTCCATCACTTTTTACCAAAGACCTTAAAACATTCACAACAACCTACCTTACAGTAAGTTATAAAAACCTTAAACAAACATTTTTCGCCCTCTCACTTCTACTTAAACAAGTGTTTAATTCATAGATTACTTACAAAAACAGCCTAAATCAGCTGTTTTTGCTCATTATAATCCCATAATTAAGTGTGACTTTTTTATAGAACATGTGTCCTAATAATAAAGGCAGAAAAGAAAGAAATAACCATTTAAATTAATTTGTCATGAACAACCTTGTTACTCACAATTTCACAAATTCACAAGAACAGTTTTACAATACTAGTCCTACGCAAAATTTAAAATCATTGATTGAAAAAGGGGATCTTCATTTCCTATCCGAATTCAATGAGATTTTCCCCGATTTTATTTCAAAAATCAAAAGTGCCAGCTCCAAGCTAAATGCCATGGACATAAAATTCTGTGTGCTTTTAAAAATGGGCTTTACCACCAAGGAAATCGCTAGTGTTACCAAAAGTACTGTCCGTGCAGTACAGTCAAGGAAATACCGGATCAGAAAACGCCTTGATGTTCCCAATGATGAGGACCTTAACCTCTTCATGGTTACATTTTCTTAATGGTTAAACATCTTATGTAAGAAGGTTTATAAAAAAATAATCTATAACTCTACTGATGACGGAAATCCACTAGTGGATTTCCGTCATTTTTTCGAACATGGCGTCCAAAACTCCTTTATCTCAACATACCTTTTCTAGCTGATATCAACAGCAAAAATTTAAAAAATTCCATACTAAATAAATATTATACAATTTACTCGTTGATCTCTATTTTATAAAAAATATCCATAATCACATTGCTTACTACCAAAACACTTAAAAACACCAGAAATAATCTAATGATAGGTAAATCATTAGATTATTTTGTATTTCAATCCATAAAAATAACTAAGTTTATATGTAATACTATGTTACTGACCAGCCCCCAAATACATCGCGCAAATCGATCATTGGTTTCAAGTTTCACGTATAGCAGGACATTGTTTTAGAATCTCTTAGGGAAGTTTATATGACTATCTCAAAAAACAAGGTGGATAAGGAATTAAACTACTCAAGTTTGGAAGATAACCAACTGATAGAGCAAATTGTAAAAAACAATGATTCTAAACTATTTGGAATCCTGTACGACAGGTATTCAAACATTGTTTACAATAAATGCATGAGTTTCGTAAAGAGCAAAGACGAAGCCCAGGATGTGACGCACGATATATTTATCAAGCTGTTCTTCCAGCTTAAAAAATTCAAGGGAGATGCCAAATTCTCCAGTTGGCTATATTCCTTCACCTATAATTTCTGTGTAAACTATATCCAGCGTAAATACCAGAAAAATAAGGAGACATTCCAGAGTTTGGACAACCTACAAAATCATCCCTATGATGAAATAGATGACAGTGAAATCTTTAAAATGCAGGCCGAACGCTTAAAAACCTCACTAAAGACCCTGGATCCCAATGACAAAATGATCTTGTTAATGAAATACATGGATGGAATGTCCCTGAAAGAAATCCAACATTCCATTGGAGTGGGGGAATCAGCGGTAAAAATGAGAATTAACCGTGCCAAACAGCGATTATTGGATATTTACAAAAATATTGACCAATGAATAATCCTTTTCAAGAAATAATCAGCGACGAAAAATTACCGGAATATATCCGCCAAAAGGTGATTGACGACATCAATCTGATAAGATTATCGATTGATATGGCTGACCTTTTCATGGTAAAGGGCCCTAATGTATTGGGAACTTTATTTGATGATGAAAATGAAAATCCAGAGGTTTAAATTTACTACTATGAAAGATGTTTTTAACAATACTGATTGGAGTTTATATTTGGTAGACAACACACTTAAACAAATCAGTGAACTACTGCCGAGACTATTGGTATTCATTGTACTGCTGATAGCAGCTTGGCTGATTATGCGTGGACTTCTTTTCCTAATTAAAAAATTACTTAAGCTATCAAAGATCGATGATCTGGCCCACAATTTAAGTGAGAGCGAACTTTTTAACCACATCAAGGTCAAACCTTCCGCTATCATATTGGCTTTTGCCAAGTTCTTTTTTATCCTACTGATCATCATTTTCAGTGCTGACTTCCTACAGCTCCACGCCGTTTCTGATGAAATCAGTAAGTTTTTGGGATATATCCCTCAAGTGTTCGTAGCCATGGTACTTTTCACCTTGGGCGTGTACTTGTCCATTGTGGTCAAAAAGTTTATTAGAGAACTCCTTAGATCCTTTGGATGGTCCGGAGCTTCCTTAATATCCAATATTGTCAGCTATATTATCGTGATCATCGTCGGCATTACGGCACTGAGTCAAGCGGGGATCAACACCCAAGTAATCACCGATAACCTTTCTCTGGTATTGGGCGCATTTCTGGCCTGCTTTGCCATCGCAATCGGTCTTGGATCCAGGGATGTGGTACAGAGAATTTTGTACAGTTTCTATTCCAAAAAGAATTACCAGATAGGTCAGTTCATTAAATTTGACGATATCGAAGGTGAAATCCTCGCTATTGACAACATATCCATCACACTTAAAACCGATAGTGGAAGGATGATCGTCCCTATCAAAGACTTGGTGGATACCAAAGTAAAAATATTGGACGATAAATAAGAAAAAAATTAAAGGGAGTTTCAAGGAAGCTCCCTTTTCTATATCGAAATATAATTTACTTTTTGCTTGGAAAGAAGTTCATCTTCAAAGCTCTCTCCCGTTTTCACAATCAGAATTATACTGGCCTTTGGGAATTTTGAACCCACATAGTTTACTATATGGGTAGTTTCTTTATACAATCCCACCATGATAATATCAGGAGATGGAGAACAATCATTAAGCCTTTTCCCCACTTGCGTAGAAGTACCAGTGTTACCCAAACAGGTAAACCTGGCCTGGCTTAAACTCTTTTGAATCTTCGCCCTTACTTCTGGATCATTTTCGATGATAAAGTAATTACAAGGTTTACCTGATCTGTACATAATCATTAATTTTAGATTGAAATCCAGTTTTGATCCGTTTAGTAGTTAAAGGAAAATAATTACCGGACAACAATCAAAATTAGCCCTACGCATATGTACGCAAGGGGATAAAATCTTCTTCCACGATGAAAAATATCCTTGTCCCAATCAAAAATCCCGGATTAGTCCGAGTTTGGCTTAAAGAATGGTTATAACTAGCAATCTTCCAAGGGCCGGAATGCCTTATTCAATATTACATTAACCACCTTTCTACTAGGGATTGATCCAAATCGCTTCAGTGAGGGCAGAAGGTATTTCCCCAGAGGCATTAAGGAAAATCTCTCTGGAAACACTTAATTCTTTCACAAAATCCTCATCCAGCTTAAGGTCTTTCCCATCCACCCGCGACCATTGACGGACATAATGCTTCAGTCCGGGACTCCCCCACCCTTCCGCAAAATACTGCAATGTGGGCTCTTGGAGCCCAAGCTGGTCAATCCAACGGTAAAGCGCATTCAGTCCCTTTTTGGATTCTCCGTTTTTCGCGGCACGTTTAAATTGGTCGAAGAAATAAGGCTCAGAGCGCAGATACCTTTGCCGTTTTTCTTGGTACCGCTTGACCAAGCGGGGCAAAAATTTCATCAAAAAATAAAACGATATGGCCATTAACACTATAATTGCTACCAACTTCTCGGGGCTTAGCCCTAGAAAGGTCAATGGTGCTTTCTCTTCTGCCGCTGAGACTTCGGCTTTTTGGGCAGTAAGCAGGGAATCCTTCAAGGTCTCCAACATCCCCAAATCGGGATTAGGCTTTACCAGGACCTTTACACTTGGAAGCGTGCGTTTATAGAGTTGCTGCTGACGGGGATTCCACCAAGTAAAAACCATCTCTGGAATTTCCACCTCTCCTTGCTTTTCAAAAAGATAACGTGTCACCTCTGTCCGTACCGCACCGATGGCTGTTTTGGTACGGATGTTTTGGACATCACTCCTGCCGGGATACTGGCTGACACCGGGAAGACTGTCCCAGGCCACCGGAGGTATCAATTGTGGCACCGTATTGTCTGCATTTCTGATGATCCTTCGCTGTATCACATCACCGACTTTTACATCCTTCAGATCTGCACTCCACTCCTGCCGAACACTCAAATCACTGGAAACCAACCAACTGCTCATATCGAATCCAGGTGGAATTGGGCGCACTTCGATCACCCGCTCTTTGGTCGTTACGGTGTGAGGCTTTCCTTTGTACCCTCCATCTGCTGGGGATTCCACCGCTATTTCCACGGCAGGAAATCGCACATCCTTGTTCGCAAAAGGAAAAACATGGTAGATCATCTCCACTCCCGGGTAGGTTTTTCCATTTCTTGACGTACTGGTGCTGACATTGCGAAAGAAAACAGTGTAAGCTCCGTTTACCTTTATATTGCCAGGATCCACCCCTTTTGTAAACCACGTAGACGTGTAGACGCGAACAGTAACCTGAACAGGCTCTCCCACATATGCCCTGCGCTTACTGAGCTGCACTTCGCTCCATAGGGTCTGCGCAAAAGCGGGCTGTAGCAAACAACAAAACACCACTACCCATAAAAATTTTGAAGGCCAAGAATTGCCTCCTCCTCTCTTATGTCTCAAAAACTTTGTGAGTACCCAAAAGCTTTTATTCCACATAGCGCTCATATATAGGCTACCAGCTGTTCTCATTGGAGTCAGGTTTCATTTTTTTACGCTTCACCTCAAATTCAAATTTCTTTTGTAAGAACCGGGCTGGATCATCATCGATTTTACGGAGCAGCACCTCCTGGTTATCATCAGATGTTCCGGCCATTTTCAGGTCATCAGGCACCTCATCAAGTTCTTTGGCTGTCCTGGTGCCAGTAGTGGCCGTTTCCGATAAACGCTCCTTTTCCATGTCCTTTTTCGTCGCTTCCTGTCCTCCACCACTGAGGTCTTCCATGCTTTTGTTTTGCCTGGCTTTGGCAGGGCCTTTTTCGGCCTGTTCTGCTGCCTGGGAAGGATCGATCTCACCACCGCCAGGCAGTACCTTGTCCAGTTGCATTTTACTGTCTTGGGCCACTTTTAACCCCGGATCTTGTGAAACCGCCATCCCAAAAGCCATCTGTGCTGCTGCATAATCACCGGTCTTGAAATAAGCCAGTCCCAAGTTATAGGAACCTATGGCAGTGGTATCTTGGCTAAATGCCTGGATGGCTTCTTCATAATCTCCTGCTTTGTAATAAGCCACACCTTGGCGGAGTGGATTGTCAAACAGTTTTGCCGCTTCCCCAAAATCCCCTGCATCACTTTTTTGCTGGCCTTGGTAATCCCTGGTGTACCATAAATCGGCAAAACGCTCCACAGGCTGCTTTTGACCACAGGAACTGAACATTACCACCAAGCCAAACACTACCCACCCGCGACGAAACCACATCAGCAGAAGGAGTGCCGCCGGGATGACCAACAACAAGCCCGCGTCCCTCCACTCGTCTTTCTTTTCTTCTGGTTGTTCGGTAAACTTCAGGTTCTCACGGACATTTTTGGCGATCAATGCCACATCACTGTCATCCAAGGTCAAGGTATGCACAGAACTGTTTTCTAGGGAATTGATCTGCCCAAGTACTGCGGAATTTAATGAAGAATGTACGGTCTTGCCATTGGCCTTTACCCCTCCGCTTCCTGCAAATGCGGGCACATCACTGCCAGCAGGAGTATTCAACGGCATAATTTCCAGTTTATGGTCTCCTGCCCCTACAAATTCCTGCACCAGGTCAAAGTCTTCCCCTTCAAAATCATCTGAGAACAAAAGTACCGTACCTGGCGCCGGGGTCACACTCATAAGGCTATCTGCCAAAGCCAGTGCTTTGGAAAGATCGGATCCCCTGAAAGGCATTACTTTGGGGCTTAATGTCTCGATATGGCTTTTGATGATTTTATAATCCCTGGTCAACGGCACAATGGTGTGCGCCGTCCCTGCATAGCCTACCAGTGCTACGCGTGCTCCCGGTCCTGCATCTAAAAAGTCTGTAATCTTGAATTTGGCCCGCTCTAACCTGCTAGGCTGAATGTCGTCGGCCATCATGCTTTGGGACAGGTCGAGTAAGATCACCATGGGCGTCTCGAGCACTTGACCTGGCAGTTCTATTTTTTTCCAGGTCGGCCCTGCCAATCCCAGGACTCCAAAACCCAGTGCTGCCATCAACAAAAGATGCATCAGCAGCTTGACCCGACCACTGCCTTTGCTGATCATATAAGGCCGAAGATGGGGGGCGATGTGCTTTTTCCAACTACTTTGTTCACGTAAATTGGCCAGCCCAAGCAAAAGCAACACCACCACTCCGGAAAAGCCCCAAAGCAGCTGTGGCCTCAAAAAGTGAAAGGCTCCCCAATCTATTGGAAACAAGTCATCAAACATCTCCATTTTTGTTCATTCCTTTTTTTATCACACCCACCAGGTTATTCAACAAACTGGCAATGAATATCAACATCATGGCTGCCGCCAAAGGGTACGCATACAGCAGGGTCACAGGGCGATGCTCCTCTTCTTCATATTCAATCGGCTCCAGCGTATCCACTTCTTGGTAGATCTGCTGCAATTGTTCCGCGTCCTTTGCCAGAAAATACCTTCCTCCTGTCATTTCAGCTATTTGCTGCAAGGTCTTTTCATCCAGGTCCGACCCTGAATTGCCTGGATTACCGATACCGATGGTGTAAACAATCACCGAGTCCTTTTTTGCCAAGTCTGCTCCATCCAGTGGCAATACATCTGTACCTGCATCCACACCATCTGTCAACAACAACATCACTTTGGTTTTGATGGTATCCTGATCAAACATATCAATGCCCTTGGTGATGGCCTTTCCGATATGGGTCATCTGACCGGCCATCCCTACATCTGCTTCCTCCAACATCTGGTCAACAGTAACCAGGTCAGGAGTAAAAGGCACTTGTATATAGGCATGGGTGGCAAAGAAAACCAAGCCCATCCGATCCCCCTTTCGCTTTTCTATAAAATCATGCATCAGGGATTTTACAGCATCCCATCTTCTCACTTTTTCCCCATTTACCTCCCAGTCTTTTTGTGCCATGCTAAAAGAAATATCTGCTGTAATCAAAAAATTCCGTGAAGTTTTCACTTTCATTTGGGGCTCTCCCACCAGCTGGGGAGAAGAAAGTGTTATGATGATCAGTATCCATCCCAAAATCAAAATCAACCAATTGAGAATAGAACGTCTTTTGACCAAGGCCGACTGTCGTGGCTTATCTCCAGTATAGTCCAGGGCCTTTTGGAATCCGGGGTATTGCAGCGCAGGGCTCTTAACCCGCAGGGGAGGGAGGACAATATACAGCAATACCGGCAATGGCAACAGCCAAAACATCCAGGGATAGGCGATTTCAAAATTAGCGGGAAACATGATCCTTGATCCACTTTTTAGTATTGGTAATAATTGCTGTCTTTACCTGCTCTTCGGGCAATTCATCTTGGTAAATCAGTCGGTCTATCCGCTCCTGCAAGGCAGCAAAACTGACCCCTTGGGCTTTTTTGTCCAAAAACTCATACCAGGACTTTCCGTACATCTCTCCCACTTTATTCCTTCCGTAAGCATGCATGGCCGTGCGTTTCAGCAATACAAAACTGTAAAACAGTGGGCGTTTACCGTTGACCACATTTTCCAGTTCAGAAAGGGCTTCCCGTCGGTAGCGATTTTTATGATACGCCCGGACCTGCAAAACCATCAATACCACAATCCCCAACAGCACCAGTCCACCCAAAATGGGCCAACCGATCGTGTCAAAAGTAAAGGACACGGCTTCCGGCTCCTGCAGCGGCCCCATGTCAAGACTTGCAGCGATTTGCGCCAATGAATCGGTCGTCAAAGTATCTTGCTTCACCATCAAGCTCATCGCTTTCCTTTTTTAAAATATGCTTTGATTTGGCTTTCGATTGGGCTCACCGTATCCACACTGAATACCGGTATTTTGTGTTTTTTCAAGGTAGCCTCAAAGGCCATCAGATCTGTATCAAAACCCTCTTCAAACTGCTTTCGTATATTCGCATTGCCGCCATCAATGCTCACTTGGAACCGCTGGTCTCCCGCAACAAATTTCGATTTCGGAATCTCCCGTTCCATCGGATCAAAGACCTTGGCCACCACCACATCATTATGCTGGGCAATTTGCTTGAGGTATTTTATGGTCTGTGGTGAATAACGGTGAAAGTCACCAATAAAGAACACTAAAAAATCATGGGTCACGATATTCCTGATGCGAGCAGCCGCCTCCTTGAGCGCCAAATCAAAATCGACAGCCTGTGAGGTCGCCAACTCTTGGTTCCTGGAAACGATTTTTTCCAATAGACGAAGAATATTTTTACGATCGCGCTTGGGAAAAACAATGTCTATCCCCTCATCTGCAAAGACCACTCCTCCGACGCGATCACCTTCCTTGAGCACCCGGAAGGCCAGCATTGCAGCCAACTCGGCTGCCACCACTGCTTTGGTACGTTTTTGGGAGCCAAAAAACATGGACTTTGACTGGTCCACCACAATTAATGCGGGTTTTTCCTTTTCTTCGGTAAAGACCCGCGTATGGGTTTGCTGCGTCCGAGCGGTAACTTTCCAATCAATATTTCGAATATCATCCCCCTTCACATAATTTCTTACTTCCTCAAAGTCCAAGCCCCTGCCCCTAAGCTTGGAGGCATGCTTACCGGCCAAAATAGTATTGACTTTTTGTTTTCTGGCCTGAAGGCTAAAATGATGCGCCAGGTACTCCATTCGAATCAATTCCTCCAGGGAGGTGAATACATCTTTGGGATATTTCTGTTGGATACTGGACATAAGGACGTTTTAAGCTACCACGGCTACTTTACTGATCATTTCCTCCAACACCTTGTCTGCTGTGACTCCTTCTGCATTGGCTTCATAGCTTAGGATCAGACGATGGCGCAAGCAATCATGCACCACTGCCCGAATATCCTCAGGAGTGACATGATCACGTCCTTCCATCCAAGCATGTGCCCTGGAAGCCCTGTCTATCGCGATGCTGCCCCTGGGACTGGCACCATACTCAATCCAACCATCCAGTTCTTCACTGTACTTTTCAGGATACCGGCTAGCGGAAATTATATCCACGATATACTTTTCCATGGCCTCGGAAATTTTCACTGTAGCAATTTCCTTTCTTGCCATAAAAATCACTTCAGGACTCAGCCTTTCCTTTTCTTCCCCAGGGGGATTTTTCTGCTCCTCCCTGTTGAGCCGGAGAATGGCCAGCTCGGAAGCATCGTCCGGATAATCAATGATCACATGCATCAGGAAACGGTCCATCTGTGCTTCGGGAAGTGGATAAGTACCTTCCTGTTCCACGGGGTTTTGCGTGGCCATGACCATAAAAAGCGGATCCATGGCATAGGTCTTACCTGCTACCGATACCTGTCTTTCTTCCATGGCTTCGAGCAATGCCGACTGTACCTTGGCAGGCGCCCGGTTGATCTCATCAGCCAAAATCAAATTATTGAAAACAGGCCCTTGTTGGAAAACAAATTTCTCTTTCAGCTCAGGCTGGTATATTTCTGTACCTGTAATATCGGAAGGCAATAAATCAGGGGTAAACTGGATACGGCTTAATCCACAATCCAATTCCCTGGAAAGGGTCTTGATCGCTCTGGTCTTGGCCAGACCGGGAAGTCCCTCCAGTAGCATATTGCCATTGGCCAGCAGCACCAAGATGATCCTTTCGATCAGTTTATCCTGGCCGATGATGGAGGCTGACATGCGGGTCTTGAGCTCCTGTATTGATTCATTTGCTGTCATGTAGTGGTTATTGAATACTGGTTATTTAATTATTGGGTCGACAGACCACTGTTACACTCATTAATTTATCATTGGACATTTGGGTGATCAGTGCTGTTAAAACACCAAAGCTAAAATGGGGCAGCTACAGACGAACTGCCCCAATTATAAGAGGTGAAAATCAAATAAATCCGGTTCTTAATTCCTAGGGGGAGTAGCTAACTGTTCTACCACCCTATCGATAGAAAGCGAAGAGCCTGTCTGAGGAGGGAAATCCTTAAAAGTAGACAAAAACTCTCCTGCATATCGTTGTGCAGGGACAAAGAGCCACATGTTTTCGGCATACCAACGTACATACATCCTGGAATCCGGTGAAACTTCATATGGATCTGCCCTAAGGTTCACGATCAATGGCCAACTTGGGGATTTTCGATACGCTTGGGAAATATCTCCTTCCATAATAGTGAAATGAATCTTCCACATGCCATAACGAATCGCGTTGAGGTTAGCTCCTGCATCGAAATAGAAGATTTCTTTTCGGGGAGACTCATCCACTTCACCTTGGAAATAAGGCATCATATTATAGCCATCCAAATGCTGTTTGAAGGTCTTGCCATTAGCTTGATACCCGTTCTTTACCTTTTCCTTGATATTCGGTTCACCTGCGGCAGCCAAAATTGTTGGCATCATATCCTCATGGCTGAAGATATCATTATATACCGTGCCCGGCTCGATCACCCCTGGCCAGCGAATGGCACAGGGAACCCTGAACCCACCTTCCCAGGTTGTTCCTTTTTCACCTCGGAATGGTGTGCTTCCTCCATCAGGCCAGGTAACTTTCTCTGCCCCGTTATCGGTTGAGTACATGACAATGGTATTGTCAGTGATACCCAATTCATCCAGTTTATCCAGTATTCGCCCAACGGCTTTGTCATGTTCCACCATACCGTCAGGATATATTCCGATTCCGGTAACTCCTTCACTTTCTTCCTTTAGGTGCGTCCAAATATGCATACGGGTGGCACTTAACCATACAAAGAAAGGCTTACCATCGGCATGTGCTTTTTCGATAAACTCGATTGCAGCATCTTCAAACTCCACATCCACGGTCTCCATTCGCTGTTTGGTCAATGGGCCCGTATCTTCGATGCTCCCGTCCGCAGTACTATGGATCACCCCTCTAGGCCCAAATTTCTTTCTGAACTCTGGATCATCGGGATAGTAATATCCTTCCGGCTCTTCTTCTGCATTCAAGTGATATAGGTTTCCGAAAAACTCGTCAAAGCCGTGGTTGGTAGGAAGGTGCTCATCCTGATCACCAAGGTGGTTTTTACCAAATTGTCCGGTAGCATAGCCCTGGGCCTTAAGGAGATCGGCAATCGTAGGCTGCGATTCCTGAATACCATGCGAATCCCCTGGCATACCAATGGTCAATAGGCCAGTCCTAAAGGGATGCTGTCCCAATATAAAAGCCGCTCTTCCTGCCGTACAGGACTGCTGGCCATACCAGTCGGTAAAGACTGCTCCTTCGTTCGCTATCCGATCGATATTGGGCGTTTCATAGCCCATCAACCCGTTGTTGTTAAATCCGACATTGGACCAACCAATATCGTCACCCCAAATAACAAGGACATTGGGCTTGTCTTGGGCCTCTGCCATCTGCCAGCTACCGGCAGCCACAAGGCAGGTCATTATTAGTTTTCTAATCATATTCAAAAGTTTAGTAATTATATAATTTTATTTATTGTTTGGGTGTAAAGCTGCCCGGTTCCTGCCGGGGAGGAAATTCCTCGAAGGTGGCCATAAAATTTGACACTAATGTTTGAAGGGGTACTATTGTGTACATCCTTCTTAGCATCCAATCATCGTAATATGAAGATTGCTCTGGTGCCTCTTCGAATGGATCAGCATAGAGATCTATTACCAATGGAGCCTTTCTAACTTCCTGGGCATATTGCCAAGCTCCCATGCCATGATGGGCTTGGGTAGAAAAATGAAATTTAAACCTTCCATACCTAACAGCTCCCAGGCTTCCATCATCCACAAAGGCAAAAAATTCTTTTCTTGGCCCCTTAACTGTCTCCCCCGTAAGATAAGGGAGGTAATTATAACCATCCAGATGGACTCTGTAGGACATCCCTCCTACGGAATGGCCGTTGAGCAGCTTGGACTTAATATCTGAATCCCCTGCAGCCGCGAGCAAAGTGGGCAGCATATCCTCTAGGGAAATAATCTCATTGGAAACTGTACCGGCTTGGATTTCTCCAGGCCAACGAATCATAAAAGGAATACGGATACCGCCTTCCCAAGTAGTCGCCTTTTCTCCTTTAAAAGGTGAGGTTCCGCCATCTGGCCAGGTAAATTTTTCAGCTCCGTTATCTGTTGTGTAGATCACGATTGTATTCTCAGTAATCCCAAGTTCATCAAGTTTATCTAATAATTGACCTACCTGATCATCATGTTGCTTCATGCCATCGGCAACAATACCAAGACCAGTAGTCCCACTGTATTCCTCACTTAAATGGGTGAAAATATGCATCCTGGTGGTATTGAACCAAACGAAAAATGGTTTATCAGCCTCGTGTTGCTCTTCCATAAAATCAATGGTAGCGTCCAAAAATTCCTGGTCAATGGTCTCCATACGCTCTTTGGTCAATGGCCCTGTATCTTCCACGGGCCCATCAGCACTTGCCCGCATTACGCCACGTGGCCCATATTGCTTCCTAAAATTGGGATCTTTCGGATAATCAGGGTTTTCGGGCTCCTCTTCAGCATTTAAGTGGTATAAATTGCCGAAAAACCGATCAAACCCATGGTTGGTCGGCAGGAATTCATCAAGATCTCCCAAGTGGTTTTTACCAAATTGTCCGGTAGCATAGCCATGCGGCTTCAATAACTCTGCGATAGTGGGGTCTTCCTTTTGCAATCCTAATGGATCACCTGGCATACCGATCTTTAACAACCCTGTCCGCTTCGGACTCTGTCCTGTAATAAAGGCCGCTCTTCCAGCTGTACAGCTTTGCTGCCCGTATGCATCGGTAAACCGCATACCTTCTTTGGCTACGCGGTCAATGTTCGGAGTAGTGTAGCCCATCATTCCGTCATTGTAGGCGCTTGTATTAAACCAGCCAATATCATCACCCATGATCACGACAATGTTTGGCTTTTCCTGTGCCACCACATGACTGAAACCTGCTAAGGCCAAAATCACTACCAATAATAAAGGTGTGCTCTTTTTCATAACTTTATTTAAAAGTGGATCAATCAGTAAACTGTTGGAATGAATAAGTTAGGGAATATCACCTTCTAGGCTGGGGCATTTTGTTTACTGGGTGCCAAGATTAAACGAATATTGGCAAATCATGGAGGATTGGGCAGAATTCAATGAAACCACGAAACCATCTATATAGTATCACTGAGCATTCCAGGACTGTTCCTAAATAGGGATACCTATTTGGAATTACTGGCGGCCAAGAAAACAATCGTCAAATTGAAAAAATGAACTATTTACACCCCTAAATCCCCTAAAGGGGACTTTCTAAAGCTCCACTTTAGGGGATAGGGGGCATTTTAGGAATTGGAATAAAATCCCTCATTTTCTATTTAAAGACCGTTTTTGATCATATTTAAAATTTAGGCGGACGCTAATAATTTGGAATATTATACCTGGCCATCGCTGGATTGGCTTTAGCTTTTCCTTTCCTTTAATTCAGAGCAAATGTTGATCAAATAAATTTTCATGAACGCTGCACATTTCCATTGATGCCCCAAGGAAATCCTATCGAAAAAATGAGCCGGCCATCGTGTCTTACAATGTGAAATTCATCACTGACGCACAGGATGCACTTGGTACGATCCCTGAAAAGAGGAGTTTAGGGGAAGGGCCTGAGTACTGGCTCACAATGGATTTTTCCAGTGTTGATTACGATCAGCCTCAGGTTTTATGGCTATTCGCACCTTTGGTACTTTATTTAGCAGGTAAAAAAATCTATCACAACAGAACACTTCGGATGTTGCAATCATAAGAAGACCAATCGCTTACCGATAACGCGAAGCTCTATCGGTAAGCTGATTGTTTTTATTCTTTACAAAATACTCGGCAGCAAGCTCCCCAGGTGTGATCCAAAAGCCAAAATCAAACACGAAATCACTGCTCCAATGCTAATGGCCAAAAAGGAAGCCATACGTGGCAACTTAAAAATATAGGCTGCAATGGTTCCCATATACACTCCTGTAAAAGGCAAAGGAATCATCACAAACACCATCAAGCCCCAAAAACCATACTTCTGTATCTTATCGCCTACGCCACTCTTGGCGCGGCGCATCAATTTCACCGTCTGGCTTTTGTACATCCTATACTTCCATAGGCGATTGTTAAAATTGTCGATCAAAAACATCATGATCGGAAACACCAGCAAGTTGGCAACAAGCCCAACTCCAAGGGCCGTCAGTGGATGGAGGCCATTAAGGACTCCATAAGGAATACCCACCCTGGACTCACCAAAGGGAGATATACTTAGTAAAAAGGTATATATTATTATATTGATCATTTGTCATTAAAGTAAATCGTAAGAAATCTTTTATCACTCCTCCTGTGTTGTGACCCACTTATTATAGCAGGTCCTCCGTAAATCAGAAGTGAGTAAATGGAGCTTGCAAAGAAAGCGTATGTAAGCTTAACAAAAAGGAGGAGCCCTTCCAGAAAAATGAGGCACTACACCTGACCTCAATAAAGTCTTTCTTACTGACTTATAAACACTTGAAAAAACTTGGTGTTGTAATTCGAAATTTACTGATTGAAGAAAAAAAGTTTTACTGAGATGCTGCTCATGATCATTAAAACTTGTTCGATCCCCAGCAATATGAACATGAACATTACTCCCTGATAGGATAAGTTCCTGACCACTGGCCTTCAGGACGGTTTTCCTGACGGCTTTGGACACAGAAGCTTCTTCCATTTCCCCCATGAAAATGGTAAAGGCCACCAGGCAAAACAGAAAGAAAACAATCTTGGAACATTTGTTCATTGCCGCGAATGTAGAAACTTTTAGTTGATTTTGACAAAAACGCCAAAACTTTTATACGTATAAATTGATTTCAAGTTTAATGCCAAAAGTAAAAAACATGACACAATAACCATTTTATTATTTCACACCTACCATTTGGCAGCCTTTTGAAGATCAAAAAAGAGGCAAAACCAATCGATCCACCACCTTGGGCACCGGGTAGTTCTGCCTCCTGATGAATGTTTCCTTTTAGGATAAGGCCTCCGTCCGCACTTTTTCTACATCATCTGGCGCTATTGGTAGCGGAGTTCCCAGCAGGTCAGCGCCTGACTCAGTGATCACCAAGTCTTCTTCTACCCTGATCCCACCAAAGTCACGGTAAGTCTCCAGCTTATCATAATGGATAAAATCCTTGAATTTACCTTCCGCCTTATACATATCGATCAACTCAGGAATGATATAAATCCCCGGCTCCACTGTAATGACATTGCCTGTCTCCAGTGCTTTGCCAAGCCTGAGTGATTTCAGGCCAAACTCAGTGGATTTTTTCAGCTCTGGCGTATAGCCCACATACTGCTCTCCGAGGTTTTCCATATCATGTACGTCCAGCCCCATCATATGTCCAAGGCCACATTGGAAGAACATGGTATGCGCCCCTGCCGCCACTGCTTCTTTGGCATCACCTTTCATCAGGCCAACCCCTTTGAGTCCATCCACCAAGGTTTCGGCAGCCAATAGGTGAACATCGAGGAAGCGCTTGCCCGGACGAAGTGATTCGACAGCTGCCCGGTGAGCGTTATAGACGATTTGATACAGTTCTCCTTGCCGTGCATCAAACTTGCCGCTGACAGGGAAGGTTCTGGTCATATCACCTGCATAAAACTCAGTAGATTCGGCTCCCGAGTCAAACAGCATTATATCCCCTTCCTTGAGCGTGTTGCCGTAATAATGATTGTGCAAAGTCTGTCCATTGGTCGTAGCAATCGGAGGAAATGCCAAGGAAGCATTATACGACCTGGCCACACTCGTAGCCACCGCCACCAGCTCATATTCCTTCATCCCGGCCCTGGCAGCCTTCATCACAGCCAGGTGCACCGCAGAAGTTCGGCTTGCTGCTTCATCCATTTCGGCCAGCTCCTCGGAAGACTTGATATTACGCTGATTGGCCACGGCCTGAATCAACTTCACAGAAGGCATGTTTTCGACTTCCTCGACAGACTTGCCCAACACTTCACGAAGCTTCAATACATGCTCACCCCTGTAGGGAGGTAATATATGGCAATCCCCCTTGACAAAATCAGCCAATTTCCCCAAAGAAGCCGTATTCACCACACCTACTTGTTCTCCAAGCTCAGCGATGGTTGGCTGTGGACCGGTCCATACAATATCATCTATTTGGTAATCATTTCCGAAAATATGATCCTTGTCCGTATCACAATCGATTACCCCTACCAATCCCGGAAGGGATATCCCGAAGTAATATAAAAAGGTGCTGTCCTGCCTGAACGGATACCAGTTATGTTTAAAATTGATGCTTGCTTCATCGTTCCCCAAAAACAACAGCCGGCCACTGCCCATAGCTGCCCTGAGCCTGGCCCTTCTTTCTTGATAAATCTCTTTTTTGAACATTATAAGTGGGTAGGTTAAATTAATGAACTACAAATGTCCGAAAGTATTTGGACAAACAAAAAAAGGAGATTGGTTATTGGTACAATTTGGATACACCTAGGTTCCCAACATTACTTTTACTCAAAAAAACAAAAGTTGCCACCCACAGCTCCCCCGTATTTCCGGGAAAACCTCATTTCACTTTGTGCGGTGCTTCCAATGGACGCTGTGGGAGAACTTATATGGCTTGAAATCGAAACTAGAACGAGAAATCATACTGCACCCTTACACGCCAGTCATTGGCTTCGCGGTTCATGGACAATTCGTCAAAATCAAATAAGGTCACATCTGCAGTGAGTTTATTCAAATGCCCATTAAAGAAACAATTTACCGCTAACGTATATTCCTCCTCACTGTTGTTCGGCAGACTGAGCTCGGGCTGGTAATACGCATACCTGGCGGCTACTTCCAAAAGCGGCTTCCCGGTCTCTACTGCTCCGTGATTAAAGATATAACCGCCCTGTAGGTAAAAGCCCGCCAAGTGTCCAGTATCGCCTCCTATCCTGTCGTTGATCCGCTTACGATGATACTCACTTTGCCAGCTAAAAGCCTTATACTTTAAGGCTGTTTCCACTACCCATTGCTCTACGTCATATTGCCCGGGCACTCCCCCTTGGTACTCCAGCAGTTCTCCGCCTCCACTGGAAGAAAAACGGGTGTAAGGACTGGTATTGGTGGCTCCGGCCAGCGCCAGAGAAGCCTGTGGTTTATCGTGATAGCCCAGATCCGATCCAGAGATCGAAGGACCATCACCCAAAAAATTCCAAAACACTTTGCCCACATACATGAGCTTTTTATCATCATTTTCCCTTGCTCCGCGTCCCATCCCGGTCAAGACCGCCAGGTGATAGTTGAAGTCAGCAAGACCGCCCTGGTCTATCCTACCATAAATGGAAGCTCCCTGCTGGCGATCAATGGTAAATGGCCTGTTTATCAAAGACCGTTCCAGCATCTGTTGCTTTCCACTGGAAATGGATCGCTCACGGGTATATTCCATCTTCCATTGTCCTACCTTAAAGCTCAGCCAGGGCCATTTCTCCACCATCACCCTGAAATCCAACAGCCTACTTGCCCCAAGTTCATACTCAAAGTAGTATTTTAGCCATGGTTGATAAGCATGTCCTCCCACCTTAAGACGTGCCCGGTTGATTTTGAACACATGCTGGTTTGGAGCACTGTAATCGTCAAAGGTCAAAGGATCCTGATCTGCAGAAAAGGCATACCTAAACTGCAACCTTCCTGCTATCTGCAATTGGAATTTATTATCAGGAGTAGTAAATTGGAATCCCTTGGAAGTGTGTCTGATATCCACTCCAAGTGAATCTGATGATGTCGTCTGGGCATTGGTATGTACAGCAAATCCTACCCATACACAGACGGCAACACACAGTTTGCCCATGTCCATAAAGCGGTTTTCTTTTTTATTTTAAATTTAAGCATTAGGAACATTTAAATGATCCGGTTCCTTGCATTTCCAGATCAAATAAATGTTAAATAATATCGTGAAGGTCTATCACTGAAATCGGGCGCAAAATTAACGCTTTGACCACTAGATGATCGCTAACAAGTGTTAACTTTTTGTTAACAAACAATTTGAAAGATAACAATAAGATAAATACAATCAAAAAAAACAATCCGTTCACCCCCTAATGCTGCGTCCAAAAACCGCTAAAAAAACCATTAAAAATTCAACATTCCATAAATTGAGTAAAATACCCAAAATACATATAGCAATGAAAAAATCAGGTGTATACATAGCAGAGGACCATTGATTCACCAAAGGAATAATCCAGTCATAATTCATCTATTCCTGTCGCTATTACTGCTGAGTTCCACCTTTTTTTTTATCTTTGTCCAGTGAAATTCAAAACTATTTCCTTAACAAAATCTACACAACATGCCCGAGGTTAAACTCTTTGCCGGAACAAATACAAAAAAACTGGCAGATTCCATTGCAGGAAATTACGGACAAGATTTAGGGGCCATGACCCTCTCCAAGTTCAGCGATGGGGAAATGTCGCCCAGCTTTGACGAGTCCGTCAGGGGATGTCACGTGTTTTTGATCCAGTCCACCAATCCAAATGCGGACAATCTTCTGGAGCTTTGCCTGATGATAGATGCCGCAAAAAGAGCAAGTGCCTATAAGGTCTGTGCAGTGGTGCCTTATTACGGATATGCCCGCCAGGACCGCAAGGACCGCCCTCGCGTATCCATCGCAGCCAAACTGATCGCCAATATGATCATGTCCGCCGGTGCTGACAGAATCATGACCTGCGACTTGCATGCTGGACAAATCCAAGGTTTTTTTGATATTCCCTTGGATCATTTGAATGGATCTGCTATTTTTGTGCCCTATTTGAAAAGCCTGGACTTGGGCGACAACCTGATCTTTGCTTCCCCTGATGTGGGAGGTGTGAGCAGGGCAAGGGCTTACGCCAAGCATTTCGAAGTAGACATGGTGGTCTGTGACAAGCACCGTAAGCGCGCCAACGAAATCGCCTCCATGCAAGTGATAGGCGATGTAGAAGGGAAAGATGTAGTTTTGGTCGATGACTTAGTGGACACTGCCGGCACCATGTGCAAAGCTGCCGAAATACTCCTGGACAAAGGCGCAAATTCGGTCAGGGCGATTGCAACACACGGGGTCTTGTCTGGAAAGGCATATGAAAACATTGAAAATTCCAAGCTGTCCGAACTGGTCATCACCGATACCATTCCGATCAAAAAGGAATCTTCAAAGATCAAAGTCCTTACCGTGGCAGAGTTATTTGCCAAGGCCATACACGCAGTGACCGGAAACGATTCGATCAGTGCATTATTTGTTTAGTATTTCTTATTTATCACATATTTAATATAAAAAACTATGAAATCGTTAGAGATTATAGGGTTTAAAAGAGCAAATCTCGACAGTCCTTCCGTATCGGAAATCCGTGAAGAAGGAAATGTTCCTTGCGTGGTTTACGGACCTGGCATCAAAGAGCAAGTGCACTTCTATGCTCCCGCTATCCTTTTCAGAGAGCTGCTTTACACTCCTGAAGTACATATGGTAGCGCTTAACATCGAAGGGATCAAAGTAAAGGCCATCCTTCGTGAAGCACAATTCCACCCAGTAAGTGACGTGCTTCTTCATGCGGACTTCTTGGCCTACAGCGACAAAAAGCCTATCAAAATGGACATCCCTGTGGACATCAAAGGATCTGCACCAGGTATCCTTAAAGGTGGTAAACTGGAAATGAAAACCAGAACGCTAAGCGTAAAAGGACTTGCTCAAGATCTTCCTGACAGCATCCCTGTTTACATCTCGAACCTTGAACTAGGTAAATCTGTAAAAGTACATGAAGTGAAAGCAGAAGGTTTTGAAATCCTGACCAATCCAAGTGTATCTATCGCTACCATCGGTATCCCTAGAGCACTTAGAGGTAAGAAAAATACTGAAGAAGAGGACGAAATATAAACCGTTCACACTTCTGAAAGATAAGTACCCAATCCTGTCAGCATTCACATGTTGGCAGGATTTTTATTTTGGAAAAATGCCAAACTTAGACATACCATGAAATACCTTATCATTGGACTTGGAAACATTGGCCCTGAATATGAGCTCACCCGGCATAATATTGGATTTTTGACATTGGACAGGTTTGCAGACCAAGAAAATGCCCAATGGAAAAGCAACCGTCTTGCCTTTACCTCAGAGGTCAAATTTAAAGGAAGGACCCTCCACCTCATCAAACCGACCACCTACATGAACCTCAGCGGCAAAGCGATGAACTACTGGATGAAAGAGCTAAAGGTTCCCAAAGAAAACACACTGGTGATCGTTGATGACGTGGCCTTGCCCTTCGGTAAACTCCGCCTAAGAGCCAAAGGGTCATCAGCGGGCCATAATGGACTAAAAGACATCGAAGCTATGACAGGCGGACAAAACTACCCCAGACTGCGTTTTGGCATCGGCGATGACTTCCCAAAAGGAAAGCAAATAGATTATGTACTGGGCAACTGGAGCCAACAGGAAATCGACGCACTGCCCCTATTCATGGACAAATCGATAGAAATCATCAAAGGATTTTGCACCATCGGCATAAACATGACCATGAGCCAGTTTAATGATTAGAAGCCTGTTGGCAGCACCTGGCAAATGATCAATTAATAATGGAATACATTAATGCATGGCCCGCATATTTAGCGATATAACTTCAGAATATGACAAATAGAGTATGTATCGGGCACTTTCCAACATTGTAACATTAGAACCTTCTAAACCTCAAACCATGAAAAGCATCAACTTAGGCCTCCAAATCGTCCCGAAAAGCACTTCATTAGACAGCTACAGCTTGGTGGACAAGGCCATCGAAGTCATTAGTACCTCAGGTGTAAAATATGAAGTAACCCCATTCGAAACCGTCATGGAAGGACCAGAGGAACAACTGATGGAAATTGCCAAAAAAGCACAGCAGGCGGTATTGGAGGCAGGGGCGGATGAAGTATTGGTATATTATCGGATACAGATACGGAAATCAGGGGATGTAACCATGGGAGAAAAAACGGATAAGCATCGCCATTAACCGCCCCGGTAAAAGCACCCAGGGCAGAGGACGCTAGCTTACCAGCCTGATCCCGATTAAATCAGGTTTTATAACACCCCTGACTGGAATCAAGACGGATCATTGTCCCCCCGAAAACATTCTGACACCTATTGGATATCACTACCTACCAACGCGTTCCTTGAGTTTAGATTAAGACAAAGGATGGTCAAAAAAAGACAGCCTATTCATTCTTTCATCTACCTGCCTCCTACTTCAACCAAATATTTTTCCACTATTTCAATTTTTCAACACCAATCCCAAAACAATACTTACTACAAATCCAGTTTTGCGTACATATGCGTATGTATAAAATGAAGGCATGACATTAAACTTCCTATATTTAGGCAAAATACAGCAATATAAAACAAATTGCTGATCAGTTGTGTTTATTTGGAAGGAAACACACTCCTTTCCAAAACAAATCAATTTTATAAGACAAAACACTAATCACCTCGAGATCATGAAGCATTTTACTACGTTACTTCTACTGGGAGTCCTATGCTCGCACCAAATTGTACAGGCACAAATTAAATCCGTCCAATATGATGTAGTTCGCAATCAAATCAATGAAGGAAACCCTCTTCCCTCAGAGGAAATATTCTATATCAAAGGTATCATTCCAGAGGGAATCTCCTACATCGAAAGTAAGGTGTACCAATCCTCAAAAAATATCAACAAAGCAGAAACCTACACATGGAAGCAGCCCTTTAACTTTCAAGTGAATCAATATGAAATCCTGGTCACTGATCCGTTACGAAGCAATGAAAAGTATACCATTGAACTGTATTACTACCAGCGTGCAGACCAAGCACAAATGGAGGATCTAAAAGCCTCTGTTAACCATAATTTGGCCGCTTATATCAAAGCAAACCTTGAGATTTCAAAGGGAAAAATCCATGCTTATAACAGCAACAAGGTAATGCTGGCCCAACTGGATAAAATCGTTTCTGACGGGATCAAAAACTACAGCCATTTTATCAATCAGGACTTCAGTGGGTTCAGTGATATCGTCAAACAAAAGCTGAAACAACGCGAAGAAATAAAGCTTAAAAAGGCCAAGTTCAATCTATTGGGAAAGAAAAAAGGAAGTGAGGATAACGAACGTGCCGTCTATGCCTATCAGTATATCGACGAGCTTATCGCTCTTTTACAAAACGAAACCAATCAATACCTTTCCGACAATATGTTTGCCCTGGTAGACATCAGGTCAATGGAAGCTTACCCAACGGTAAATAAACCATCCAGCATTCCGCTTAATTTCGGTTATGGAGGATTTGCCATGAAACGATCATTTCCAGACACCGAATATTTTAACGGTATGTATGCTGGTGTTTCTGTCCCGCTGGGAAACAAAGCATTCACCAAGTTCCTTGGCAATGCCTCATTTTCCGCAGGAGTTTTCTTACAAAATTTTGAGACGGAAAACGGTTCCAAAATCTCAGGGCCTTTTGTAAACCTCCCCATTTATGCTGGATTAGGCTATAAGGTTTTCCGTGTTTTCCGCTTCAACGCAGGCCTTGTGGCGGTCACTACCGAAACCCCTGGCCTATCGAATGACAACTTCAACCTACAGCCGTATGCCGGCTTTAGCTTGGAATTCAACGTCTGGTTGGGACTGAACAACAAATAATTTAAAGCCACTATGAAACAAGTTATATTAGTACTGTTTGCCCTCTTGGCTGGCCGTTTTGGGCAAGCCCAACAGGTAAACTATAACTGGCGTATAGGGGTCAGCGGAGGCTTTACCAACTACTACGGCGACCTCAGCCCCTATCCTGTAGATGGTATCGGTGAATTTTCCAATGCCCTGAAACTATTTACCTATAACAAAAACTATACAAAAGACTATTCTGGCCAGTTATCACTGGAAAGGAGACTTACCCCTACTACAGGACTAAAGGTTCATTACGGTCAATATCACTTTGGAATGAGTGACCGCTATATGACCCCCAGTGGAAAACTACCGGGGGACACGCCCCACTTTGACCGTGCTCTGAACTTCCGTACCTCCATGGAGGATTTAGGGATCTCCTTGGTGTTTAGAGCGGACAACGGTAAATTCCTGGCAGAAAAGTCCATTATCGCCCCTTACCTTACCTTGGGTGGCGGATGGATGTGGTATGATATAAAAGGCGACCTACTCGACGCCGATGGCAGCCCTTACGATTACAGCACTTCTCCGGTAAAGTTGGATGAAACGTACGAGACGGTTCTATCCAGCATCGAAACTGAAGCCAATGGTTCTTACAATACCCAAGGATTATATGCAGCCTTGGGAATAGGATTCAGGATACGATTGGGCAATAAACTGGAGCTATTTGCACAAAGTACCTTTAACCACACTTTCACCGATTACCTGGATGATGTCAGTGGTTTATATAAGCAGGATTACCCCAGTGAATTTGAAGCCTATGCGGCTAAACCGGGAACAAACACTGTAAATACGGAAGCTCCCCATCGGGGCAATAAAAACAACGACAAAGACTGGTTTATCTACCATGGAGCGGGAATTAAATTCAGTTTTGGATCCGCCAAAAGTCATTTTAAAGCCCCCCAGGTGACTTCTTCTTACAATACCTCCCCACCGGTAATCATGGCTAAAGCATCACCAGAGCAAATCCTCAACAAGACGGATTCTCTGACTCAACCGCTAAAAAATGAAAGAATCCCGAACCAAAATGGCCCTTCAGTGGTCAATAATTATTACTTCCTTAACTGGGGAACGCCTCCTTACTGGAGCCAATTAAAGCGACAGGTAGCCACATTATCCTTGGATCTTGAAATCATGGATCAGCAACAGCTGCTGGATAGTGTACTTTATGAAAAATCCATCGTAGACAAAAAGCTAAAGGATTTCAAACGGGATACTACCCAAATTAAATCAGACAGCACCATGACTGAAATGGACAAACTTAAAGCCCTAAAGGAATTGGAATACTTTCAAAACCTGGAACAGGTCAAAAAAGACAGTCTTGAAAACCAATCTACCGCAATCCAAAATAAAATCAACGATCTTGAGCAACAAAAAGAACGTATCGGAATGAGTGCTGCCAACGACTCCTTGGCATACCATAACTATCTGTCACCCATAGCTTTTCAAAGCATGGATATACCTGGAAGTAGGAACCCATATTCCATTGCTCAACCGGACAGCATGCGCTTGAACACTGCCTCTTCATTTGATCAATCATCCAACCAGGAAGCCATTGTACCAATGGCTTCCGCTAGAGTGGCTGAAATTGAACAAATAGCGGAATCGGATAAAAATGCCGAAGCCATCGTTCCTAAAGCTGCCCCTGAAGCACAATATATTTACCTTCAACCTGGCGAAGCAACGCAAACGGACATCACGGTACAAGCGCCTGCCGCTGCTTACCAAAAGCAAAAAAGAAGCTGGATTCCAATTCCCATTTTCTTCGGAGGAAATAAAAACAAGGATAAAAAAAAGAACAACAAGGATACAGCAGACACATCTGAAAACTTGACAGCTTCTACGACACCATGGTATGAAAACATCTCAGAAGAGGATTACCAAAAGTATTATTTACCAGCGGCAGCCTTGGGAATGACCACTGCCGGTATCTTCATTGCCGCTGACAGTCAAGAAGCCCCAAACGCTTCGAATACTGCTAAGCCTGAGGAAATCCCCCATAACACTTCTGCTATCACCGCTGCTGTTCCCCAAGAGGCTACCAGCCGCGTGGACACCGTTTATATCAAAGGAAAGGATACCACCACCCTGTTATCCTCACGGACGGAAGTATACTTTGACCTGAACCAAAAAACAGTCGGTGATGATGAAAAAAGAAAACTGGAAAACCTGGCAAACTATCTTAAGCAACATCCGGAAAGCAAAATCAACCTAGAAGGCTATGCCGATAACACCGGCAATATCACTTATAACCTTCAATTGATCAAGGAACGTACCCAGGCGGTTAAGGACGTTATGATCAAGGATTTTGACATTGCTCCTGAAAGGGTAAAAACCCTCGATGGCGGACAAATCTTACGGAATCCTACCAAAAAGGAACCCAATCAATCCGATAGAAGAGTAGAAGTGTCGCTTATTTTCGAATAAGTGGTGAGTAGTGGACCGGGGCTTTCCATTTTATGGTGGCCCCGCTTCCTGTCATACCTTGACACATCCTCCTTTTATTTCAGTTTTCCACTCCCTGGTTTGGTTTGGCACTCCTGCTATTTCGGTCGGCGTATCCCGCATGTATATCAATATCCATACTTTTTACCCCACAATCGTTGGAGGTTTTTCCGCAGGTCATTTTCCCGGGCATTTCTGCCGGGTTCATAGAGCTTTTTACCCTTTAGTTTATCCGGCATAAACTCTTCCTCCGCAAAATTCCCTGGATAATCATGGGCATATTTATAGCCTTTACCATAGTTCAGGTCTTTCATCAGTTTGGTAGGGGCATTTCGTAGGTGAATGGGGACAGGAAGGTCCCCCTCCTGTCGCACGATGGCCTGGGCTTCATTGATGGCCATGTAGCTGGCATTGCTCTTCGCTGAACTGGCCAGATAGGTCACACACTGCGAAAGGACAATCCTCGCTTCAGGATAGCCGATGATCTTCACCGCATCAAAACATTGCGTAGCCAATAAAAGGGCATTTGGATTGGCATTCCCGATATCTTCGGAAGCCAATATCACCAACCTTCTGGCTATAAATTTAACATCTTCGCCTCCCTCAATCATCCTTGCCAACCAGTATACGGCTGCATTGGGATCAGAACCCCTAATGGATTTGATAAAAGCCGAAATGATATCATAGTGCTGCTCGCCAGACTTGTCATACATGGCCACCTTCTGCTGGGCAATCTCCGTTACTTTTTCATTGGTGATGACAATAGGATCATCAGCAATGGCATTTACCACTATTTCAAACAGGTTCAGCAATTTCCTACCGTCACCTCCTGACAAACGCAACAGTGCCTCGGATTCCTGCAGCTCGATATTTTTAGTTTTTATCAAGACATCCTTTTCCATGGCCTGATGGACCATGGCCTCCAAGCTCTCCTTTTCCAGATGGTTCAGGGTAAATACCTGACAGCGGGAAAGCAATGCGGCATTGACCTCAAAAGAAGGATTTTCGGTAGTCGCACCGATCAAGCGAATATGTCCCTTTTCCACTGCACCCAAAAGCGCATCTTGCTGACTCTTATTAAACCGGTGGATCTCATCTATGAACAAGACTACTCCTTGCTGAAAACGTGCCTTTTCGATCACCTGACGGATATCTTTCACCCCAGAACTGATCGCACTAAGGGTATAGAAAGGAGCCTTCACCTCATTGGCAATTATATTGGCAATAGTGGTCTTTCCTACTCCCGGGGGGCCCCAGAGAATCAGGGAAGGTACCGTGCCAGACCTGATGGCCCGGTGCAAAAATGTCCCCTCTTTGCTCAAATGCTCCTGGCCTATCAATTCTTCCAGCTTTGCCGGCCTCATCCGCTCTGCTAATGGCTCTTGACTCATATAAATTGTTATTGGTAAATAAATTATTCGGTTTTTTGGACAGCTCATGATTCACTGACACCATCCTTTGGCCCGAACCTTGATATAGAAATTGGTCAAACAGCCTTCCTATTTCAATCGTTTTTGCATGGCCTCCAAATGGTCATCGGTAACATCCAGATGAGTTACAAATCGTATCATATCCTTGCCAAACTGGACGGCCCTTATGCCCTTTTCATCGAGCTTGGCCAGCATCTCTTTTGGACTGATCCCGGCCAACCTGACAATGACAATATTCGTTGGCACCGGAAAGACCTCTGCTGTATGGGCTTGGGCACTTAGAATTTCGGCCACGGTTTTGGCGCGTCGGTGATCTTCCTCCAGGCGCCCCACATGATGCTCCAAGGCGTAAATCCCCGCTGCAGCCATAAACCCAACTTGCCTCATCCCCCCTCCCATTGACTTTCTGATCCTTCTGGCATGGTGAATCATAGCCTTATCTCCTAGCAGCACAGATCCAACAGGACAGCCCAATCCCTTGCTCAAACAAACAGATATCGTATCAAAAACATTTCCCCAATCTTCGGCTTTTTCACCTGTGGCTGCCAGCCCATTAAAAATCCGTGCACCATCCAGGTGAAGCTTCAGCTGGTGCGCTTGACAAACCTGCTGGATTGCCTTTACTTCTCCAAGGGTATAAACACTGCCACCACCCTTGTTCATGGTGTTTTCAAGGGATACTAGCGTGGTCATAGGTGCATGCACATCTTCCGGCTGAATGGCTTCTTCGACAGTTCCCGCTGACAATTTCCCGTATTTCCCATCCAAAAGCCGTACCGATGCCATGGCATTGGCCATGATGCCGCCTCCTTCATACAGGTAAATATGTGAATCTTTATGACAGACGACTTCTTTGTGCTGTCCGGCGTGAAGTTTTATGGCAATTTGATTGGACATAGTGCCTGATGGACAAAACATTCCCGCTTCCATCCCAAACATTGCCGCAAGGCGGGTCTCCAATGCTTGTACGCTGGGATCTTCTCCAAGTACATCATCCCCTACTTCGGCTGCCCACATTGCTTCCAGCATTCCTTTGGTGGGCTTGGTCACCGTATCGCTTCTAAGGTCTATGATCATGGTTGTTCCCTGATTATGTTGGCAGCTTCTATTGGCCTGTCCGTGGCCAGGATATCAGCCCCTTTGTTTACAAATTCTTTATAGAGTTGGTCCCCCCTGGCTGCTGCCCTTTGATCCAAATTTCCCAAAGTACCTAAAATGACACACACTCCGTGTTGGTGAAGCTTCTCATTAAATGCGGCACTCCGCTCAGCTACCCCGGTAAAGGCAATGATATTTTCAGATGGGATTCCAGTTTCCACAAACCTGTCCCATTCCTTTTCATTTCTCAAGGTCACCGACAACATCAGCTCTGGGTCCATGCTATACAGTTTTTTGGCCGCTGCCAAGCTATAGGTAATCAACACGACATGGGGTTTGGAAGCTGTCTCTCCGATTTCATCCAACACCAATTCATAGGGCACATTGGATTTGATGTCCAAGGTTAGCACAGCTTTCCCTTTTGCCCACTCCAAAACTTCCCGGAGAGTTGGCACGTTGAATGCGGTGGACTTTCCTGACGCATCATCCAAGTGAAAGCTCCTTAATTTTTCAAGGGTCAAATCCCCAACCTTTCCCGTACCCGAGGTAGTCCTGTCTACCGTATTGTCATGCATCATGACCAACACCGAATCCTTTGTCATCGAAATATCGCATTCGATTAGCGCAGGAGTATGCTGCAATACATAGTCAAAGGTTTCGATGGCATTTTCAGGATAACCTGGATAGCTTCCACCCCGGTGGGCACTCACCATCGGCCTCCAGTCAGTGTTCCAAGTAAAAAAGGCCCTGGTATCGGCTACCTCATCAAAAGTAAGGTAATGGTTACTAACAAGAAGGTCTTCGGAGGTAGAAGTGGATGCTCCACAGCCCAGCACCAGCATGCTGAGCAACAAATGGAAAGTTACCGACAAAGGATTACGCATAGGTCATGATTTAGCAGATGATGGCTTGGAATCTTTAAATTTAAGGCCCGTTGAGCCTCCCCGGGAATTTTTCAGCACCTCTTCCATTCCACTCAGCTCGATGCTCAGTGCCTTGGTGGACAAGTTGATTTCCCAAAGTGAAATCCCCAAAGAAACCAACAGGGCCACCATGCTCATCATAAAGGTAACATTGGCTGCTGTGTCAAATTTTTTATAGATTAAAAACATGCACACCACGCATATCAAAAAGCTGATCACCCCAAAAATCTGCATGTATTTGATCATGATCATCCGCTTACGGAGATTCTTGAGCTGGCCTAGCAACTGCATGTCATCGGGTCTTTCACGGTATTGTCCGTTCAACCCTCTGATCAGGTTGGCCATGGCCAAAAAACGGTTGGTATATGCCAACATCAACAAGGTGATGGCCGAAAACAACAATGCTGGAGTTGAGAGTTCTAGTTCCATAAGCTAACGGATTCTATTGGACTACCTAAATTCAGCAATTTTGCAGGATAATAAAAACCCCGTCAAAAAAATTGACGGGGTTTGTCACAGATTTAATTTCTTATTGCCTTGAGCTTACTTTACACCACCTCACCGATCACCACAAGGTTTTCAAGCGTAGGTGACTTACTTCCTCCTTTAGGTTCAATGGTAATGGCAAAGGCTCCGGCACTTGCAGCGGCTTCCATTTGCTGAAGGGTCAGTTTTTCTCCCGGCTTCACTATCCCAATACCTACCGGCCCATCATCTCCGATCGCCCAAAGCTGATAGTCTTGATGCTCATCCAATAAGGCCAGCTCGTTGACAGAGACGAGCACGTTTTGTGAGCCTTTATCCCAGAAAACATCCACCCTTGCATCCTTTTGCAGCTCAAATGAATCGCCCAACATGGGCACACGCTCATAATCCCCCGACAGCAAGGTCTCAAATTGCTGATCCAGCTCATGATAGCGGGCTTGGTTTACGTCCAGTTCCTGTGACAGGACATTTCGTTCTTCCAGCAGTGCGGTAAACCGCTCTTCTACATCATAATACTGGACAGCAAAGTACACTGCTGCCAAAATCGCCAAAAAGGCCACAATGGAAGACGCCACGGCAAATTGCTTCCATGGCTGTAGCACTACTTGTTTGGCAGCAGGGCGAGAGCTTGCTATTTTCTCTTCTCCTTCTTCCAGGTCCTTTGACAAGCTGTCAAAGATTTTGCCTTTCACGGCTTCCGGTGGCTTGACTCCGGACTTGTCATCAAAAGCAAACATGGCATCCTCGATTTCCTCAAGCTCTCTTTTGATTTCAGGATGCTTTTTGGAAAGCGCAATAACCTCCTCACGCTCCCTGTCACTGAGTTCTCCCAGCACAAAGAGCTCCAACTTGCCTGACGCTATGTAAGACTGAATATCCACTAAATTCTATTAATATTCTTTTTTAATACTCCTAAGGCCGCACGTATCCTGGATTTCACTGTTCCCAGTGGAATTTCAAATTCTTCAGAAATCTCGGAATGGGTGTAGCCTTTAAAATAAATACATTCAACCACGAATCGTTGTTCCTCATTTAATGTTGTAATGAGTTCCTTCACGCCGATTCCATCTACAGCTTCTGTAGTTCCCGACGCTCCTTCCAATCCATATACGTAGTGATCTATCGTATTGGTCTTACTGTCTTTGGAAAATTCTTTGGAGCGTGTTTTGTCGATGGCTGCATTCCTGCAGACGTTGGCCATCCAGGTGTAGAGTCTCCCTTTGGATTCATCATAGCTATCGATGCGCCTGATGATTTTCACAAAAGCATCATGAAAGACTTCCTCTGCAATGTCGTGGTCATTTATTACACGGGATATAACGGCAAATAAGGCCCTGGAATATTTTTCGTACAAATAGTCCACAGTCTGCTTATCCTTCGCTCTTAATCCTTTTATGAGTTGGTCTTCTTGCAAAAGTTGCCGAGGTTATTAATTGTTTTTGGTCTCTTAAAAAAAGAAACACGAGACAGCTAACCATCTCGTGTCCTAATATTAGGATAAGTTTACCAATTTTACAAATGAATTACCTCATCATATGCGGCAGCCGCTGCTTCCATTACCGCCTCTGACATGGTAGGGTGTGGGTGTACTGTCTTGATCAATTCATGGCCAGTAGTCTCTAACTTCCTGACTGCCACTATTTCAGCAATCATTTCTGTCACATTCGCCCCGATCATGTGTGCGCCCAACAGCTCACCATATTTGGCATCAAAAACTAATTTAACAAAACCATCAGATGCTCCCGCAGCTTTGGCTTTACCAGATGCTGAGAATGGGAATTTACCTATCTTCAGCTCATAACCTGCCTCCTTGGCTTTCTCTTCAGTATAGCCTACAGAAGCGATCTCGGGTACACAGTAGGTACAACCGGGGATATTGTTATAATCCAATGGCTCTGGGCTATGGCCGGCGATCTTCTCTACACAGATGATCCCTTCTGCTGAAGCGACGTGCGCCAAGGCAGGACCAGGAATCACATCTCCAATGGCATAATACCCGGGCATATTGGTCTTGTAGAATTCGTCCACTTTGATACGGCCTTTATCTACGACGATCCCTACATCTTCCAGTCCACAGTTCTCCACATTGGCTACTACACCTGCTGCGGAAAGCACTACGTCACAATCGATCGTTTCTTCTCCTTTTTTGGTTTTCACGGTCACTTTACAGCCTGATCCTTTGGTATCCACTGAAGTAACCTCCGTGCTGGTCATGATGTTCAAGCCAGCTTTTTTATACATTCTTTCCAGTGCTTTGGAAACTTCAGCATCCTCGTTTGGAACAATACGGTCCATAAACTCCACAACAGTCACTTCTGTGCCAATAGTGGCATAAAAATAGGCAAATTCCACTCCAATGGCCCCAGAACCTACCACGACCATTTTCTTGGGCTGTTTATCCAAGGTCATCGCCTTTCGGTAGCCAATGATCTTCTTGTCATCGATCTTGATGGCAGGAAGCTCTCTGGACCTAGCACCTGTGGCAATGATAATATTATCGGCGCTGTAAGTGGTTTTCTTACCGTCCTTATCTTCAACCTCCACCTTTTTGCCGGGCTTTACTTTGCCCCAGCCAAGGAGTTGTTCTATCTTATTTTTCTTGAAAAGAAACTGAATACCTTTGCTCATTCCATCGGCCACTCCCCTGCTTCGCTTCACCATTCCGCCAAAATCAGCTTTTGGGTCCTTTACGGTAATGCCGTAATCCTTCGCATGGTTGATATATTCAAAAACCTGCGCACTTTTCAACAAGGCTTTGGTGGGGATACATCCCCAGTTCAAACAAATACCGCCCAATTCAGCGGCTTCTACAACAGCAGTTTTCAGACCCAGCTGGGATGCGCGGATCGCCGCTACATATCCTCCCGGTCCACTACCTACTACAATTACATCAAATTTTGTTGAAGACATATGTGTATGTGTTTTTAAAATAGCTATTTTAACCTTCGCAAATTTAAACTATTTAAGCACAGAAAAAAATTTGGTTTCCATTATCCTGGCGTGAAACCGCTCAAATACGGCACGGTACGGGACAGTGGCACAGGCTGTCTAAAGCTCGAAGAGCGGATGAGAGAAGGCTAAGACCAAACGTTTCGTACTAAGGGGTGCAAAGGTTGTCGAGCCCCTAGGGTTTGTCTCGCGGACGGGTACGTTCACTAATGTTGGAAGCGAAAACAAAAGCCATTTGACCTTAGACTTCTGTCTCCCAATATTGACAAACCGCTGAAGTGGCCTTCCCTATTTCGCCCCGTTCCCCACTGATCACCGGATCCTGGATTTGTTTTTGGGAAATTATCCCTATTTTTGATCCTTCTAATCGAACTAACTATACAATTCAATATGGGATTATTAACAGGAAAAACCGCCCTCATAACCGGGGCATCTAAAGGTATCGGTAGAGCAATTGCGCTGAAGTATGCCCAAGAAGGTGCCAATGTAGCATTCACTTTTTTGTCCAGCGTGGAAAAAGGACAGGCCTTGGAAAAAGAACTTGCTGAATTTGGCATCAAGGCCAAAGGCTTCCGCTCGGATGCTTCGGACTTCAAGGCTGCCGAAGAATTGGTCAATGAGGTGGTCAAAGAATTTGGCGCTCTGGATATCCTGATCAATAACGCCGGTGTCACCCGAGACAATCTGCTGATGCGCATGAACGAAGAGGCCTGGGACGATGTCATAAACATCAACCTCAAATCCTGCTTTAACACTGTAAAAGCTGCCACCAGAACCTTGATGAAGCAAAAAGCAGGCTCCATCATCAATATCACCTCTGTGGTAGGGATCAAAGGAAACGCTGGCCAAGCCAATTATGCGGCTTCAAAAGCAGGCATCATCGGCTTCACCAAATCAGTAGCCCTGGAACTTGGCTCCAGAGGTATCCGAAGCAATGCGGTAGCACCAGGATTTATCGAAACGGAAATGACCGAAGTACTGGACGAAAAAACCGTTCAGGGCTGGAGAGATGCCATCCCCATGAAGCGAGGCGGCCAACCAGAAGAAGTGGCCAATGCCTGTGTCTTCCTGGGCTCGGATATGAGTTCCTACGTCTCCGGCCAAGTACTGCAAGTTGACGGCGCAATGTTGACCTAGTAATTGGGAGATTATAAAATTGAAAAATTAAAGGGTCCCTTGAATCTGTTCGAAACAGATTCAAGGGACTTTTGTTTTTATCGGAGCGACATATAATCCTTGATGGTTCTACAGCGTCCTTTCATCGGCGGATAGAAGCATTTTTTAGCTCAGTTTTTTTCAGGGGCTTTGCCCTCACATCAAAAACATAAAGCAACTTTCTTATTACTTCACACGTATATTAAAATGATATCACTTTAAAATCATAATAAAATGGAAAAAACAACTAAACCCATTTCCGGCTATTTGATGGTGTTGGCAGGATTGCTGCTTACTGTTGGCATCGCAGTATCCATCGGAGTTGGCAATGCCATACTCGCTGTTGTGATCAGTTTACTGTTCATCTTTGTGATTCCCGGATTTTTTATCGTCGAACCCAACAAAGCTGTGGTTTTGCTCCTGTTTGGTGCTTATAAAGGATCCGTGAAGTCCAATGGTTTCTTCTGGGTCAACCCTTTCATGAACAAACAAAGAATTTCCTTGCGTGTCCGGAACTTCGAAAACAAACCCATGAAAGTCAATGATAAAATCGGCAACCCTGTCATGATTGGCACCATTGTGGTCTGGAAAGTAGAGGACTCTTATAAAGCCTTTTTCGATGTGGATGATTATGAAAACTTCGTCCACCTTCAAGCAGATGCTGCCGTCAGAAAAATGGCCGGGTTATATCCTTATGACAATTTTGAAGACGAAGATGCTGAAGTGACCCTTCGCTCTGGGGTGGAAGACGTCAACCAATCGCTGGAGGAGGAAATCAGCGAGCGGCTGGAACACGCTGGCATCAAGGTGATCGAAGCCCGCATCAGTCACCTGGCCTACGCCTCGGAAATCGCCAGTGCGATGCTCCAAAGACAACAGGCTACGGCCATTGTCGCAGCGAGAAGGAGAATCGTGGACGGTGCCGTTGGCATGGTAGAAATGGCCTTGGAGGATTTAAAAATCAAGGAAATCATTGACTTTGATGAAGAGAAAAAGGCGGCTATGGTCAGTAACCTGATGGTGGTACTCTGCTCGGACAAAAGTGCCAGCCCTGTCCTCAATGTGGGAACCTTGCACCAATAATTGAACCGTAATATGCCAAACAAAAAAGCTTTTGCCCTTAGGATAGACGAAAAAATGATGAAGGCGGTGGAAAAATGGGCGGCCGATGAATTCAGGAGCACCAATGGACAATTGGAGTACCTGATCCATGATGCCTTAAAAAAAGCAGGCAGGCTTCCCAAATCCGATAAAAACAAAAAAGAGGCCGGATAACCCGGCCTCTTTTTCTATTCTTGCTCTTCTTCCAGTGAAGGGTTGTATAATAATTCTTCATTTTGGAAATCATACAGGGTCAGCTGCCGCAGCTCGTAATAAGCCTGCCAGTATTCCTGCAATGATTGGATATAACTCCTTCTGTTCGAGTCTTTTTCCTGCTGGGCGATATTAAGATTGGTAATATCCACCTTTCCACTCAGGTAGCGCTGCCTTGAAATCTCATACCGCTTGGCAGCCACCTCATCGGCCTTATCACTGATCATGATCCTGCTTCTGAGTTGCTGAAAATTCTTGACCCTGGTAAAAACCTCTTGTTCAAAATTAATCACTTCCTGATCGATCGTATAACTCACCAACTCCTGATTGGCCCTGGCAATTCCCATTCTGGCCTTGTTTCTGCCCCAGTCCAAAACCGGAACACTTACCCCTAAGCTTACAACAGCCTGTTGATCAGGATTCTCATATACACCTCCCCAAGTTGGGGCAGCATTATTATAACCATACCGGGCATTGAGACTCATGTTAAACCGCTGCCCTTTTGCCCGGGCCACTTCGGCTTCGGCTTCCAGTCGTTGGATCTGAAAGTTTACCGCATCCGAGCTGTTTTCGAATGCCAAGTTAATGGCCTTGTCCACATCCACTGCAAATTCAGGGATTTCATCCGGCAAAATCAGGTCAAACTGGGTGTTTTCATTCAGCCCAATATAAGACCTCAATGCAAGGGCGGAAGATTCCAATGAAAGCTGGGCGGAAGTCAGATCCTGATCGGCCTGGAGGACTTGCAATTCCACTTGGAGCAATTGGTCCTCCGTGGTGGTGCCAATATTGTAACGACCTTTCTCTATCTTATAAATTGCTTCTGTATTGGTCTTGTTCTGCATCGCAATATCATAGCCTACCTGGGCAACCAAATAATTAAAGAACAACTGTGTGGCCCTTTGACTGATTTGCTCCATTTCTTCTACATAACTCTTTTTACTCTCCTCATACCTCAACGGCTCGATTTTCTTATCCCATTTTAGCTGGTTAAAAGCAAAAATAGGCTGATAAAGCTGGATATTAACCGGTACTCCTTGCCACTGGGTCCTTTGATCGGGATTATCGGTCAAATAATTATCAAACCGTGTGGCTGAAGTATTGATCGAAACTTCCCCTCCGGTCAGTGCTATTGATTGCTCCAGTCCCAAGCCTACATCCACCGTACTTTGTTCGAGCGGTAAGTACTCAATGGAACCATCATTTTGCTCCACTCCTCGCACCTCCTGTGAATAACTTGGCAATGTCCCGTTTAACCTCAACTGTGGATTATAATTGGATTTATAAAACCGGTATTGCCAGTAATTATTCTGACGCTGAGTCTCGGCCCTCAGTGCGGCCGGAGATACTGACTTTGCCCTGGCAATAATATCCTGCAGGCTGTACTTGATTCGCTCTTGCCCATTTACCTGAAATGGAACACTTAGTAATAAACTGAAAATAAAAACGAAGAGTGTAATATACTTATTCATGTCTTAAAGAAGTTATCGGGTCCTGGCTCGCGGCTCTTTTGGCCGGAGCTATTCCAAAAATCAATCCCACAGTAGCGGCCACACTAAAGGAAACCAAAATAGAGGAAATGGTGATGATCGTCGGGAAGTCTCCAAATTGGGAGACCAGACTTGCCAAAACAATCCCCAAAATCACCCCAATGATCCCACCGGTCACACTGATCATCATGGCCTCAAAGAGAAATTGATGAATAATATCGGTTTTCTGGGCGCCGAGCGCTAGCCGAAGGCCTATTTCCTTGATACGCTCCATGACAGAGGCCAGCATGATGTTCATAATCCCAATGCCGCCTACGAGCAAAGAAATCCCAGCGATGGCTCCCAAAACAATGTTAAAGATGTTTTGGGTACGTTGCTGCTGCTTCAGGAGCAATTCGGGAATGGTAATCTCAAAATCAATGACATTATAGTGTTTTCGCTCCAATAGCCGGGAAAGCACATCGGCCGTAGGATTCAGCATACTGCTTTCTTTCACCTGTACCACCAGCTTATCAATTTGATGGTAATTGGTCTTTTTATTGGAGGTATTTTGCTGTACCTCACCATTAATGATGACCACTCCCTGTCTGCCCGACACCAAGCTTCCGGAAGTCACCATATCGCGGTTTTTATACCGCACCAGCATGGTTTGCATCGGGACGTACACATCCATATTAAAATCCCTGATCCCTAGCTTTGCAAGGCTTTTGTCAGAGACAATTCGCTCTTCCAGGATACCGATGACCCGCATCCACTGGTTCCCGCATTTGATGCGCTTTCCGATGGCATTTTCCTTGCTGAAAAACTTGGTCTGTACCCCTCGTCCAATAATGCACACCGGATCGCCATTAGTGAGGTTGTTCTCTGTAAACATACTGCCCTCTCGCAGTTTGAAATTGGTCACCTTAAAGTATTCGGGAGTAACGCCCACCAACTTAGCAGAGCGCCGGACGCCGCTTTTGACGATATGCGTATCCATAATCACCTCTGGGCTGATCCGCTGGATACCGGGAATCACTTCTTTAATGGCCTCTACGTCCAACATTCGCAAACCGGGGCTAAACTTGTTTTTCTCTGCCCCGGGGCCTGGGCCATCTTGCACCTCTTCTTCTACCTGCTCCACCACTGGTTCAATGATGATATTGTTAACACCTACGAGCTTTATCTGCTCCATGATTTCCTGTTGCGCACCGTTTCCGATGGCCATCATGGCAATCACCGCAGCCACCCCAAAGATAATCCCCAGCGCCGTCAGCAGGGACCGGAGCCTATTGGCCATCACTGCCTCCAATGCGCTATAAAAGTTAGACAAAAGTCTTGGTCCAAACATAGATCAAAGATTAAGAGTTTGAAGCTTTCTTTCCAGCCTTAGCCTCACCTGCTGCTGGCTTGCCCCCTGCTGGGCCTCCCGGGACAGGTTGTTTGGGCATTTCCTCCTGCACTGCCTCTTCCTCTTTCAGGTTTCGCTTGCCGTTGAGCTCTTCAAGCAACTTCACAGATTGGCTCTCTCCCCAATTTGGTATGGACAAGTACACCTTATCCCCTTCCTCCAAGCCGAGCTCTATGGTCGCTTCATCATAATTGGACATGCCAAGTTTTACTTCTTGCTTCACGCCATTGTTCAGATATACGTAATTGATACTGTCATTCTGGACATGCACGGCCTCTAAGGGCACATGAATAGCCTCTTCCAGCTCTTGGGCGATAATAGTATTACTGGTGGTCATTGCCGGGCGCATGACCGGATCACTTTCATTGACCAAAATCTCCACCTCAAACACCTTGGCATCAGAATTTGGACGTTGCTGGCCGACGTTCGCCACACGGGTCACCTTGCCGGTAAATTCCTTCTCCGGAAAGGCATCAAGCCCTATCTTTACGGCTTGCCCCACTTTTACCTTTCTGATTTCCACTTCATTTACATAGGTGATACTCTGCATTTCTGTCAAATCAGGCAGCGTGGCGACCACGGGGTTCCAGGCACTGATCTGGGATCCTTCGGCAATTTTATTTCCGTCCCAATTGGTCCGGTAAATGACCATTCCATCTTGGGGAGCTGTGATGGTAAATTCTTCCAGCAAGTCGTTCATGGCCTGAAATTCACGCTCTTCTTTGCGAAGTCTGGCCGATCTCTCCGCCATTTTGGCCAAGGCCTGGTTGAATTTGATTTTATAATTTTGTCTGGCTTGGTCCAGGTCACGTTCGGCTTTCTCCAAATCGTATTCATTTTGCTTGATCGTAGCCGGCGGTTCGTACTGGGATTGCTCCAGCACCAATTTCTTCTGCTCCACATTATACTCCAGATTCAGGATATTGTCCCGTTCCTGGCGGAGTGTTAATGCAGTATCCAATTTGGCTTGTTCGTATTGAGCTACTTCAGAATCCAGGTTGTTTTGTCCATCGCTGAGCTTACCAAAAAGTTCTGATTTATCCAATGAAGCGATAAAATCTCCTTTCTTCACCACGGTACCTTCATCCACCATTCGCTCAATGGTAATCTGGTTGACACGAAAATCCCGTGCCCTGGTTGGCCCCATGATCATCACCGACCTTAAGGCTTTAAGTTCGCCTGTCGTGGCTATTTCAACGGTAAATTTTCCTTTTTCGACCGGGACAATGATATCAGCACCATCCCCGGAGGCAGTGGGAGAAAAAATAAAGTACAGGACCAATATGGCCACCACACTTCCAACCGCTACAAATAATAAATTCTTTTTCATGACAGTTTCACTGTTAGGTATATTTATAGATTATTGTTTACAAAATTAAATTTTTAAAAACTAAGCTCCATCCCAACTAAATTCAAATATAGCCATTGACATAATAATTCAAACTAAAATCTTAATTAATAAATGTTAAATTTAAATGATATGTTTTGTTAAATTGTGCCAAAATTCTCTAAAACAGGCGTTCATGAAGTCTATCATCAGTTTTATCATAAGATATATACCTAGAAGTTTTCTGCAACACATCAGTCATGTTTTTTTAAGGGTATTGGCCATTTTCTACCGTGGTCATGATGTTAGCTGCCCTGTTTGTAAAAGGGAGTTCAGTAAGTTTTTACCTTATGGACGTAAGGCGCGTGAAAATGCACTATGTCCGAATTGCCTCGCATTGGAGCGGCACCGCCTTATGTGGTTATTCCTGGAGCAGCAAACCAATTTCTTTGAGGCAAGCCTCAAAGTCCTGCACATTGCACCTGAATTGTGCTTTATTGACCGCTTCGAGAAACTTCCCAATATTGAATACATTACCGGTGATATAGAATCTCCGCTCGCCAAAGTCAAAATGGATGTCCATAAAATCCCATTTGAGGACCAACACTTTGATGTAGTTTTCTGCAACCACGTCATGGAACACGTCGATGATGACCTATTGGCCTGTAAGGAAATCAACCGTGTCCTCAAGAAAGATGGCTGGGGAATCATCCAATCTCCCGTTTATGACATTCCCAAGACCCTTGAGGACGAAAGCATTACTTCACCTGCTGAACGTGAAAAGATGTTTGGGCAAAGGGACCATGTCCGAAAATACGGAAATGACTATTCCCGGCGACTCTCCCAATCAGGCCTCCAGGTTCACGAAGACCGTTTCGTACAGACATTGCCAAAAGAAACCCTAAAGGCCCACGCCCTTCCTCGAAACGAAATCATATTCTACTGTACCAAGGGTGCTGTTATTTCCTGAGTAGCCCATTGATCAACCCTGCCCCATAAGCAAACAGCTGCCCATAGGAGGTTAAGATTGCCAAGAGCCCTACCTTTAAGGAACGGCAACCAATAGTGGCGGACCACAAAACCCCCAAGGTCCAACTCCCATAAACGATTGCTCCTAAAAAAAACAAAGGTGTGTACACCAGCCTACTAAAGACCACTATCAAAAAGCCCAACAGAAATAAAGCCGGCATCAAATGGACTGCCTTAATAGCCCCTGGGTGGAAGCGGTTGACATTTACCCTGTTTTGGCCAAAAGAAAAACTTTGGCGCAGAAAGGAGACAAAATCATTCCTTCGCTTATGGTACACATAGGCCTCCTTGACCAACTCCAGGTTAAAACCATTCTTCTTTATCCGTATACTCAATTCAATATCCTCTCCTTGGTTAGGATCAATAAACCCTCCAATTGTTGCGTACACCTTGGTGGACAGTCCCATGTTATAGCCCCTCGCCTGGTATTTCTTGGGATCGGCCACTTTTCCCCTTATGCCCCCAGTGGTCCAAAAAGAAGTCATGCTAAAATTAATGGCTTTTTGAAAAGCAGAAAATCCTTCAGCAGCTTCATCAGGGCCGCCATGTGCATCCAGTTGCCGATTTCGGATGGCTTCCAATAAGCTTTCCAAATATGTCGCAGGAATCACACAGTCCGAATCAAAAAAAACAAAATAGTCTCCTTTAGCTTGGGACATTCCGAAATTCCGTGCAAACCCCTGACCTGCATTATCTTGGAAAAAGTAACGTACGGTCAGTTTATCTTCAAACTGCCTTACCGCCTTATCGCACTTATCGGACGAGCCATCCTCGATGATAATTACCTCAAATTTCTTGTAAACTTGGTCACACAGGCTTTGGAGCAATTCTAAAACTTCTGAAGGTCTGTTATAAACAGGGACGATGATCGAAAAAAACATCAGTGAGCGAAATTTAACTCCTCATCAATATTATAGTCTCCCTTTCTCGAGGAGGTAGAAATCATCATTTCGGCCAAAAAACCTGTCAAGAAAAGCTGTACGCCCACTACCAGCGCCACCAACGATAGGAAAAACAAAGGCTGATCGGTCACTTCCCTTACCTCAAGCCCATGCCGGATCCCTCTGATTTTCTCAAAGACCAACCAACAGGTAATCAAAAACCCACCAAAAAAGGAAATGGAGCCCAACGCTCCAAAGAAGTGCATGGGCTTTTTCCTGTACCTATTGACAAAAGATACCGAGATCAGATCAAGGAAACCATGAACAAACCTTTCTATCCCAAATTTGGTCGTACCATATTTTCTGGCCCGGTGCTCAACAGCTTTCTCTCCGATTTTATTAAAACCGTTCCATTTAGCAATGAGCGGGATATAGCGGTGCATTTCACCATAAAGATGAATTTGCTTGACCACTTTGTTCCTGTAGGCCTTTAGCCCACAGTTGAAGTCATGGAGTTTTATTCCTGATATCAGGCGTGTCACTCCATTGAAAAACTTGGAGGGAACCGTCTTTGTAAAGGGGTCGTGACGCTTTTTCTTCCAGCCAGAAACAATATCATACCCTTGCTCCTTAATCATGTCATATAGCAAAGGTATTTCGTCAGGGCTGTCCTGAAGGTCTGCATCCATGGTGATCACCACTTCTCCCGAAGCCCGGCTGAAACCAATATCCAACGCAGCTGATTTGCCGTAATTCCGGCTAAAACCAATTGCTTTGATATGGCCATTTTGCTTGGCCAAGCACTCGATTACTTCCCAGGATTTATCAGAACTGCCGTCATTGATAAAAATCAATTCGTAACTAAAACGATGTTGATTCATCACACGTCCTATCCATGTGGTCAATTCAGGTAAAGATTCTTCCTCATTGTAAACGGGAACGATAATCGAAACTTGCGTCATTTAACTGTTAATAACTTGATGTGGGTTCTTTTCTTTTGATGATAGCTCCAAGAATCAAAGCTATGATAGCGTAAATTATCAAAGCAAAGCCAAATGCTTTCAATTGCCCTCCTACAGTATATCCATCAAGGAATCCTTGTTTCATTTCATCCATTTGTTCTGTACTCATTGCATCCGATGCTCCGAAGCTTTCCATTATTTCCATGGTATTTTGCATTTGTTGATCTGCCAATACCTGAGGAAGGGCCGGATCTATGACCATATATAATAAAAGTTGCCCGATCATCCCAATGACTCCTGCTATTATCAGGGTCAAGAAAGAAAACTGGAATGCAGCACCAAACGAGATATATCCTCCTAGCTCCTTTCTATAACTAAAGCCAAAGACAAGTACCAAGACAAATGTCAAAGCCACCAATAAGAGCATCCAGCTTGAGGCAAACAGGGTAGCATCTACAAAGTAAACCAGATAACTAATCACTAACGAAATGAGTCCAAGGATCATCCCTGACCTCAGTGCAGCTTTAAAAGGTGTTTCTTGAGTTTCCATATTGACAAAATTTAGTTTTTTATTCTCTTTAAAATTATCGAAATAATTATTGTAAAGAACAATTCCAAGATAAAAATTTTCAGAAACACATCCAGTGCGACATCCCTAACCGACATGCCCCGATGTTCTGTCATGGCCTTATCAAAGGCCTCTTTATTGACATTTTCGGTAATATAGGTTTGCTTTTCCTGAAGATAGGATATTCTATCTGCTTTATAGCTGGCAAATAGATCAGGGGCCATTTGTAGAAATAGCGCAATCCCCAATGCCGTGATCAAAGCGATCAACCCGTAAATCACAAAACCAACGGTCATCCCCTGCGCAAATAACATCTCACCGGCACCAGTAGTATCCCGATAGTTTTTGATTCCTATAAAAACAAAAACAGGGGTAATCAAGCAAGCAAATAGCAGTGTAAAGTCAATAGGATCCAATCCCACCCAACTAAGCACCCAAAAGGCCAATAGGCAGAAGACCCCACCGACAACACCAAACAAATAGCTCCCCTTAAAATATTTAGCCATCCAACCGAGCGAATTTATCCTTATTGATGACCATTTTCACTTTCCCCTTCAGGCGTTGGTTATAGAACGGTGAATTAGCTGACAGGGATTTGTTGGATTGTCTATTGAATATCCACTCTTCATTCGGGTCAAATACAGTAAGGGAAGTCATTTGGTCTTCTTGACATCTAATGATACGTGCCGGTCCAGAAGTAATCTTATCTATTAACAATGGCCAGCCCAATTTGGTCTCCAACGACACCATCCCGGGTAAAAATGTCTGCAACCCATTCATTCCAAATTCAGCGAGGTCAAATTCCATATGTTTGGCATCATAATCCCTAGGCTGGTGGTTTGACACAATGGCATCGATGGTGCCATCCTTAAGCCCTTCAAGTAAGGCTTCCTGATCAGCTTTTCCCCGAAACGGTGGCATTACTTTTAGTTTACTATCGTAATTGCTAAGGTCTTCATCAACGAAAAGCAATTGATATAGCGATACATCAGCGGTTACTTGTAATCCTTCCGATTTTGCTTTTCTAATGGCAGCAACACCGCCTCTTGTACTTACCGTCTGGAAATGAATCCTTCCTCCGGTGTAGTTAAGGATTTCTATATTTTTCTGAATGGCGACCTCCTCTGCCAGCGAGGGGATTCCTTTCATCCCTAATGAAGTCGACGTATATCCCTCATGCATCTGACCAAATATGGCCAATAACGGATCATAAGACTGGTCAAATAGGACCCCGTCAAATTTCTGGAGGTATTGGAGTACCTTCATCATCCTATCGGAATTGGAAAGCGGCACATTGCCATCTCCGAAAACAGTCACCCCGTGATGATGGATATCCAGTATTTCGGTAAGATCCTCCCCCAGGGTGTCCTTGGTCACTGCTGCATGGACATGCAGCTTAGTTAAAAAAGCGCTAGCCTTGTTCTTTATAAACTCAACTTCATTCTTACTCTGTATCACAGGGGAAGTATTAGGCAATAGCACAGCCTGAGTGAAACCTGCATGTTTGAGGGCTTGATCCAAACTCTCCAATGTCTCCTGGTACTCGTGCCCAGGCTCTCCTACGCCACACCTAAGGTCTATCCAACCAGTACTTCCAAGCCAGCCACTACAATCAATCACTTCTGAAAATCCACTTTCATCTCCATCATATTGACTAAGCTTTCTTCCATCATAGGAATAATGCGATGGTTTTCCGACGATATCTTTTTGGATTAATCTTAGTGACTTTAGTAGAACTGCCATGCTTAAAATATTTGTGCAAAACTGGCACTTTTTTCTCAAAAAATAAACCTTATAATCCGAAAGATTAAAAAAAGTATGATTATACCCAATCATGCCAGTAACCCAATTGTTTGGAAGAAAGCCCACAGATTACACTTCCTGCCCCGTTTCATCAGGGGATCTCCACGGATTTCCCCTGACCAGCATAAAAGCCCATGACCATTAAAAAACTACCCAATCTTCAAAACAGGATCAAGCGGAAAAGTTGGGGGGATTAGGGTTGGTTTCGATAGCACGCAGATGGTGCAGATTAATAAGATTTATGCTAATTTTTTTTTATACCGGGGCACGCATTACTATTGCTACATTAAAGGGAAATATGCTTACCAAAACCACCTGGAAATCTCTCATCTTCCAGAAATATTGCTTTGTTCTCAAAATAAGACCCAAAGCTGTTTGTTTTCCATGAAATTTGGAACCTGCCTACAAAACACTTCGTGTCTTGGCGACTTCGTGGCGACATACCAAATGAATATAAATCTTCTCCCGCCCCCAGAAATATTGATTGATCCGAAAAACATGGATTCCGGTGGTTGGGGATATCCTTCTTTGGAAAGCCGTGTACGGGACACCCAGGTATAAAAAAGAAAAGGCCCTCCGTATATACGGAGGGCCTTGATAAAATCGGGCGGCGACCTACTCTCCCGGGTGTGACCCCAGTACCATCGGCGCGACAGGGCTTAACTTCTCTGTTCGGGATGGGAAGAGGTGGATCCCCTGTGCCGTACCGCCCTAAGCTCTTTATGTGCCCCTCTCTGAAAAGGGACAACGCGTTTCTTTTTTTCCTTTCTGTTCCTTATAAGCCTTTCGACCCTACAAAAGATAATACAACTCCAAACAGGCAAGCTTTCGGGCTATTAGTACTGCTCAGCTATGCCGTCTCCGGCTTTACACCTGCAGCCTATCAACGTCATCGTCTCTGACAACCCTATACGGAAACCTCATCTCGAGGTGGGTTTCGCACTTAGATGCTTTCAGCGCTTATCCCTTCCGGACGTAGCTACCCGGCAGTGCAGTTGGCACCACAACCGGTACACCAGCGGTCCGTCCAACCCGGTCCTCTCGTACTAAGGTCAGATCCTCTCAAGTTTCCCACGCCCGCAACAGATAGGGACCGAACTGTCTCACGACGTTCTGAACCCAGCTCGCGTGCCACTTTAATGGGCGAACAGCCCAACCCTTGGGACCTTCTCCAGCCCCAGGATGTGACGAGCCGACATCGAGGTGCCAAACCTCCCCGTCGATATGAGCTCTTGGGGGAGATCAGCCTGTTATCCCCAGAGTACCTTTTATCCTTTGAGCGACGGCCCTTCCATACGGTACCGCCGGATCACTATACCCGTGTTTCCACCCTGCTCGGCTTGTCGGCCTCACAGTCAAGCTCCCTTATGCTATTGCACTCCACGCACGGTTACCAAGCGTGCTGAGGGAACCTTTGGAAGCCTCCGTTATCCTTTTGGAGGCGACCACCCCAGTCAAACTACCCACCAAGCAATGTCCCCGTCCTTGACGGGTTAGACACCGAACAAACAAAGGGCCGTATTTCAACAGTGGCTCCCCGACGCCTGGCGACGCCGGCTCACAGCCTCCGGCCTATCCTACACATTGTTTGCCCAATGCCAATGCTAAGCTGCAGTAAAGGTTCATGGGGTCTTTCCGTCCCGTTGCGGGTACGCGGCATCTTCACCGCGACTACAATTTCACCGAGCTCATGGCTGAGACAGTGCCCAGATCGTTACACCATTCGTGCAGGTCGGAACTTACCCGACAAGGAATTTCGCTACCTTAGGACCGTTATAGTTACGGCCGCCGTTTACCGGGGCTTCAGTTCAGCGCTTCCCTTACGGTAACGCCCCCCCTTAACCTTCCGGCACCGGGCAGGTGTCAGGCCTTATACTTTGTGTCGCCACTTCGCAAAGCCATGTGTTTTTGATAAACAGTCGCCTGGGCCTTTTCACTGCGGCCTCTCACCCTAAAGTGAGTAGGCGCCCCTTCTCCCGAAGTTACAGGGCCATTTTGCCGAGTTCCTTAGCCATGATTCACTCGAGCACCTCAGGATTCTCTCCTTGACCACCTGTGTCGGTTTGCGGTACGGGCGTACATACGCTTGTCGCTAGAAGATTTTCTTGGAAGTCCTTAGGTCCGCTATCCGCGCTCCCGAAGGATTGCGGTACTATCAGGTTCGGCTAAAGGCACGCATTTAACTGTGCCTCCAATACCTACACCCTTCAACCCGGTTTTCCGTCACCGGGCGGGACTTTCATCGCTCCGTCCCTCCTTCACCTGTATGTACGGTACGGGAATATTAACCCGTTGTCCATCGACTGCCCCCTTCGGGTTCGCCTTAGGTCCCGACTGACCCTGATCCGATTAGCGTTGATCAGGAAACCTTGGTCTATCGGTGGGCGGGTTTCTCGCCCGCCTTATCGTTACTTATGCCTACATTTG